>CAYUFG010000264.1:0-1512 GCA_964443815.1 uncultured Halobacteriales archaeon | reverse complement strand
TCGACGACGTGGTAGCTCTCCTCTCGGATGACGTCCGCGAGAGCGAACGCGGCGACGGGCCGGCCATCACGGAGGAGGTACACTACCGTCCGCGCTTGCTCTCCCGATCGCTCGGCGAACGCCTGTAGCTCGTCTGGAACCTCGCTCTCGACGGTCGCGAGCAGGTTCGGCCCGCCGACGTGTACGTCCTCGCCATCGACGCGTGCCCGGACGCCCCGGCCCTTGATCGCCTCGAATTCGCTCGCTCGCGGGCTATCGATGCCCCGCTCGGCGGCCGCGTCGCGGATCGCCGCGGCGATCATGTGCTCGGAGTCGGCCTCGACCGCCGCCGCCAATCTGAGCGCCTCGGCCTCGGTCACGCCGTCGACCGTCGCGATGTCGACCACGCCCTGCTCGCCCTCGGTGAGCGTCCCGGTCTTGTCGAAGACGATCGTGTCGAGTTCCCGGGCTTGTTCCATGGCGATCCGGTCCCGGACGAGCATGCCGTTGCGTGCAGCCAGCGACGTGTTGATGGCGACGACCAGCGGGATCGCGAGCCCGAGTGCATGCGGGCAGGCGATGACCAGCACCGTGACGACACGCTCGACGACCGCGGCGTCGAACGCCGTGGCGACAGTCCAGGCGATCCCCGTCACGACGGCAGCGGCGACGGCGACGTAGAACAGCCACCCGGCCGCTCGATCTGCGAGCATCTGCGTCTTGGACTTGCTCTGCTGGGCCTCTTCGACGAGGCGCATGATCCCGGCGAGTGTGGTCTCGTCGCCCGTCGCATCGATACGCACCCGGAGGCTTCCGTCGCCGTTGACCGTCCCGCCGATGACCTCGTCGCCGGGTTCCTTCTCGACCGGCTTCGACTCGCCGGTGACCATCGCCTCGTTCACGTCGGAATCGCCCTCCTCGACCACGCCGTCGGCCGGGACACTCCCACCGGGGCGAACGAGGACGAGATCGCCCTCCTCGAGCTGGCTGACGGGCACCTCTTCGGTCTCGCCCGCCTCGGTGATGCGCTCGGCGGTGTCGGGGATCAGCTTCGCGAGTTCGTCGAGCGCGCTCGAGGCCCGGCGGACCGACCGCATCTCGATCCAGTGACCGAGCAGCATGATGTCGATCAGCGTGACCAGCTCCCAGAAGAAGGCCGTCTCGGCCAGCCCGACGACGCTCGCGAGGCTGTAGACGAACGCGACGGTGATCGCCATCGAGATGAGTGTCATCATGCCCGGCGACCGATCCCGGAGTTCGGGGACCGCCATCCGGAGGAAGGGAACCCCGCCGATTGCGAAGACGATCACCGCGAAGACGGGGTTGATCCACTCGCTGCCAGGAAATGCCGGGACGGAGAAGCCCAGCCAGTCTTGGAGCGTTTCGCTGTACAGGAGAACGGGAACCGAGAGGAGCGTCGAGACGACGAACCGCCGGCGGAACAGTTGCTCGTGGCCCTCGTGCATCCCACCGTGGCCACCGTCTCCGTGGCCGTGGCCGCCGTGATCTCCACCTCCCGATCGGTCCTGGGTC
>CAYUFG010000263.1:0-1566 GCA_964443815.1 uncultured Halobacteriales archaeon | reverse complement strand
TTCGTCAACCACGGTCGGGACGTCGGCGAGGGCGGCACGTACGAGCACGTCGCGCTCGGGCACAACTACCGGATGACGAGCATGGCCGCCGCCATCGGCCGGGCCCAACTCGAGCGCCTGCCCGATTTCAACCGGGCGCGCCGGGAGAACGCGGCCTACTACGACGAGGAACTCGCGGACCTGCCGGTGGAGACGCCGACGGAACCCGAGGGCTACCGGCACGTCTACCACCAGTACACGATCCGGACCGACGACCGGGAGGCGCTGGCGGCGACGCTCGAGGACCGCGGCGTCGACACCGGCGTCTACTACGAGACGCCGATCCACCGCCAGCCGGCCTACGAGACGGTGAGTACGGCGGCGGCGTCGCTGCCGAACGCGGAACGGGCGGCCGAGACGGTCCTCTCGCTGCCCGTCCACCCGAACCTCACGGATCGGGACCGACGAACCGTCGTCGAAGCAGTTCGGGACCACTTCAACTCCACATGACCCAGACACAACGGATCCGGGCCGGCGTCATCGGCGTCGGTTCCATGGGCGAGAACCACGCGCGCGTGTACAGTGAATTACCAGACGTCGAGCTCGCGGGCATCAGCGACCGCGACGAGGCGGTCGCACGGCGAGTCGCGGACGAGTACGGCACCGAACGCGTCGAGTTCGATCGGCTCCTCGATCGGTGCGACGTCGTCACCGTCGCCGTGCCGACGTCGGTACACGAGGACGTGGTAACGGACTGCCTCGAGGCGGGCGTCCACGTCCTCGTCGAGAAGCCGATCGCCGAGACGGTCGAGCAGGGGCGGGCGATGGCAGAGCGAGCGCGGGCGAACGATCTCGTCTTGCAGGTCGGCCACATCGAGCGGTTCAACCCGGCCGTGCGAACGGTCACCGACCTGATCGACGACCTGGACGTCATCAGCGTCGAGGCCGAACGGCTGGGCCCGCCGATCGACCGATCGACGGGCGACGTCGTCTCGGACCTGATGGTCCACGACATCGACATCGTCGGCTCGATGCTCGACGCCCAGCCCGACACCGTGACCGCGATGGGCACCGAGAACGGCCAGTACGCGACGGCGACGATGGAGTACGACGACGTCGTCGCGTCGCTGACCGCGAGCCGGGTCACCCAGAAGAAGGTCCGGAAGCTGACCGTCACGGCCCGGGAGTGTCTCGTCGAGGTCGACTACCTCGAGCAGTCCGTGCTGATCCACCGCGACTCCTATCCGGAGTACCTCACGGACGACGGCCAGAACCGGTACCGCCACGAGAGCGTCGTCGAACGGCCCCGCGTCGACAACGGGGAGCCGCTGCGCCACGAACTCGAGGCGTTCGTCGAGGCCGCTCGCACCGGGTCGGAGCCGGTCGTCACCGCCGAGGACGGCATCGAGGCCCTCGAGACGGTGCAGACGATCGGTGCGCTGATCGACGACGAGAATCGAAAACGGGAGGTGGAAGCCTGATGAGCGGTGATTCCGTCCCCAACGGCGGCCTCTACGGCTCGAGCGAGTCGCCGGAGCGCCAGCGCGAACGGCTCACCGGCGGCGAGATTCCGGTCGCCGTCTACGG
>CAYUFG010000262.1:0-1590 GCA_964443815.1 uncultured Halobacteriales archaeon | reverse complement strand
CGATGCGCAGGACCCGCTGGCCGACGGGCATCCCCGCGTCCTCGTCTCGCAACTGGGTCGTCAACACGTCGGGGATCATGTTCCCGCGGACGCGCCCGCCCTCGTACATCTCTGCGCGGAGATCCGCCGGCAGCCCTCCCTCGCGAGCCAACAGGGCGACGCTGGCGACGTGGCCGTCGTGGAGTAGTGCCCGGGCGGAGACGTTGGGTGCGTCGAGCAGGCGAGCGAGGTCGTCCGGCTCGGTCCGGTAGTGGGCGAGTACGAGCAGGCCGAAGGTCTCCCGGAGCAGGTGCTCGTCGGCGAGGAGGTCCTCGGGCTCCAGTCGCTCGTAGGTCGCCGTCGCTGGCGTGGCGTCCTCGACCAGTGGTTCGACGGCCGGGCTGGCATCCAGTAATAGCGTCCGGAACGCCCACGGCTCGATTGGGTCGGTGTCCGAGTAACGAATCGGAGCGGTCATCGTCACGTCGGTGACGGCGTGGTCGCTTGCCTCGAGGCGGTCCCGGAACCGGACAGAGAAGCCCCGCCCGGCGCCTTCGTAGCCGTGGACCGTCGTGACGAACGCCACCGCTGGGGCGTCGAGGAACGCAGAGAGCGTGCGAACCGGGAGTCCCGCTGCTTCGTCGACGATCACGAGGTCTGCCGAGTCGGCGGCAGCCGATGCGGATTCGGGACGTTCGAACCGGATCGATCCATGCTTGGTTTCGAGTCGGTGCGGGTCGTCGTCACTGTCGGAACTGACGAGGGAGTCGAGGTCGGAGAGCAGGGCCCCAGCACGGACGAGGCCCTCTCTCGCTCCACGATATCGGGGTGCCGTGACGATGACGTTCTTTCCCTCGTGTGCGAGGGCCGCTGCGGCGAGTCCGGCGGCGCTCGATTTACCCCGGCCGCGGTCAGCTTCGACGACCACTGTGCCACCCTCGTTCGCGATACCCTCGAAGGCGGATACGGCCTCGATCTGATCCACAGTGAGACAGGCCTCGTACGCTTCGACGGGGAACCGCGTCTCCGATGGGATCGCTGGAGAGGCGACCCGACAGCGAGGGGCCGGATCCGTGAGGCCGTCGCGGTCGACGACCTCCTCGTCCACGTCGACGATGGCGATGCCGGGATGGACGTGGGTGAGTTCGACGAGTCGCTCGCGGACCCGTCCGGTCACATCGGCTTCAGTGAACGGTGGGACCGCAAGCCACTCGTCGAAGCCGTCAGGTCGGTCGCTCCAGGAATCGAGCGGTGGCGTGAGCAAGATCAGGAGTCCACCGCCGTCCACCGCACCGACGACTCGCCCGAGTGCGTTCGGCCGGAACGTCTCCCGACAGTCCAGGACGACGGCCGTTCGCGTCTGCCCGAGGAGGTCGCCGGCGTCCCGGAGCGAGCGGTGCTCGCCGGGAATCCCGTCTGCTGGCCCGACGACTGCCGTTTCGTCGGCGCCGATCTCCGCTCCGTCGAGTGCCTCCATCGCGGCAGTCACCGGCCCGTCGTCCGTTCCGGCGAGGACGAGCACGCGTCGCTCGTCGGCCTCCGAGGCCTCTTCGCGAAGCGACGCGGCGACCTCGCCGATCATACCGCCATTCCGGTGGCGCGCGACATGGG
>CAYUFG010000261.1:0-1693 GCA_964443815.1 uncultured Halobacteriales archaeon | reverse complement strand
ACCCCATCGGCGCGTCCCCCGAGAGGACGGTGATCAGGCCGACGCGCTCGCCGGCTTCGAACGCCTCGACCGCCGGCCGGTAGCGCTCGTCCAACGGTTCGAGGAGGATGTCGATGATCCCGTTACACCCGACGCCCAGGCCCCACACGTCGTCGTCGTCCTCCATCAGGTCGTACGTCTCGATGCGCGGCTCGCCCGCGGCGAGGACCTCGGCCGTGAGCTCGAACACCTCGTCCTCGAGACACCCCGCGGTGATGTGGCCGAGGCCCTCGCCGCCCTCCTCGACGAGCATCTTCGCGCCCGGCCGTCGGTACGCGCTCCCCTCGACGTCCACCACGGTCGCGACGACGGCGTCGCGGTCCTCGTCTAGCAGTGTCCGGATCGAGGTCAACACCTCGGTCTCCGGGACGCTCCAGTCCCCGTCGGTCATACGTGGTCGTAGGCGGGCGGGTTCCCTATGACTTTCGCCCGTGGAGGGGGCCCGTCGACACACGAGGGCCCCTGGTGTGTGGGGCTACCGTCTGCTGGTCTCGCCGGAACCGATGTCGACAGGGCTACGGCGCCTCCCTCGAGTCGTACTCGTAGCCGATCGGCCCGTCGGGCCCGCGCATCGAGAGCTGCCGGGCCATCTCCTCGATGTCCGCGGGGCGAGTGAACGCGAAGAGGCCATCGACGTACGGGAGCGCGGCGGCCATCCCACGACAGGTCGGCTCGTACTCCGACGAGGCCGCCAGGGGGTTCCACCACAGTACCGCGGCGGACCGGGCCGAGAGCCAGGACATCCCTGACTCCAGACGCTCGATCTCGCCGACCTCGAGGCCGTCGCTGATCACGATCGCCGTGGTGTCCCGATCGACGACGTCGGGGTGGTCCCGCCGAACGGTCTCGATCGCGTGGCCGATGCGGGTGCCGCCGCCCCAGGCGGCCTCGGCCCGCTCTAAGGCCTCCAAGGCAGCCTCCGGCGTCGGGGCCGAGAGCGCGTCGGTGACCTCCATCACGCTGGTGTCGAAGAAGAACACCCGGACGGCGCGCCACTCGTCACACACCCGCCGGAGGAACCGGAGGAGGAACCCTCGGTCGATCGTGTCCAGCACCGACTGGCTCACGTCCACGAGGAGCACCGCCCGGACGGCGGAGCGCTGCTTGGCGTGGGTCGGCACGGAGACGACCGTCCCCCCGGTGCCGAAGGTCCCGCGGAGCGCCCGACGGACGTCGACCCGGTCGTCACCCGTCCGGCCCCACCGCCGCCCTTGTAGTTGCGCGAGTGCTCCGGTGAGGAGGCGGATCGACCGGTCGAGGTCTTCCGCCTCGCCCAGCATCGGTACGCCGACGGACACCGGTTCCGACCGTCCCGACGGGCTGTAGACCGACGCCGTCGAGGTGTCGTCGTCACCTCGGTCCCCCTCGCTCTCCGCCGCCACCGGCTCGATCCGCCGTTCGACGGTCTGCGCGCCGTCCTCGCCGTCGTCGGCCGACGCCGGCATCTCCTCTGTCGCGTCGGCCGACTCGACGTCCGGGACCGCGAGGCCGCCCGGGACGTCGTCGTAGGGGTTCGTCGCCTCCATCGCGGCCCCGCTCGCGTCCAGTCGGTCCCAGAACTCGGGGAAGAGCCGTTCGAAGACCGGGAGGTCCTCCGTCCGGGCGACGAGAGAGGCTCGCATCGCGGCGCGGACCCGATCGCGGTCGTCGAAGC
>CAYUFG010000260.1:0-1783 GCA_964443815.1 uncultured Halobacteriales archaeon | reverse complement strand
CGAAAGCCATTGGTTACCCCTGCTTTGTCCAAACTCTTCTTAACAGTTTCCGTGCGGCGAGAGGCCGCTCGTTCCTCGTTTCCGGCGCTCAGCCGAGCCGTTCGACCAGGCTCGACCCCTCGACGTACGGGACCTCGGCCCGCTTCGCATACGCTCGCGCAGCGGCGGGTGGCAGCGCCCGCCCGGTTTCGTCGTCGAGCATCTCACAGACGACGACGGCGGGTGGGAGGCCCGCGGCCTCCGCGAGGGCGATGCCGAGTTCCGTGTGGCCCTCCCGGTCGGTGAGTAGCCCGGGGGCCGCACGCAGCAGATGGACGTGCCCCGGCGAGCGAAACCTGGCCGCGAACTCGTCCGGGTCGGGGTCGCCGGCGAGGTCTGCGAGCGACCGGATCGTCAGCGAGCGGTCCTCGTCGGTGATCCCGGTGTAGGTGTCGCGGTGATTGACCGTCAGGGAGAACGACGACCGATCGTCGTAGCCGAGGTCGTGGGCCGCGGCGACCGGGTGATCGACGGCGTCTTGGAGGAAGGGCAGCGACAGTGCCTCGGCGATGGCGTCCGACAGCGCGACGCAGACGAGGCCGCCGGCGTCGTTGCGCATCCGAGCGACGGCGTCGGGCGTGACGGCGCCGGCCGGGTAAACTAGGTCGGTCTCACCCTCGCGGTCGGCCGCGTCGTGGATGCACACCGGACTTCCGCGCCGAAAGGCGGAAAGTGCCTCGGCGACCGGCTCGCTCGTCTCGGCGGCGTCGGCACTACTCCGAGACACGCGAGATCACCTCGTCGCCGTCGTCGAGCCCGAGTTCGTCCCGGAGTCGGTCGGGGGCGATGATCTCGAGCTGGTCCTCGCCGTGGTGGGTGCGCTCGGGCGTGATGACGTGAGCGGTCTCGTACCGTGTCCCGTCGGCGCTCTCGAGCGTCGCCGGGTAGCAGTAAGCCGGGCCGTACGTTCGCTCCTCGTCCTCCCACCCGTCGATCACGATCGGGTCAGCCCCCGAGAGCCGCGCCCGGTCCCGGACGCTCGCCTCGGTGAGGTCGAGGTTGAGCGTCCCGGCGTACGGTTCGTAGCCCAACTTCTCCTGGAACTGGGCCATGTAGCCCGGTAGGGTGATGTAGTGGCGACCCTCGCCCATGCCGCTCGTGACCGTCCCCACGAGTTCCACGCCGGCCTCGCTCTCGAAGATCCGCCGGTAGGCGTCGTACTCGCTCCGGAGACGGCGCTCGCCGGCCTCGGTGATAGCGATCCACTGCCCGTCGCTGACGATATCCCGATCGATCGCATCGTCGGCCTCGAGTTCCTGGAGACGTCGCGAGGCCGTCTGCGTGGACGTATCCAGCCGCTCGGCGAGTCCGGCACACGAGAGCTTCGCCTCGCCGTTGACGGCGCCCACGAGCGCGAGATGTTTCAGCGTCGCGAGGGCGTCCGCATCGAGCGACTGCCCCGTCGCCTCTGCCATGGCCAGGGCTAACAACCCGTCGGCCATAAGGATACCGGATTTGGGAAGCATCTCAGTTTTGAGATGCACGACGCCCGCGTACGAAGTCTGGTCACGGACACCTCCTAAGCCCTTCGATCGCGCAGGCTCACTCGCGGTCGTCGTCACCCTCGCCGGCGAGTTCTGCGACGATGGACTGATCCGTGGTCTCGCCGAAACCCGCGCTGAGGATCCGCGTCAGCGCGTCCTCGACGCTCTCGTCGACCTCCTCAAATCGGTCCGGATCGACCTCGATCACGAAGCCGGTGGTGATGTTCGGCGCCGTCGGCAGGAAGAGGATCTCCTTGCCG
>CAYUFG010000259.1:0-1835 GCA_964443815.1 uncultured Halobacteriales archaeon | reverse complement strand
CCCATCGAGATCCTCTCGAAGGAACAGTGGTTTATCGAGGTCCGCCAGGACGAGATCTTAGAGACAGCCAGGGAAGTCGACTGGATTCCCGACCACATGTACGCCAGGCTGGAGGAGTGGACCGAGGGGATGGACTGGGACTGGGTGATCTCCCGCCAGCGCGTCTTCGCGACGCCGATCCCCGCCTGGGAGTGCGAGGAGTGCGGCCACTGGCATATCGCGAGCGCGGACGAGACGCCGGTCGATCCCACGGACGTGGCACCCGCAATCGGCGCCTGCCCCGAGTGCGGGGCCACGGACTGGCGCGGCGAGACTGACGTCATGGACACCTGGATGGACTCGTCGATCACGCCCCTCCACGTCCGGGGCTGGCCCGACGAGATCGACCTCGACGAGTTCGAGCCGACGGCACTTCGGCCCCAAGGTCACGACATCATCCGGACGTGGGCATTCTACACGGTCCTCCGAACCGCGGCACTCACCGACGAGCAACCGTGGGACGACATCCTCATCAACGGCATGATGTTCGGACCTGACGGCAACAAGATGTCCAAATCCCGCGGGAACGTCGTGAACCCGGAGGACGTAGTCGACGAATACGGCGCTGACGCCCTACGACAGGCGCTCGCACTCGGCGGCCAGCCCGGTAGCGACGTCCAGTACCAGCCAAAGGAGGCGACATCGGCGGCGCGCTTCCAGACGAAGGTGTGGAACATCACCCGTTTTGCGGCGACGCACCTCGACCACGAGCGGGAGCCGCTGTCGGATCCGGCCTACCGCGACGTCGACCGGTGGATCCTCTCGCGGTGTACGCGTGTAGCCGAGACCGTCCGCGAGGACATGGCCGAGTACCGCTTCGACAGCGCGTTGCGCGAACTCCGGGAGTTTGTCTGGCACGACCTCGCTGACGACTACCTCGAGTTGATCAAAGGCCGGCTGTACGAGGGCCGCCCGGGCGAGCGTGACGCGGCCAGACAGGCACTGTTCACTGCGCTCTCGGCCTCCCTGCGGATGCTCTCACCCTTCGCCCCTTACCTGACCGAGGAGGCCTGGGACGCCCTGCCTGGGACGGCGGGCAGCGTCCACGGGGCAGCGTGGCCAGAGCTCGACATGATCGACGAGGCCCACGAGGAGACTGGGGCGCTCATCGCCGACGTCGCCTCGGAGATCCGCGGCTGGAAGTCCGACGAAGGCATGGCGCTCAACGCCGAACTCGAAAAGGTCGAGGTGTATCCCGAAGACGTCCCCGAAGCGCCGGTCGACACGTACGACCTCAGCGAAGCCGTCAGCGGCCCGGTCCACGTCCGCGAGGGTGTGCCGTCAGTCGAACTCGTCCCGGTCGACGTCGAGCCGGATCACGCGACGATCGGCCCGGAGTTCCGCGACCGGGCGGGCGCCGTGATCGGCGCGCTCGAGTCGATGGATCCCTCGGCGGTGGCCGAGCAGAAGGAACTCGAGGGGGAGATCGAGGTCGACGTGGGCGGGGAGGTTGCGGTGATCCCCGGCGACGCTGTCGAAATTCACGAGGAACACCGTGCTGAGTCCGGCAAAGAGGTCGTTGTCCTCGAGGGCGAGACAGCGACGATTCTCGTCTACGAGTGAGGACCGGACGGTTCGAGACGCCGTCGCTCGGGGCGACGGGTGGAAAGGATGGAAAGAGTGTGGGGGTGGGGGGTGGGGGTGGCACCCAAATGGGTGCAATCGCCCGTTAGCCATTCACGAGTAAGAACCTTGTGATTTGCGTCGAACCAACGGACAAAATCGCCGGACTGTGGCGCACCTCCTCGCGTGGCCCCTACGAAACCTCACCTCGCTCCCAAGAATATTAACCTCCC
>CAYUFG010000258.1:0-1838 GCA_964443815.1 uncultured Halobacteriales archaeon | reverse complement strand
CCGTGTCGGTGTCACGCCTCGTCGACCAGATTCCCGTCGGCCGCTTCCACCACCGGCTGCTGGCCATCTGCGGGGCCGCGTGGGCTTTTGACGGGATGGAGGTCATCATTATCAGCTTCACACTGCCGGTGTTGATCGACGCCTGGAGTCTCTCCGGGTTGTCGGCGGGCCTGCTGGGCAGTGCGAGCCTCATGGGCATGATCTTCGGCAACTGGGTCTGGGGCTGGTACGCCGACCGATACGGCCGACTGGCCGCCTTCCAGTGGACCGTCCTCTCGTACTCCGTCTTCGCCGGCCTAACGGCGCTGGCGGTCGGCTTTTACTCCGGCTTCGGCCTGCGGTTTCTAACAGGCGTCGGCCTCGGCGGTGCGCTGGCCGTCGACACCTCCTACCTCTCCGAGCATCTGCCCACGAACCGCCGCGGCCGGTACCTCGTCTACCTCGACGCGTTCTGGCCCATCGGCAACATCCTCGCCGTGCTCCTCGCATGGGTAACGCTCTCTGCCCTCGCCGGCCCGGCCGGAATGATCGACCTCCCGTATGTGGGCTCGGTCGCGGGCTGGCGGATCCTCTTCCTCAGTGCCGCCTTCCCCGCCCTCCTCGTCTTCGTCATCCGATCGAGACTCGAGGAGACACCCTACTACCTGGCCATGCGCGGGAAGATCGACGAGGCCAACGAGCGGATCCGCGCCATCGCGGAGACCAACGACACGCCCGTCGAGCCGATCGACGCGGACGACGTCGAGACCTCGCCGACGCCGTCGATTTCGCGACTCTTCGAGGTGGACATCCGCACGCAGACTGTCATGATCGCCCTTGCGTGGTTCGCGCTGAACTTCGGGTACTACGGTGTCTTCATCTGGCTGCCCTCGACGGTGGGCGCGGCCGGCGTCGTCGGTAACATCTATTTCTACTTCGTCCTCATCGGTGTCGTCCAGATCCCGGGCTACCTCAGCGCCGCCTACCTCGTCGAACGGGTCGGACGACGGGTGACGCTCGGCAGCTACCTGCTGCTGTCGGGCTTGTTCACCTTCGTCTTCGCTGCGACGATGCCGAACGTCGCGCTGTTCGGCGTCGGATTGTCGGGCTTCTGGCCCTTCCTCGTCGGCCTGCTCGCGGCAAGTTTCTTCACGCTCGGCGCGTGGGGCGCTATCTACGCCTACACGCCGGAACTGTTCCCGACGTCGTCGCGGGCGACCGGCATGGGCTTCGCGGGCGGCGTCGGCAAGATTGCCGCGGTCATCGGGCCAATCCTCGCGGGCGCGCTCGTCCCCGCGGGCTACCTGATCGCGCTCGCCCCGCTCGCGGTCGCTTTCGTCGTCGGCGGAATCGTCGTCCTCGGTTGGGGGCGTGAGACTCGGGGCGACCCGCTGTTCTAGCGCTCGCGGATCCGCTCACGGACCCGAGCCTCGTCGACCGTTCGGTCGTGAGTGTCCGCGGCGTGTCGGGCGACGAACTCGACAATCTCGTCAGCGTCGTCGGACCGGATCTCGAACACACACTCCGGGTCGCCACACTCGAACTCGAGGGCCATGGCCGACAGTCCCGGCTTAGACATGTAGGTCCACCGACGCCGGTCGGGGGCTCGACGCTCACCTGACTCAGTCCCCGATGGTTACCGGCCGCTGATCTCGGTGTAGCAGGCAGACCGGGCGTCGACAGAGCCGTCAGTAGTCCCGTACGGTACAGTGGGGAGCAGAAAGGTGCACTCGTCGGTTGCCGTGTGGCGGGTCACCTCGGCCACCGTCGGCTCGCCGGTGAGGGCATGCGACTCGGTGGCTCAGATCTCTCGTACCGGTTCACGATGCCCCATCGCTTCCACCGGCCTCCAGACGGTC
>CAYUFG010000257.1:0-1847 GCA_964443815.1 uncultured Halobacteriales archaeon | reverse complement strand
GGGGCGAGACCTACGGCCGCCGGCCGGTACTGATTCTCGGCTGGGCGACGGCGCTGCCCCTCCCGGTCTTGCTCATCTTCGCGCCCAGCTGGGAGTGGATCGTGCTCGGGAACGTGTTGCTGGGCGTCAATCAGGGCCTCACGTGGAGCATGGCCGTCAACGCGAAGATCGACCTCGCCGGCGCCAGCCAACGAGGGCTCGCCGTCGGCATCGACGAGTCCTTCGGCTACTCCGGCGTTGCGGTCGGTGCCTGGCTCACCGGCGTCATCGCCGCGCGGACTTCGCTCCGGCCCGAGCCGTTCCTTTTCATGGCCGCAGTCGTCGTGTTGGCGTTTCTGCTCTCGGTCTTCCTCGTGAGGGAGACCGTCCAGTACGCCCGCGCCGAAGGCGACGCCAACCACCACGATGCCGATTTGGCCTTCGTCGACGTTCTCAAGCGGGCCACCTACGGCGATCGCACGCTGTTCGCAGCTGCACAGGCCGGCCACGTCGAGAACTTCGTCGACACGTTGTTTTGGATTGCCGTGCCACTGTATCTCGCGACCGAGGGCCTGGGTACGGCCGCCATCGGGCTTATTGTCGGCGTCCACAGCGGCATGTATTTCCTTCAGATCGGTACCGGCGAGCTCGCCGACCGAATCGGGCGCAAGCCACCCGTCGTGGCGGGCATGTATCTCGCTGGCCTCGGCGTTCTCGGGATGGTACTGGTCGAGGGCGCCGTGCTCTGGCTGGTCCTGGCGGCAGTTTCCGGTCTCGGGATGGCACTGTTGTACCCGAACTTGATGACCGTCCCCGGTGACGCGGCCCACCCCTCCTGGCGGGCAACCGGGATGGGCGTCTACCGGATGTGGCGGGACGCCGGCTACGGCGTCGGTGCCATCGTCATCGGTCTGACGATGGAGATCGTGAGCCTCGAGGCGGCGTTCTACCTGACCGCCGCACTGATGGTTCTCTCCGGGGCCGTCGTCCAGCTGTGGATGGCCGAGACCCATCCCGAGTTCGGCACGCACTCCCCACCGGGGCCGGCGGGAGAACAGCCGAGTCAGGATATTGCGAGTCCATCCGCCGGAGGTGAGCCCAAGTGAACGCCCGTTCCGCGTTACTCGAGAGAGTCTCAACAGCCACAAAGTCGCCTACCAATTGGAGGGTCATCCGATGATGGAACAGTCGAACCGTTGGAATCGCACTCGGTATCGCCTCTACGCACCGATCTACGACGTCGTCGCCAGACCGCTGAACCGAGGCCGGAAGCGGGCGATCGAGCGACTCGATATTGAGGCCGATGACCGCGTCCTCCTGCTCGGAGCCGGCACCGGTGCGGATCTGGCGTATCTGCCGCCGGACGTCTCGGTTACGGCCGTCGATCTGACGCCGGCGATGGTGAAGAAGATAGAGGCACGCGCGGACTCGCTTGGGATGGACGTCGACGCACGCGTGGGCGACGCTCAGTCACTGGACCTTCCGGCGGACGCTTTCGACGCGGTGACGCTCCACCTTGTCCTCTCCGTCGTCCCCGATCCGGTAGCCGTGGTGGCGGAGGCGGAGCGGGTCCTCGATCCGGATGGCCGGGTATCGATCTACGACAAATTCGTGCCAGAAGGGACAAGTCCCTCGCTACTCCGCCGCGCTGTCAATCCGCTGGCGCGGGTCCTGTTCTCCGATACGACTCGGTCGATCGAACCCCTCGTCGCCGACACCGCCCTCGCACTCGGAGAGCGAGAGTCGTTCCTCGGCGGACTCTACACGGTGACACATGCAAAGCGGAAGCCGACGACTTCAGTCGTGGGTAAACGCGGTAGGCAGAGCCATGCAGCCGCAAAATTTAGGTCGTTCGGGCCGTAATACGA
>CAYUFG010000256.1:0-1886 GCA_964443815.1 uncultured Halobacteriales archaeon | reverse complement strand
CCGTCGATCAGGTGGAGCCCCGCCCGCTCCAGCAGGTCGACGGCCGGCTCGTGGAGGCGGCCCTTGTTGGGCAGGGCGATGCGCATACGTTCCGTGGATGCTCACCAGGCAATTGTCTTTCCCATCCGGCTCAGCTGTGGCACTCGTCGACACCCGCCGAACCGTCGGGCGGCTCAATCTTCGGGATGAAACTCGTGGACTGGCAGATACTTCGCGATGTCCGTGGTCGTGATGATACCGACGATTTCGTCCGGTCCGTCCTGGACCACAGGGAGCTTCTTCACGTTTTCGTCGGCCATTTTCTCGGCGGCTGCTTCGAGTTTGGCCGACGGTGAGGTGGTCACCACCGGCGAACTCATGCACTCCGCCACGGTGGTCGCCGGATCCCGTTCGTTTGCCACGAGTTCGACGAAGTCCGTCTCGGTGACGATACCGGCAGGTGGGCCCGACTCCGCGTCGACGAGTAACGACCCGATATCCGAGTCGAAGAGTCGTTGCGCCGCTGCCGTCGCGGGGAGGGTTGGCGGGACCGACTCGACTCTCTGACTCATCACGCTCGACACGAACACGTCCTGGATGGCAGTCTCGCTGCCAGCCATGTGCGGACGCTAGCCGTGAGTCCACAAAAAATTCTCCTCCGGAGCAGCCGTTTCAGAAGAAGACGCGCTCTGCGAGTCGGCGGACGAATCCGGGTTTCTCGCCGTTCCGCACGTGCATCTCGATCACGTGGGAATCGCGATGGCCAGCGAGTGGTTCGCTCGACCAACCGAGGAGGCGCCGGCGCCACGGGCTTTGTTGCGGACCGACGACGATCAGATCCATCCTGTTCAGGATGGCGTCGATGGACTCCTCGGATACGGCTCCACCGGTAACCGTCGTCTCGACGGGGCTTCGACACGACGCTGCGAGTTCGTCGAGGTAGTCCTCGATGGTCCGTCTGCGGCCCGGCGTCGAGGAATCAGCCGCATCGTACAGCAAGTGGACGGTCCCGCCGCTCGCCGCGGCCACGTCGTCGGCGAGGCGGACCTTCTCCGGATCGTAGGTACCTCGGTTCGCGAGCACCGCCACGTCCGTGATTGCCTCCTCGCCGTCGCCGTCCAGGAGGAGCACGTCGCAGGGAGCATGCCTCACCACCCAGTCGAGTTCACTAGCCGGCAGCGAGGACTCGAGCAGTGACGACTCGCGCTCGAGCAACAGCAGATCGGAGTTCTCGCGTCTGGCGTGGTTGACGATGGCGTGTTTGGCGTCGTGAGAGACGACCTCGGCCGCGACGATGTCCACGTCGAACTCCGCTGCCAGGTCGGCCGTCTGCGCCTCGAAGTCCTCGTCGATGTCGAGACGCACGGAGGACGCGTGGTCGAGGGGCACCTGGTCGGGGACTTCCTCGAACTGAACGACGTAGACGCTGCCGTTGTGACCGGCTGCCGCGGCCGTCGCGGCGACCAACAGGCGTCGTTCTCTGGCCGGACCCGCGTCCGCTGGGATGCCCACGAGGACCTTGTAGCCGCTCGTCGTGTCGAGTTCCGCCTGTGTGCGCGAGACGACGTCACGGCCGAGCGAGCGGCGGACGACGTCTGCTGCTGCCCCTTCGCGGTCGATCCGAGAGCGAGCGAAGAGGACGTACCACACGAGGCCGAGGAGGATGAGTCCGACAGCACCGACCACGGGCACGAGTCCCATCTGTGTGAGGAGCAGCGCACTCGCCCCGATGCCGAACAGTTGCGTCCAGGGATAGAAGGGCGACGTGAAGGCCGGCTCGTAGTCGTCGAGGTCGGCCTTGCGGAAGGCGACGAGTGCGGCGTTCACGAGGGCGAACACGAGGATTTTGAACGCGCTCGCGAGCTTCGCGATGTCGAGGATCGGGACGAACGCGATCAGCCCCAACA
>CAYUFG010000255.1:0-1897 GCA_964443815.1 uncultured Halobacteriales archaeon | reverse complement strand
CTCGAGGCGCCACCGAGCCCGGCCGCGCCGAGGTCACGGGCGGCGACGATGAGGTCTTCGTCCAATAGCTGCTCGTTGGCCTCGAGGAGGAGTTTCTCCGTGTACGGGTCGCCGACCTGGACGGCCGGCCGGTCCTCCGTCTCGGCGTCCTCCGCGAGGTCCTCGCTGGCGAAGGAGGCCCCGCCGAGGCCGTCCCGACCGGTGGCGTTGCCGACGAGGACGAGCGCGTTGCCGGGCCCCCGGGCCTCCGCCGTGACCAGCCGGTCGGCCGGGACGAGGCCAACGCAGCCGACGTTCACCAGTGGATTGCCGACGTAGTCCTCGTGGAAGTCGACGCTTCCGGCCATCGTCGGCACGCCGATCGCGTTCCCGTAGTCGGCGATGCCCTCGACGACCCCGTCGAAGAGGTACCGGGAGTGCTCGCGGTCGAACGGGCCGAAGTAGAGGGAGTCGGCGAGCGCGATCGGGTAGGCACCCATGGAGATGACGTCGCGCACGATTCCACCGACGCCCGTGGCCGCGCCGTCGTAGGGATCCACGTACGAGGGGTGGTTGTGACTCTCGATCCCCAGCGCCAGGTACGTCTCGTCGTCCAGTCGGACGACGCCCGCGTCGTCGCCAGGGCCGAGGACCACCGCGTCACCAGCCGAGTCGAATGCGCCGAGGAGCGGCCGGGACGAGCGGTACGCGCAGTGCTCGCTCCAGAGGTTCTCGAAGAGGGCCGCCTCGGCCGGCGTCGGGTCACGTCCGAGTTCGTCGACGATCAGTCGGCGGTCGTCCCCGGCGAGACTCATGCAGGTGGAGGTGGGAAAGCGGAGACAATATCGCTTTTCATGTCGCGGGGTGTCGCGGCGGCAGGATCCGCTGTGAGTGGTGCCTCCACGGACCGTCGACCACCTGCCTGCTGCGAACGGACCGGGGTGTTTTTCGGGGGGCGCATCAAAGCCCCCCGCGTGCTGACCGCGGAGCTCCACTGTCACTCCTCGCTGTCGTACGACGGCCGCGATCCCGTGGAACGACTCGTAGAGCAGGCGGCGGCGGTGGGGCTCGACGCGCTGGCCGTGACGGACCACGACGAGATCGATGCCAGCCTGGAGGCGGTCGACCTAGCTCCTGAGTACGGACTCGTCGGGATTCCGGGTCTCGAGGTGACCTCGAGGGCCGGCCACGTCTTGGCGCTCGGCGTCCGCGAGATCATCCCGGACGGCGAGCCATTCGTCGAGACCATCGATCGAATCCACGCGCTCGACGGAATCGCCGTCGTCCCACACCCGTTCCAGAAGTCACGAAGCGGCGTCGGCCCGAACGTGACCGAGGACGAACTCTCCTCGGCCGACGCGCTTGAGGTATACAACTCGCGGCTGCTCACCGGCCGCGGGAACCGGCGCGCCCGCGAGTTCGCCGAGGCCCGTGGGCTGCCCATGACCGCGGGAAGCGACGCCCACATCGCGGAAATGGTGGGCCAAGCCGTCACGCAGATCGACGTCGAGGAGCCGACGGCGGCGGCGATCGTCGAGGCGATCCGGGCCGGTCGCACCGAGGTGCTCGGGAGCCGGACCCCGTGGCGCATCAGCTTTCGGCAGGCAGCGGGCGGGGCGAAGCGGCGCGTCCGGGACCGACTCCGTGACCTGTTCTGAACCAATCTGTCCTCACTGCGCACCATCGACGCGTTCGATCGCCCGGCGGCCGATCTCGATGACGTCCGGCTCGAGCTGGTCGGTCAGTGTGGCGAGTTCCGAGTCGTCGAACCACCGCCAGGCCTCGATGGGGGCTTCGCCCGGTGCGGGGTTGAGCGACCGGCTCGATACCGCCCCATAGAAGACGAAGTCGATGTGCTGGTGACCGACGGTCTCGTCGTAGACGTTGATGTCTTCGAGGAGGAGGTGTTGGGGCTCCG
>CAYUFG010000254.1:0-1941 GCA_964443815.1 uncultured Halobacteriales archaeon | reverse complement strand
TGTTCAGCGAGGGCATGTTCGAGTTCAACCCCGCGACGCGGCGGACGGCCGAGCGTAGCGGCATCGACGAACTCGGCGCACCGGTCTTCGTCACCGACCCGACCGGCCGAATCGTCAACTGCAACGACGCCGCGGAGGCGCTGTTCGGCGTCGAGAAGCGGACGGTCATGGGGGACCCGCTCGAAACCCTGCTCGGGGATGAAGTGGATTTCAGCGGTGAGAGCTACGAACTCACGATCCGGCGGCACGGTGACACACGCACCCTCCAGGTGTCGGCACATCCCCTCGAGGACGCGACTGATACCCTCGTCGGCTACACCGTCGATGTCCGGGACGTGACAGAGGAGCGCCGACGCGAACAGCGCCTGGCCGTCCTGAACCGCGTGCTCAGGCACAACCTCCGGAACGACCTCACCGTGGTCTCGATGAACGCCGACCTGCTCGAATCGGGCGTCGACGACCCCACACTAGCGGGATACGCCGAGACTATCACCAGACAGTCCGCCGGCCTGCAGTCGCTCGGGGAGAAGGCCCGCGACGCCGCGACTGCCCTCGAAGGCACCGGTGAGAATGCCGTGGTCGACGTCGAGGAGTTCCTGACGGACCTGGTGGCAGACGAGGATCGAGTATCGCTCACAGTCGACGGGCCGCTGCGACTCGAGACGACGCCGGCACGGCTCGAGCTCGCGGTCGCGAACGCCGTCGAGAACGCGCTGGATCACGGCGGCGAGGAGGGACGCGTCGTCGTCACCGCGGAACCGGCTGGCCCGGATGCGGTCAGGATCGAGGTCCGCGACGACGGGCCCGGCATTCCCGACCACGAACTGTCGGTGCTCACGTCCCGCGAGGAGACCGCCCTCGAACACGGTTCGGGGATCGGCCTCTGGCTCGTCAGGTGGGGCGTCGACGCGGTCGGCGGCGAGGTGACCTGGAAGACACCCGACGACGGTGGGACCGTCGTCTCGATCACGGTTCCCGGACGGGTCGAGACCCCCGACGAGTAGCCGGTGTTTTTGCATCGCCGACACCTGTGAGTCCCATGGACGATCTCGCCTGGAAGACCCTCGACACCCGGACCAGCTACAGCTGCGAGGGCTTCGACGTCGTCACCGACGACGTCCGCCTCCCCGACGGCACCGTGACCGAGTTCGACTACCTCAGCGAGGACGACAGCGTCGTGATCCTCCCGTTCGACACCGACGGCAACGTCGTCGTCATCGAGGAGTGGCGCCAGGCAGTCGGCCGCGTCAACCGCGGCTTGCCGGCCGGGAACCTCGAGGGCGGCGAGGATCCGGCGGCTGCCGCCCACCGCGAACTCGCCGAGGAGACGGGCCACGAGGCCGCCGACCTCGAACCGCTGACGACCGTCGAGCCCGCGAACGGCTTCGCCGACTCGGTGTTCCACTACTTCGTCGCGCGGGGCTGTGAACCCACGGCAGACCAGTCGCTGGACTACAACGAGTCGATCCGGATCGACACGGCGCCGTTCGCCGAGCTGCTCGAGGCGACCCGCGACGGCGAACTCCGAGACGGCAGGACGATGCTCGCAGTCTGTTACTACGCGCTGTTCGATCGTGACACATCCAAAGCGGAAGCCGACGACTTCAGTCGTGGGTAAACGCGGTAGGCAGAGCCATGCAGCCGCAAAATTTAGGTCGTTCGGGCCACAAAAAGATCACAACTCACTCGGGAAAATTGGAGTTGGATTGGGGTCTCCATCACCAAAACGCAACCCTGCCCGGGTGAGGCTCGGAGCGGATCCGAGTCAGGCCGATGGCACGGCCCGTGTGCCACAAGCGGGGCGGTCCGGACGGACCGGCGTCACCATGCGCTCATCGCCCCGACGTGGAGCACACAAACCGGGACCGACCAGCGAGGTCGGGAAGTTGCCCCCGTCGGCGGTCGAACGCTGCGATCGACCCCCGAGCGAGGGGAATCCCA
>CAYUFG010000253.1:0-1983 GCA_964443815.1 uncultured Halobacteriales archaeon | reverse complement strand
ACCGTCACGCCCCCGTGTTCGACGCCGACGTCCGCGTCGCGGTCACAGAAGTGACACTGCATACTGGTGGGACGGGCCCCACAGGGTTGAAGGCACCGGGTCAGTCCGACAGGCGGTCGCGCACGCGCCGCCACTCGGCCGGTCCGAGGCCGGCGCGGCCCAGGCCGTCGTCATGGGCGTCACTACCACCGGTGACCAGCAGGTCGTGGCTATCTGCCGCGCTTCGGATCGGGCCCAGATCGGGGTCGCCATCGTATGGATACCAAACCTCCACGGCGTCGAGAGTCCCGACGCGTTCAAGCGCGGCCGCCGGGTCAACGTACCGCAGCGGGTGCGCGAGACCAACAATGGCGCAAGCGCTCGAGAGGAGCTCGCGCCCGCGCTCGAACGATGGGACGTCCCGCGGGACGTACGCCGGCGCGCCGTCAGCGATGAGGTCGTCAAAGACACCCTGGATGTCGTAGTCGGTGTCGGGGTGGGCTGCGACGGCACGGGCGACGTCGGGGCGGCCGAAGCCCGGTCCCACGTCGACGTCAAGATCGATTCCGAGCGCCGACTCGACGTTGTCGACGATGGCGCGGCCACGCTCGACGCGGTCAGACTGGAGTCGGTCGAGCTCGGCGACGAGCGCGTCCGTTCGCGTGGCGCCGTACCCGAGCAGGTCGAGTCGCTGATCGCCGGCGTCGACCCGGAGTTCGATACCGTGGACAACCGTCAGCCCCTCACTATCGATCACCGGCGCCTCCAGACCGGGGTGGAGTCGATCGTGGTCGGTCACGGCGACGGCCCGTAGACCGGCCGCCCGCGCCGCCCGGCGGACCCCCGCGAGCGAGAGCGTCCCGTCGGAGTTTGTAGTGTGGACGTGGAGGTCGGCGGCGGCCATGGCGACGTCAGACGCGGGCCGGGCTTCGGCCTTGCGGTCCTTAAATGTGATAATGTTGTTTAACCAATCTAGGATTATCGATAGTGAAGGTTTATGGTTCTTCACACCCCCCGGTCGACTATGCGACTGACATCAGCGTTGGAGGAGCGATTCGCCGCCCAGAGCTACCCCGCGACGACTGCCGATCTCGCCGATGCCCATGGCGACGTCGTGGTCGAGTTGCCCAACGGTTCGGAAACCCTCCGTGATGTCCTCTCGCGGCTGCCAGACGAGACCGTCGACTCGGCCGAGGAGGCCCGACAGGCTACCTACAGCGCCCTCGGCGAGGGCGCCATCGGACGGAAGGCCTACAGCGACCGCGACCCGACAGCGATGGGCGAGCTCGGTCCCGAGCCGCTATCGTTGTAGGAATCGCGGCAGTTCGAGCGCCTCCCGCGAGTCCGGATCGAACCGGTCGAGTAGTTCGGCACGCTCAAGCGCCGCCGGCGTCGGCCGGCTCCCGTTACTGCCCTCGGTGTCATCGAGCATCCCTGTCTCGTCGAGTACCAGGTCCTCCCAGACGGCGCCAGCGTCATCGACGCCGGCCGCAAGAGCCTCCGTCTGCCCCTCGTCGAACGCTAAGTCCACGACGCTGCGGGCGTACGCTGAGCCCATTTCGGTGCGGATCGCCTCGAGCTCCTCGTGGTTAACCTCGCCAACGGCGGCCTGGACGCCGAGCGCGTAAGCCCGCTCGGTTGCGCTTTCGATGTCCAGCGCCGTCCACGGGCCGAAGGCGTCATCGTATCGGGTCATGCCGGTATCTCGACGGTCCGGTCCGGGTAGACCCGCATCCCCGCGTCCGAGAACTCGATTTCGCGGATATCACAGTCGATACCGGTGCCGCGAAGCTTTACGACCTGGACCCCGCGGGTCATCTCCGAACCGTCGAGGAAGTTGTGGAAGAAGACGACGCCGTGGGCGAGGTAGTGTTCGTCGGCGTAGGACGTCGGGTCGGTCATTTCCGAGATCAGCAGGATGGTGGCGTCGGCGTCCTTCAGGGCTGTGAGGAAGCCGGTGATCTCGTCGTCCTTCTCGGAGAAGAAGTGCTGGAGCAACATCGT
>CAYUFG010000252.1:0-2013 GCA_964443815.1 uncultured Halobacteriales archaeon | reverse complement strand
CACATGGTCGAGCAGTTGCTCGCGGCCTACGACGACGAGTTCGGCGGCTGGGGCTCGGACGTCAAGTTTCCCATGCCGGCGACCGTCGAGTTCGCTCTCGTCAGGGCCCGCGACCAGGCGCTTCGGACCCTCGAGGCCGTTCACACCCACCTGCTCGATACCTACGACGGCGGCTTCTTCCGTTACGCCCGGAACCGCAACTGGCGGAACGCGTGCCGAGAGAAGCTCTGTGACGAGACTGCCGCGCTCGTGCGGGCGTTCGCCCACGCGTACCGCTACACCGGCGACGAGTCGTACCGCGAGGCCGCCGAGCAGGGCGTCACCTATCTGACCTCGACGCTGTGGACCGGCGACGCGTTCGCCGCCAGCCAGGGAGGGGACGAGGCATACTTCAGACTCGATCCAAGCCAACGAGCGGACAGCGAGCCCCCGGCTGTGGACGGAACGGTGTTCGCCGACCGCAACGGCCTCGCCGTCGACGCCCTGCTTCGATATGCTGCCTACACCGACGACGAGCGTGCCACCCGCTACGCCCGACGGGCCCGTGATCACGTGCTAGACCAGCTCGTCGCGAGTGGCCGCGTCAGTCACTACGGCGAGGGGCCGTCGGCCCTCCTCGTCGACCAGGCTCGCGTGCTTCGGAGTCTGGCGACATCGTGGTCGGTTCTCGGCGAACCCGGCCCCGCCACGACGGTCGCCGATAGAACCATCGAAACCCTCCGCGACGAGGATTCTGGTGCCTTCGCCGATGGACCCACCGCGACCGGTGAAGGACTGCTCGACCGGGCACTGTACCCCCTCGACACAAACGTGGAACTGGCCGGCGCAATGCTCGACGTGGGCCTCCTCACCGGCGAGGCGACCTACGTCTCGACAGCGAGGGAGACACTTGCTGCCTTCGCAGCTGCGGCCGATCGAATGGGCGTCGAGGTAGCCGCCTACGCGACCCAGGCCGCCCGGATACAGGCCCCGACGGCGGTCCGCGTGGGCACGCCGGCGGGGACGGACCTTCACCGCGCGGCGCTCCGGCTCGCGGACCACGAGGCGGTCGTCGTGCCGGACGACGACGGGACTGACTCTGGGTCGGTCCGCTTGGTCATCGACGGCGAAACTCGGGGCCGAGCCTCGGATCCAGAGTCACTCGCATCCCTCCTGACCGACGAGTAAGTGGCCACCGCGTTTTTATAACCGGCCATCCGACTGACTGGCGATGTCGAGCCTCCGCGATCTCGGTCTCTCGGAGTACGAGTCTCGCGCCTTTCGGAGCCTGCTCGAGACCGGGCCGACGACGGCCAAGGAACTATCGCGGTCCTCGGACGTCCCGATGGGACGGATATACGACGTTCTGAACAGTCTAGAGACCCACGATCTCGTCCGGACCCAAGCCACGAGCCGGCCGAAGAAGTTCGTCGCCGTGGAGACGGACACCGCCCTGGAGCGGCTAGTATCAGCCAGAAAACAGGAACTCGATGAGAAGGCAGAGCAGTACGAGGCAGTCGCCGCGGAACTCTCCGGCCAGCTAGAGAGCGGCGACACCGGCGAGGAACCGTTCTGGACGGTCGCACTGGGTCCCGAAGACGCGGAAGACCTCCTCGTGGAGCGGCTCACGGCCGCCGACCGTCGCATTCGAGTGGTGGCATCCACGCCCTCCCAGTCCGTGGACAGCGAATCGAGCCGGAGGGTGATCGATGCCATGGACGCGGCGCTCAACCGCGGTGTCGCGGTCGCCGTTCTGTTGGACGCGGACCTCGCGGCGGCCTTTCCGCCGGACGTCAAGGACCTCCATCGGAACCGACTCGGGGACCGGGAGGGGTTCGAATGTCGAATCAGCCAGGACGTCACCGGCACCTTCGAATTGATCGACCGATCGGAGGTGTGCATCGAAGTGCCACACCCCCTCGGTGGCGGGGAGACGTTCGCGATGATCGACCTCTCCGACCGGAATTTCGCCGCCGGCGTCGAGGACGCGTTCGAGGATCGTTGGGCCGAGGCCGACCCGCTAGACTGGTAGTG
>CAYUFG010000251.1:0-2048 GCA_964443815.1 uncultured Halobacteriales archaeon | reverse complement strand
AGGGCCGCGTGCCAGACGTCGCGCACGAGGACGACGCCGAGGCTGCTGCCGAGCGTGATCAGGGCGAACAGCCCGAACGCTATCGTCTCGGACAATGCCATCTTATGGGGTCTCCACGCGGGTCGCTTTTCAAGATTCCTCTTTTCGTTCGCGGGCGCGCGGGGAGATGAGACTTTGCGTCCGGCGATTTCCGTCCGTGGGCAAGGCGGAGGGGGGACCCATCAAACGGTACCACGAAGACGTAACAATATTAGGTATATATGGATGTACATCCAAAGATATTTTTATTGACCAACGATATCAGTAGGTATGAACCGAGATTATGGACGAAACGGAATCGAACCTCATACCGAGTACACCCGCCGTCATGCGCGATGTCCGCTGTGTGGCACCGTGGTCCCCATCGATTCGTCCAGCGACGGAGCGTGCCGGGCTTGCGGGAGTCGCCCGTCGCCATGAGTGTCGAGGACGCCGGTGGCCTGCGGGTTGAATCGCCGCTGGACGACCGGCCGGAGTTCGAACTCGAGTGCCTCTTCGACGACACAGAGGATCCGACATCCGTCACCATCTTCTACCCGCGCGGCGAGCGGACCGTCTCCGAGTGGGTGACCGCCGACACCGGGACTGCCCTCTCGCTGGACGACATCAGGTAGAGACTCCCGGTCGTCGGTCCACCCGCGGCGGCCCGATCGGAACCTCTTTTGGGGGATGCCTGGGAGTGCTCTCACAGCATGGTTTCGCGGCCGGGAACGACCGGAACGACCGTCGGTCTGGTGACCGGCGGCCACTTCCTCTCGCACTTCTACCTCCTCGTCTTCCCGCCGCTGTTCCCGCTGTTGCGGGTCGAACTTGGCCTCAGCAACGTCGAACTCGGCGTGCTCGTGGCGGTCTTTTCGCTCGGGATGCTGCTCCAGGTCTTCGTCGGCGGCCTCGTCGACCGAGTCGGTGCCAAGCGGGTGTTCGTCGCCGGTGTCGCACTGACCTCGCTCGGCGTCGCGCTCGCCGGGGTGGCGCCGTCGTATCTCGTCCTTGTCGGGTTCGCGACGCTGTCGGGTGTGGGTCAGTCGGCTTTCCACCCCGCGGACTATCCTCTGATCGAGACTGTCAGCCCCACCGATCGGGTGGGCCGACACTTCAGTATCCACACCTTCGGCGGCTACGCGGGGTTTGCGGCCGCCCCGCTCGTGGTCGGGACGCTCGGAACTACGTACGGCTGGCGCCCGGCGCTGTTTGCCGTCGGAGTCGCGGGGATCGCCTACGCTGGCCTCGCCGCCCTTACGCTCCGTCCAGTCTACCGCGACAGCATCGATGCGGGTCACGGTCGGGACCGCGATCGGGCCCCGGTTCGGGCGGTTCTTGAGCGGCCCGGCCTGCTCGTCATGGCGGGCTTCTTCGTCCTCTTCTCGATGGCCGGCAAGGGTATCCAGGCCTTTACCCCGATTCTCGCCATCGACAGCTTCGCTCTTTCGGAGGCGACAGGCAACACCGCCCTGACCGTCCTGTTCGCGATCACCGCCGTCTGTATTCTTCTCGGCGGTGTCCTCGCCGACCGGTACGATCCCGGCCTCGTCATCCTCTGTTCCGCCGGCGGTTTGGCCGTCGCGTTGCTCGTGCTTGTCACCGGCCTGATCCCGATCACTCCCTGGACATTCCTCGGCCTGTTCGCCCTCGCCGGCGTCGGCTACGGTCTCGTGTTTGCTTCGCGGGACCGGCTCGTCAGCGCTCATGCGCCGGCGGACTCCACGGGCCAAAGCTTCGGCTTCGTGTTCACGCTCGCCTCCGGAGGCTCCCTCGTCGCGCCGGTGATTCTCGGTCTCACTATCGACCTGTCGACGGCGTCCGTCGCCTTCGCCGCCATCGGCTGCCTCTTCCTCGTCGCTGGGGTCATCGGGCTGATCGCGAGTCGGCTCGGCACGGCGTGAGCGCCACCGCGGCACCAACGGATATATCGCTGGCGTGTCTGGCGGGATCCATGCCAACCGAAATCTACCCGGGCGTGCACGATATCACACTCCGCGAGGACGACAACGGCAGACGGTATCGCGCGT
>CAYUFG010000250.1:0-2071 GCA_964443815.1 uncultured Halobacteriales archaeon | reverse complement strand
ACCTCGTGCCGTTACACCATCAGCGCCACTCCCGGAGCCACCGCTCGTGGCGCTACGTGACCTCGTCCTCGTCGATCAATCGGCTCGCCGAGACGGGTGATCAGCGCCCGTCTGACTTCGTTCTCCTCCGGGACGAAGTCGTTCGAGAGGGAACGGGATTGGACGAACGGTTCGTCGTCACGAACTACTCGGGATCCAGACGCGAGACCCGATTCGAGATCGGCTTCGACGTTGACTTCACGGACCTCTTCGAGGCTCGCGAACTGATACCGCCGCGAGATCGGGAGGTCGACGTCCGCGTCGACGGCCGAACAGTCGTTTACCGGTACGAATTCGAGGACGTTGGAGGGGAGACCGTCGAACTGTTCTCCGCCGTCGGCACCGCTGGCTCGTCGGGAGTGCTCGAACCCGGACGAGCGTCCTACTCACTCACCCTCGATCCACAAGAATCGACGACAGTGTATCTCGCTGTCCGGCCGGGGGTAACCGCCCCTGTCGAAGTCGGCCCTGAGACGTTTGCGGACGCTAGGGAATCTACAGATACACCGTACGACCCCTCGTCGATCTCACCGGGTTCGGATCGACTCGCCGAGACGGCCGTTCACTCCTTTAACGATCTCCAGGCGTTGTCCACCGTGACATCGGACGGTCCCATCCCAGTGGCAGGAGTGCCGTGGTTCGCGACGGTGTTCGGACGCGACACGCTGCTGACCTCCTACCTGATGCTTCCCTTCGTCTCCGAGTTCGCCCGCGCGACGCTCCGCTACTTGGCGGCTCACCAGGGCGAGACGGTGGACGATTACCGTGAGGAGGAACCGGGGAAGATCCTCCACGAGATCCGACACGGTGAACCGGCCCGCACCGGACAGATCCCCCACGCCTCGTATTATGGCAGCGTCGACGCGACGCCACTCTGGATCGTTCTCCTCCACGAGACGTACCGCTGGACGGGTGACGATCGGCTCGTTCGCGACCTCTGGGAGAGCTTCGAGGCGGCAGTAACGTGGCTGGAATCCGCCATCGACGCCTACGGGGACGACCCGTTCCTCTACTACGGTGGTCGCGCGGGGCTCCCCCATAAGGCGTGGCGGGACACGCCCGAGAGCGTCCAGTACGCCGATGGCGAGCTGGCGGAACCACCGCTCGCGAGCACCGAGGTTCAAGGCTACGCCTACGATGCGCTCCGACGCGCCGGCGAGCTCGTTCGCCAGTTCCAGGGGGATGGGGAGCGCGCGTCGACGTTCCGGACCCGCGCCGACCGACTCGGTGACGCGTTCCACGACCAGTTCTGGATGGCAGACGAGTCGTTTTTCGCGGCGGCCCTCACCGAGTCTGGCGACCAGGTCGACTCTGTCACGTCGAACGTGGGCCACGGTCTCTGGTCCGGGATCGTCGACGACGCCCCCGCGGCCCACGTCGCTGATCGGTTACTCGCCGAGGACATGTTCTCCGGGTGGGGCGTCCGTACCATGAGCGAACGAAACGCCGGGTACAGTCCCGTCTCGTACCACACGGGCAGCGTGTGGCCTCACGACAACGCGATGATCGTGCTCGGGCTGGACGATTACGGGTACACAGGCTCGGCGGAGAGAGTCACAGCGGGCCTCGTCGGCGCGTTCGAACGCTTTGACGACCCGTCGGTCCCGGAACTGTTCGCAGGGTTCGACGATAGGATCGACCCGGCCCCCTACCCGGCCGCGTGCCGTCCGCAGGCTTGGGCGGCGAGCGCGCCGTTCGGCCTCGTTCGGGCGATCTGTGACGTCCGGCCTGGGAACGGCCGCTACGCACGACTCGAAACTGTTCCCGACAGCATAGACACGAAGGCTATCGAGGGATTGCTGTCACTCGAACATCCCCTGAACGCGTCGGATGACTGACCGAGGACGAGCAGCGAAATGTTTACACCCCGAACAGTGGTGAAATCCGATACTTATTTGCCAGGTCGGCCCGAGGTCCAGACAGTCAATGGTCGACGAATCGCTGGTGGACGTCTTAGAAGATATCGGGCTCAGTACGTATCAGTCCCGAGCATACGAGGCGGCGATCGGCCTCGGTACGGCCCGGTTCTCGA
>CAYUFG010000249.1:0-2081 GCA_964443815.1 uncultured Halobacteriales archaeon | reverse complement strand
CCCGCGAGTTCACAGCCGGGGTAATCGACTGGCTGGATTGCCCACGGAGGAATCCCACGGACGTCAGCCGTGGGAGGACGTCAAGTCCAGGGAACCGACCGCTCGGTGATCTCGCCTGCGATCGGTTGGCGAACCGCGTCAGCGACCGATTCGGCGTTGGCGAGGACCCACATTAGTTTGACTTTCGCCGTCCCGGGCAACATGTCCTCGCCCTCGATGACGCCGGCGTCGAGGAGGTCGCGACCGGTGTCGTAGACCCGGTCGCAGACTCGGCCGTCGAGACACTGACTCGTCATCACGACGGGCGTACCTCCGTCCGTTACATCGTCGACGGCGTCGATCCAGTCGGTATTGACGTGGCCAAGGCCGGTGCCCTCGATCACCACGCCCGCCCGGTCTGCGAGCGCGCGCAGCCTGTCGGGGTCAGCCCCCGGGGTGAACTTCAATAGGGCGACGTCCGGCTCGATGTCGTCGTGCAACGCGAGCGTCTCCTCTTGTCTGTCGCCGGTTGGGCGCGCCCCCGGGTCACGGTGCCAATCGATTGCCTCGGTCTCGTAGTCGACCTCGCCGAGTGGAGAGCCCCCCACTGTCTCGAACGCGTCACGTCGTGAGGTGTGGTTCTTTCGGACGCGTGTCCCCCGGTGGAGTGCACAGCGGTCGTCCGACGACCCGGCATGCATACACACGAGCACCTCCGCACAGTCGGATTTCGCCGCCTCGACCGCACAGACGGCGTTCATGACGTTGTCCGAGGAGGGCCGGTCGGCCGAGCGCTGGCTGCCCGTGAAGACGATCGGGACGGGCGTCTCGAGCATGAACGCCATCGCGCTGGCCGAGAACTGCATGGTGTCCGTTCCGTGCATGACAACGACGCCGTCCGCACCCGCCTCGATCTCATCGTGGATGGCGGCCGCGAGGTCCTGCCAGACTGCGGGCGTCATGTTCTCGGAGAGGATGTTCGCCACGACGCGACCTCGGTAGTTGGCGCGGCCGGCGAGGTCCGGCACCGCCCGAAGCACGTCCTCCGCGTCGAACCGCGCGGTGACGGCGCCGGTGCGGTAGTCGACGGTGGAGGCGATCGTCCCGCCGGTCGAGATGAGCGCGACTGTCGGCAGGTCTGGGTCGAACTCGACCGTCGAGCGATCCGTCTCGGCGGCCTCGTCGACGGCATAGACCTCCGATTCGAGCACGTCGATACTCGCGTGCTCGCGGTCCACGCCGACGTTATAGCCGCTCTCGAGCTTCACGACGAGGTGCTCGGGCGTCGAGGAGGGGAGTGCAATACCCTCGAGAACCTCTCCCCCGCGATCGACACGCACCCGGTCACCTGGATCCATGGGGCGGCTTACTGGCCGGCTCGTCTTCAATCCACCTAGTCGGAGAGCGTCCAGCTTCCGTCGTCGGTTCGTTCGACGGTGCCGCGTTCGCGAAGCCGCTCCAGAGTTTCGGTCACCACCGGCTCGGGCGCGTCGATGTCGTTCGCGAGCGCCGACGTCTCCACCGGACCCTCCACCAGCGCGCGCAGGATCGGTGTCGCCAGCCGGGGATCCACGTCATCGACGGCGTCGGCAATCTCCTCGCGAACGTGGCCGATGCGTCCCTGGGCCCACCGCTGGGCGAGCGACAGCTCGTTCTCGAGTTCCTCCAGTTCGTGCAGCGCCGTCGCGAGCTCCGAGAGATCCGTCCCCTGATCCGGTTCGACTGTGATCGAGAGGTACCGACAGGTCGTGATGTCGAGCCCCCGGCCGGCCGCATAGGCGCTCTTGGTCCCGAATTCGTAGGGGGAGACGCTCACCTCCAGGCGGAGATTCCGCGCGATGTTGAAGTATTTCCGCCGGCCGTCGTCGACGCGGCTCTCGACAAGGCCGGCCGTCTCGAGCTTCTCGAGGTGGTCGATCACTGCCTTCGGGCTGACCCCGAGGTAGTCCCCGATCTCCGTCACGTAGCAGGGCCGCGTCGCGAGCAGCCGGAGGATCCGCCGACGGTTCGCGTTCCCCAAGAGGTCGAGGAGTTCGGCGGAGTCCATTTACGTAATGTTACTGCCAGGCGGTAAAAATTGCACGCCCAGAGTTTCGAGCGGG
>CAYUFG010000248.1:0-2096 GCA_964443815.1 uncultured Halobacteriales archaeon | reverse complement strand
TCCTCCTCATCTTGTGGCCGCCGACGGGGGTCTACTGGGAGGAGGTCGTCGCTGTCGTGGGCGAGACGCCGACCCTGGCGTTTGTCGTGGCGGTTGCCGTCGGGGCGGGGGCGTGGTTCACACGGTCGGCGGGGTTCGGCCTGCTGCCGATCACGCTTGGGACCGCTATCGCCTACGCGACGGGGATGCTCGCGATCGAGCTGTGGGTGGCTCCCGGCAGTCCGACCCACCTCCTGTGGTACGGGGTGCTGGCCGGGGCGATAATCTGTGGGGCACTCCTCTGGTGGGTTGCCGTCCAACTGTCCCGCTAATCGCCACCGGCACCGATCGCCTCGGCGATCGAACGCCGTTCGGTGACGGTCTCCTCGACTTGGGTCCACACGAGTACCAGCCCCAGGAACGCGAGCGCCGCGCCGACGGCGAACGGCACGACGAACCCGTAGGACACGAGGAAACCGGACGAGAGCGGTCCCGCGGCGACGCCGAAGCCGAAGGCCATCGTCAGGACCGATAGCGTTCCGCCGGACCGGCCGTCCGGGGCGAGGTCTCCAGCGAGTGCGAGGGCGGGTGCGAAGACCATCGCGCCGGCGATGCCCTGGGCGAATCGTACGAGGAACATCGCTGCGGAGTCCATCACGACACCTTGGAGGACCGTCGTCGGCACGAGCAACGCCATCCCGACGACGATGAACCGCTTGCGCCCCCAGAAGTCCGTCGCCCGCCCGATGGGTGCTTGGAGGAATATTTGGGCGATGACGAACGCGGCGAACTGGAGACCGAACCAGGTTGCACCTTGATTCAGTCGAACGTTGACGATTTCCCCGAGCGTCGCGAACAGCGCGATCCCGAACGCCATGAAGAAACTCGCGACGCCGAGTGTGAACACCGGGTCGAGGACGCCCCGACCGGAGCGGTCGAACACGGCCATGCCGCCGAGAGACTCACCCGCCTCGGCCCGGGGCACGTCCGGGTCGTGGATGAACACCGACACGAGGGCGAAACTCAGCGTCGCGGTCAGTGTTGCGATGTAGAAGGCAGCGTCGAAGCCGTTGAAGGAAATCGCGACGGTGCCGAGATCGACGACGTAGGGCCCCGCAGAGATCACTAGCCCGGCGGCGATGGGGCCGACACCGAAGCCGACCAGCCGGAAGGTGTTGTACGTGCCCATGTTCCCACCACGGTTGGTGTCGGCCGCGAGGTCGTTCACGAGCGCGACCGTCGTCGGGATGATCAGTGCGCCGGCGATACCCTGAAGCACGCGCAGGCCGATCAGGTGCCAGTAGGCCGTCGCGAGCGAGTACGCGAAGCTGGCGACGCCGATCAGGACCAAGCCCGCTAGGACGAAGATTTTGCGGCGGCCGGTCCGATCGGACAGCCGTCCAGTGAACGGCTGTAGTGGGCTGTTGACGAGGCCGAACAGCGCCAGGACGATACCCGTGAGGGCGACCTCACTCAGGCCGAGGGTTCCGCCGGAGAGGTACTCGCTGCCGATGAACAACGGGAGGACGACGATGAGAAAGGAGTTGCCGACTGACTCCGTCATCCGTGCGAGCGCCAGGGCGAGGACCTGCCGGTCGACGCCGAACAGCGTCACACGGCTCCCCCCGCATGGCGCACGGTCATATCGTTGGCAAGTTCGGCCCGACCCAATAGGATTGTGAACTGCGGTTGAACTATTCGGAGAGCGCCGCCCGGGCCGCCCCGAGGCCGGCGTCGGCGTCCACGTTGGCTCCCTGCGCGTCGAGTGCGTCGCCCAGACCGGCGACGAGATCGAGCACGTTTCGCGGGCGGGCGCTGTGGCCCATGCAGCCGATCCGCAGCACGTCGCCGGCAAGCGCACCCAGCCCGCTGGCCACCTCGATTCCCTGGTGTTCGAGCAGGTGCTTGATCACCTCGCCGTCGTCGACTTGCTCCGGGAGTCGTACCGCGTTGAGGCTGGGCAGCCAGGCGACTTCCTCGGGGTTCAAGGACAGGCCCATGGCCTCGACGCCCGCTTTCAGTCCGCCCGCGATGTCGCGGTGGCGGTCCCAGCGGGCCTCGATGCCTTCCTCGGCGACCAGCCGGAGCGCCTCGCGGAGGGCGTAGACGTTCGTGAT
>CAYUFG010000247.1:0-2188 GCA_964443815.1 uncultured Halobacteriales archaeon | reverse complement strand
CCGCAGAACTCTATGCGCATTATCGGGCCGAAGATACCGAGCTTCCAGACGGTATCTACCGAGTTGTGGGTGTGTCCGAGGACCGCGTCACGCTACTCAGAGTCGGGGCGGTCGACGGTCGGCGACTCAACACCGGTAAGCTGATCGAACTCCATCGTGGAGAGCTCGACAACCTTCACAGGGCGCCGAATCCGGACGGAAACCGCCCCATCGGCGAAACGCTGGTTCGACGTGCCACGTCGGTCTTTTGGCGTACTCGCACGTTCGTCCGAACGGTGATCGCTCATCCACTTCCCGCGATGGCCGCTGGGTTGATACTCCTTCTCGGGTTCGTCGGCGGCCGTACCGGTACGATCCCCGAGATGCTGTCCGATGGACTCGTTCTCGTGGGTGCCCTTGCCCTCGCAGCAGTCGGCAGCGGTCGCGTTCCTCACCGCTGACCGGCGAACTCCACGCCGGAGATCTCGAAGCGGGCGCCGCCGCGTGTTCCCTCGGCCAGGTGGATATCCCAGCCGTGCGCCTCGGCGATCTCGTTCGCGATACTCAATCCGAATCCCGTGCCGTCGGAATTCGAGCTGAATCCCGCGTCGAAGACAGCCTCGCGGTCTGCCTCGGGGATGCCGGGGCCGTCGTCCTCGACGTAAAATCCGTCGGCCGTCTCCCCGATGACGACGGCGACCTCCGGGCCACCGTGTTCCACCGCGTTTCGCATGAGGTTCTCGAGCACCTGCTTGAGGGGGCCGCGGTCCGCGCGTATCGACGACTCAAGGTCAGTCCGGAGCGTGGCCTCCCCCGTCTCGACCGTCGCCCAACACTCGTCGACGACCGTGGCGAGCTCGACGACGTCCTCGGCAGTCACGTCGGCGCCCTCCTTGGCCAGCGTGAGCATGTCGTCGATCAGCGCCTCCATCCGGTCGAGGGCACTCTCGACGTCAGCCAAGTGGGGACTCTCACACGTGTCGCTGGCGAGTTCGAGCCTCGCGGTCGCGACGGTCAGCGGGTTCCGCAGGTCGTGTGAGACCAGATCGGCGAAGGCGTCCAACCGTTCGTTCTGGCGCTCGAGTTCCTCCCTCGTCTCGACCCACTCGGACATGTCCCGGGTCGTCCCGGCGACGCCGAGGAACTCGCCGTCCTCGGAGTGGATGAGGGCCAACCGGCTCTCGTAGGGTCTGCGGTTCCCCTCGGCGTCGATCCGCTCGATCCGGATGCGGCCGGAGCGGCGCTCCTCGTCCCGCAACAGTTCCTTGATGAGGTCTTGTGTCCGTTCGAGGTCCTCGGGCGAGACGACTTTCGCCGCCTGATCGCCGAGGATCTCGTCTCTCGTGTAGCCGGTCTCCTCGACGAACGCGTCGTTCACGTAGGTGTACCGACCCTCGGTGTCCATCGCGTAGATCGGATCGCCGAGCGCCTCGATCACTGTCTCGTAGCGCTGGAGATCGCGCTCGCGGACGGTCTCGTCGCTGACGTCTTGCATCACACAGACGTGGCCGCCGTCGTCGAGGACGGCCAGCGAGAGGGTCTGCTCGAATCGCGTGCCGTCAGCCCGCGTGGCGACAGCCTGGCCCTCCCACGTGCCCTCCTCGTGGAGCGCCGGCCGGACCTCTTGGGCGAACCAGTCGGCCACGTCGTCGGGATACACCGCCCGCGACGTCTTGCCGATCAGCTCGTCGGGCGTCAGCCCGTAGGTCTCCGCGTAGGCCTCGTTCATCTGGACGTATCGACCGTCGTCGTCGAGGATGGCGATGCCCTCGTTCGCCGTCTCCACGGCCCGCTTCCACTGTCGGCGCTGCTGTTCGGCGGTGTAGGCCTCGACGGCGTTGATGATCCGATTCGCCAGGACGGTGTACTGATCTGTCCCGGTCTGTTTCTGGAGATAGTCGCTCACGCCCGCGGATATCGCCTCGCTGGCGATCTCCTCGCTGCCCTTGCCGGTGAAGAGGATAAAGGGGAGATCGGGGTGATCCTCCCGAAGGATCTCGAGGAATTCGATACCGGACTTCCCGGGCATATCGTAGTCGGAGACGACGCAGTCGACGTCGGCGGTGTTCAGATACTCGAGGCCTGCCCGCGCGCTCGTCACCGTCTCGATATCGAATCGGGCGTCTTCCCGTTCGAGAAACTCACTCGCCATGTCGGCGAAATCCGGCTCGTCATCCACGTGGAGGAGGTGAATGGCGTCGGCCATTAC
>CAYUFG010000246.1:0-2210 GCA_964443815.1 uncultured Halobacteriales archaeon | reverse complement strand
GCCTCGTCGCGGTTCTGCTTCACGACGGTCCCGCCAGACGACTTCGCCAGTGTCTCGGCGCCGGTCTGATCCGTGATAGTGATGATGGTGTTGTTGAACGATGCGTGCACGTGGGCGATGCCCCAGATATCCTCGGCCATGTTATTGTTCCTCCGCGCGTTCGGGGTGGAGTTCGTCCGTCAGCGGCGACGCGCCGTCGAAGCCGACGGTGTCCTCGACGTCGACGGCCACCTTGTACGACGGCCGCTGGACGCGGGCGCCGTCGACGACGATGTGGCCGTGTGAGATGAACTGCCGTGCCTGCTTCGTCGTGTTGGCGTAACCCTTGCGGTAGACCAACGTCTGCAGGCGCCGCTCGAGCAGGTCCGTCACGGACAGCGACAGGACGTCGTCGAGTTCGTCCTGTTCGCCGAGGACGCCCAACCGCTTGAGGCGACCGAGGAACTCCTCGGCCTCCTTCCCGGCGGCCGCAGCGTCGCCCTGGGCTCGACCCAGAAGCTTCCGGGCCTCCCGGCGGATGTTACGGAGCTCGGACTGTGCCTTCCAGAGTTCCTCCTTGTTCTTGAGGCCGTACTTTCCGACCAACCCTGACTCCGTGGCGATCCGCTCGCCCTGATAGGGATGGTTTGGCGTCTCGTAGAACTTGGTATTCGAGCCGAGTGCCATCTATTCGTCCTCCGCGGCGGCTTCCTCGTCCATCTCTTCCTTGATGGCCTCGACGTTGACGCCAATGGTTCCTTCAGTGCGGCCGGTCGAGCGGGTCCGCTGGCCGCGGACTTTCTGGCCGCGCTTGTGGCGGACGCCCTTGTAGGAGTTGATCATCTTCATTCGGTTGATATCCTGGCGACGCGTCAGCTCGAGGTCGTTGCCGACCTCATGGGTGGTCTCGCCGGCGAAGAAGTCGTTCCGGTGGTTCGCCATCCAGTCGGGGACTTCCTCGGCGAAGCCCTCTACGAGGGAGACGACGGACTCGATCTCCTCCTCCTCGAGCGCGCCGAAAGTCGCCCGGCGGTCCACGCCAGCCTTGTCGGCGATGATGCGCGCCGCTCGTCGGCCGATGCCGTTCATCTCGGTCAGCGACCGCTCGACTGACTTCGTGCCGTCGAGGTCGGTCTGGCCGATACGGACGAAGTACCGAAGGTCCTCGTCCTCGGCCTCCTCGTCCGCGGTGTCGGGTTCTTCTGCACTCATGTGTGGTCTTGTTGGTGCACGTCGTGGCGGGGATTCGAACCCCGGAGGCTTGACGCCACAGAGTTAGCAACCCTGCGCCTTGGGCCAGGCTTGGCTACCACGACACGCCGCTTGCCTGGATACTCGCGCCCGCGAGGCGGACTCGGGGCCTGAGCCCCTACACGAGTCGTACCTCTGCTTCTCCGGTCGGCCATTTAAGCGTCACGTTTCCACGATCCGCCTGCTGTACCTCGCGGATACGGCCGCCCCACGTTTTCGGGTATCTTCGTGGGTGGTCGATCGGTCTGCCGACCATCGTTATAACACGAATTACACACCCTCGGAACTGTGTTTTCTACAGCGAGGAGCCGGCGAGATTCGCCATAGCCGGCGCACCGCCGCCACGCCCCGGTTCACAAGCCTTTTCGCTGCCACGTCGCCTACCCCGCCCATGGACGAGGAGGCGGTTTTCAAGCGACTCTCGGGCGTCGAAGACCCTGACCTCGGCGACGACCTCGTCTCACTGTCGCTGGTCAACTCGGTCACCGTCGACGACGCTTCGGCCACGATCCACGTCGATCTCGCGCTCGGGGCACCCTACTCGCCGACGGAGAGCGGGATCGCGGCGGCGGTTCGCGACGCACTCGCCGACGTCGACTACGAAGTCGAGCTCTCCGCCTCGGTCGAACGGGAGACCGACCCCGAGGACGAGGTTCTACCGGGGGTCAAGAACATCGTTGCCGTCGCCTCTGGGAAGGGCGGTGTCGGGAAGTCGACCATTGCCGTCAACCTCGCGGCCGGTCTCGCGGATCTCGGCGCGAGGGTCGGCCTCTTCGACGCCGACGTGTACGGCCCGAACGTGCCACGGATGGTCGGCGCCGATGAGCCCCCGCAGGCCACCGATGACGAAGTCATCATTCCGCCCGAGCAGTACGGGATGAAGCTCATGAGCATGGATTTCTTGGTGGGCGAGGACGACCCCGTGATCTGGCGCGGCCCGATGGTCCACAAGGTGCTCACGCAGCTCTGGGAGGACGTCG
>CAYUFG010000245.1:0-2245 GCA_964443815.1 uncultured Halobacteriales archaeon | reverse complement strand
TGTAGATCCGTTCCCGCTCCTCGGCGCTGAACGTCCGGCCCTCGGCCTCGAACTCATCGACCATCTCCTGGAAGCGCTCGTGGGGGCCCATGAGTCCGACGTAGTGTACCTCGGCGTCGACGAGCGCCTCGACGGTTAGCCGGTCGTCGATGAAGTTGTGGGTCATCACCACGGCATAGGTCGAGGGATCGACGTCGATGACGTCGCTCGCCTGGGCGGGAGTCGTCGCCACTACCTCGTCGGCATGGGGGAATCGCTCCTCCAGGTCCGCCGCCCCGCGGTACCCCACGACGGTCACGCGGAAGTCGTTCAGCTTCGCGAGCTCGACGAGCGGGGCGACGTCGTGGCCGCTGCCGAACACGAGCAGGTCCGGCGTCGGCTCGATGCCGTCGACGAACACCTCGGCGCTGCCCTCGTCGGTCTCGATCCGGATCGAGTCCGAGCCCCCGTCAGCCACGAGGCTCGCGGCGGGCCCCGACACGGCCTCGGCGAGCCAGTCCGGGAACTCGTCGGACTCGACCTCGACTGCACCGTCGCGGTAGTAGGCCTTCGACCCCATCGGCGCGTCCCCCGAGAGGACGGTGATCAGGCCGACGCGCTCGCCGGCCTCGAACGCCTCGACCGCCGGCCGGTAGCGCTCGTCCAACGGTTCGAGCAGGATGTCGATGATTCCGTTACACCCGACGCCCAGGCCCCACACGTCGTCGTCGTCCTCCATCAAGTCGTACGTCTCGATGCGCGGCTCGCCCGCGGCGAGGACCTCGGCCGTGAGCTCGAACACCTCGTCCTCGAGACACCCCGCGGTGATGTGGCCGAGGCCCTCGCCGCCCTCCTCGACGAGCATCTTCGCGCCCGGCCGTCGGTACGCGCTCCCCTCGACGTCCACCACGGTCGCGACGACGGCGTCGCGGTCCTCGTCTAGCAGTGTCCGGATCGAGGTCAACACCTCGGTCTCCGGGACGCTCCAGTCCCCGTCGGTCATACGTGGTCGTAGGCGGGCGGGTTCCCTATGACTTTCGCCCGTGGAGGGGGCCCGTCGACACACGAGGGCCCCTGGTGTGTGGGGCTACCGTCTGCTGGTCTCGCCGGAACCGATGTCGACAGGGCTACGGCGCCTCCCTCGAGTCGTACTCGTAGCCGATCGGCCCGTCGGGCCCGCGCATCGAGAGCTGCCGGGCCATCTCCTCGATGTCCGCGGGGCGAGTGAACGCGAAGAGGCCATCGACGTACGGGAGCGCGGCGGCCATCCCACGACAGGTCGGCTCGTACTCCGACGAGGCCGCCAGGGGGTTCCACCACAGTACCGCGGCGGACCGGGCCGAGAGCCAGGACATCCCTGACTCCAGACGCTCGATCTCGCCGACCTCGAGGCCGTCGCTGATCACGATCGCCGTGGTGTCCCGATCGACGACGTCGGGGTGGTCCCGCCGAACGGTCTCGATCGCGTGGCCGATGCGGGTGCCGCCGCCCCAGGCGGCCTCGGCCCGCTCTAAGGCCTCCAAGGCAGCCTCCGGCGTCGGGGCCGAGAGCGCGTCGGTGACCTCCATCACGCTGGTGTCGAAGAAGAACACCCGGACGGCGCGCCACTCGTCACACACCCGCCGGAGGAACCGGAGGAGGAACCCTCGGTCGATCGTGTCCAGCACCGACTGGCTCACGTCCACGAGGAGCACCGCCCGGACGGCGGAGCGCTGCTTGGCGTGGGTCGGCACGGAGACGACCGTCCCCCCGGTGCCGAAGGTCCCGCGGAGCGCCCGACGGACGTCGACTCGGTCGTCGCCCGTCCGGCCCCACCGCCGCCCCTGAAGCTGTGCGAGTGCCCCGGTGAGGTGGCGGATCGACCGGTCGAGGTCTTCCACCTCGCTCAGCATCGGTACGCCGACGGACACCGGTTCCGACCGCCCCGACGGGCTGTAGACCGACGCCGTTGAGGTGTCGTCGTCGCCCTCGTCCCCATCGCTCTCCGCCGCTACCGGCTCGATCCGCCGTTCGACGGTCTGTGCGCCGTCCTCGCCGGCGTCGGCCGACGCCGGCGTCTCCTCCGTCGCGTCCGCCGACTCGACGTCCGGGACAGCGAGGCCGCCCGGGACGTCGTCGTAAGGGTTCGTCGCCTCCATCGCGGCCGCGCTCGCGTCCAGTCGGTCCCAGAACTCGGGAAAGAGCCGTTCGAAGACCGGGAGGTCCTCCGTTCGGGCGACGAGAGAGGCTCGCATCGCGGCGCGGACCCGATCGCGGTCGTCGAAGC
>CAYUFG010000244.1:0-2253 GCA_964443815.1 uncultured Halobacteriales archaeon | reverse complement strand
TCGTCCGCTCGAGTGAATGGGGATCAAGGGCGAAACAGCTGGTAGACGGCGCCCACCCGCGGGTACCGGCGGCTACTCCTCGGCCAGGGCGAGCACGTCGTCGAAGAAGGCAAGTGAGTCGTTCGGCCCTGGGTGTGCCTCAGGGTGGTACTGACGGGTGATGATGTCCAGGTCGTCGTTCTCGAGGCCCTCGGGGGTGTCGTCGTTGACGTTGATCTGCGTTACCTCGAGGTCGTCACCTGGGTCGGCAACCGTGTAGCCGTGGTTCTGGGTCGTCATGACGACCTGGTCGGTCCGCAGGTCCATGACCGGCTGGTTGACGCCCCGGTGGCCGAACTCCATCTTCTCGGTCCGGCCGCCCAGCGCGTTCGCGACGACCTGCTGGCCAAGACAGATGCCCGCAAGCGGAACGGTACCGACGTATTCGTCGACGATTTCCCCCGCCGCCTCGAAGGTCTCCGGGTCGCCAGGGCCGTTCGAGATGAACAGCAGGTCCGGATCGACCGCCTCCACGTCCGCTTCGGACGCGTCGTAAGGGAGGACGTGGACGACGGCGTCGCGCTCAACCAGGGAGTCGACGATCGATCCCTTCGCTCCGCAGTCGACGAGCGCGACATCGGGACCGTCGCCGTCGGCGTTATGGAGGGTCGGCTCGCGGACCGATACCTGTGAGCCGATGTCGGTATGTTCGGACATGTGCTTGCAGTTCGCGAGTTCCTCGAGCGCGGCCTCGCGGGTTGCGTCCGGGCCGGCGGCGATCCCACACTTCATGGCGCCCTCGTCGCGGATCTCAGTGACGACTTCGCGGGTGTCGAGGTGGTCGACCGCGGGGACGTCCTCATCGGCCAGCCAGTCGGCGACGTCGTCGGTGAGTTCCCGGGCGAGGACGCCGCGGGGGTGCACCCGGTCGGACTCGAACCGCTCCGCTCGGACACCGTAGTTGCCAATCAGGGGATACGAGAACGTGAGGACCTGTTCCTCGTAACTTGGGTCGGTAAGGCTCTCCTCGTAGCCGGTGTACGCGGTCGTGAAGACGAGTTCGCCGCTGGTGCGGCCCGGCGCACGGGCGCGACCCTCGACGACGCGCTCCCCTTCGACGGCAACGTAGGCGTCCGTCATTACGAGATCCGTACGATTTGGGGCAGGAAAAGCGTTGCTTTCGAAGATGAATTACGAAATTCGCAGACTTGAAGTACTGACCCCACGAACCCTCCCATCTCGATGGACGACCTCGACCGCGAGATCCTCGCCATCCTCCGGCGGGACGCCCGAACGCCATACACGGAGATCGCCGACCGGGTGGGCACCTCGGAGGGTACGGTCAGGAACCGCGTCGAGCAGCTCGCCGCCGACGGCGTCATCGAGCGGTTCACGATCGCTACTCGCCGGGGCAACGTCAAGGCCATGATCGAGATCGGCGTCGACGTCAACGTCGACACCGGGGGCTTGACCGAACTGCTTGCGGAGTGGGAGCCCGTCGACTTCGTCTGGCAGGTCTCCGGCGACGAGGACATCGTGCTCGTGGTCGACGCGGCGGACACCGGGGCGTTGAACGACCTCATCAGCCGGGTTCGCGAACTCGACGAGGTCGTCTCCACGAAGACTCGCCTCATCCTCGACGAGTGGCTCGGCCAGTCGGCGCCATCGCCACCTTCCGAAGTCTAACCGGGCCCGGGCCGTTCCCAGGTTCGAGAGGCATCGAAGAGTGTTTGACCCGGGTCCACGCATACCGCATATGACGTCCGAGGACGCCACCGACCACGCCAACGCCGACCTCGACGTGGTCGCGGTCGACGCCGACGACACCAGGGAGGGCGTCGTCAACCGGCTCGACGCCCACATGGGCGAGGGGATCCGGCACCGCGCGTTCACGACGCTGCTATTCGACGATGATGGGCGAATCCTGCTGGCCCAGCGCAGCCCGGACAAGCGACTCTGGGATACCCACTGGGACGGCACGGTCGCGTCTCACCCCGTTGATGGTCAGTCCCAGGTCGACGCCGCTGCCGAGCGGCTCGAAGAAGAACTGGGCCTCCGGCCGGCGCAGTACGAGGACCTCCGCGTGACAGATCGCTTCGAGTACAAGCGACACTACCACGACATCGGCGTCGAGCACGAGGTCTGTGCCGTTCTGAAGGCCAGGCTCACGGACACGACGCTCGATCCGGATCCTGCCGAGGTAGGCGGACTGCTGTGGGTCGACTACGAGCACCTCCACGATAACCCACGGCTGTACCGCCAGTTGCGGTTCTG
>CAYUFG010000243.1:1217-2286 GCA_964443815.1 uncultured Halobacteriales archaeon | reverse complement strand
TCGCCAGAGGTCTTCGACTCCGTGCGCTTCGACGCGATGGCGTCGATCTCGTCGATGAAGACCACGGCGGGTTCACGCTCGCTGGCGAGCTCGAACAGGTCACGCACCAGCCGAGAGCCCTCGCCGATGAACTTCTGGACGAGTTCCGACCCGGCCATCTTGATGAAGGTCGCGTCGGTCTCGTGGGCGACGGCCTTCGCGAGCATCGTCTTGCCCGTCCCGGGCGGGCCGTGGAGGAGAACACCGGATGGGGGATCGACGCCGACTTCGCGGAACTGCTCGGCGTCAAGCAACGGCTGTTCGACCGCCTCGCGGACCTCACGCATCTGGTCCTCGAGGCCGCCGATGTCCGCGTAGGTGACGTCCGGGTCGTCGTCGACTTCCATCGCCTGGGCCCGGGCATCCGTCTCGGCGTCGAGGATCGACTGGACGGAGAAGGAGTCGTTGATGGCAACGCGGTCGCCGGCGTCGAGGCGGTCTCGCAGGCTCGGGGACACCTCCGTAAGCACCTCTTGGTTGTTACCGTGCTGTTTGACGACCACGCCGTCGTCGGTGAGTTCCTCGGCCGTCGCCACGTACAGCGACGACGATTTCAGCGTCTCGTTTTCCCGTTCGAGCGCGTCGGCCTCCGCCATGAGCTCCTGCTGGCGCTCCTTGGTCGACTCCAACTGTGCCTCCAACTGTTCGTTCACCTTGAGGACCGTCTCGAAGTGTTCCTCGAGTGCGGCCAGGCGCTCGTCAGGTGACATCTCCGGATCGAGGTCGAGCCGGGGACGATCCGGGAGCGACGGACTCCGTGACATCTGGGTGTCCGTCAATTGCGAAGCCCGGGACTAATGCTTGTCGGCAGCCTTGGCGCGGGCGGCCGACGTTAAGCCCTGCAGCCACGGGTCACCATGCTTGAGATCCGGGATGAGGAAAGCCTTTTATCGGACACAGGCCACCCTCCCAGTATGGACGTGCGTGCGTCGGTAGTACGGTAGGCGGTTCGGCCCACGCGGACCCCCGGCGTGGACGTTCTCCACCGCGCCCCCGACGGGATTGACTATGAGGGACCACCCACACACCA
>CAYUFG010000243.1:0-1207 GCA_964443815.1 uncultured Halobacteriales archaeon | reverse complement strand
ACATTGCCAACCGACATTTTTGGGTGGGGGTTGTGTTTTTTTTTGGTTTGGGGTTGCGAAACTGCCCACCCGCCGGCGTGGACGTTCTCCAGCGCGCACGCGACGTGATTCACTATGAGCGACCTCCCAGACACCTACGACCCGGACAGCGTCGAGTCGAAGTGGCGCGACGAGTGGCAGGACAGCGACGTCTACGCATACGAGGACACCGGCTCGACCGACTACCTCGTCGACACGCCGCCGCCCTATCCCACCGGCAACCTCCACCTCGGTCACGCTCTGCAGTGGACCTACATCGACTTCGCGGCGCGGTTCCACCGGCTCGTCGGTGACGACGTGCTCTTCCCCCAGGGCTGGGACTGCCACGGCCTCCCGACGGAGGTCAAGGTCGAGGAGGAGCAGGGAATCCACCGGTCCGAGGTCGACCGCGACGTGTTCCGCGAGATGTGCGTCGCTCACACTCACGACCAGATCGACGAGATGCGCGAGACCATGACAGAACTCGGTTTCGGCATCGACTGGTCGGCCGAGTACCGGACGATGGACGAGTCCTACTGGGGCAAGACCCAGCAGTCGTTCGTCGAGATGGCGGACGCGGATTACGTCTACCGGGACGAACACCCGGTAAACTGGTGTCCCCGGTGTGAGACGGCCATCGCCGACGCCGAAGTCGAGACCGAGGAGGGTGTCGAGGGGACGCTCTACTACGTCACGTTCCCGGGGGTCGGCAACGACGACATCGAGATCGCGACGACCCGGCCAGAACTGCTCGCGGCGTGTGTCTCGATGGCGGTCGACCCCGACGACGAACGGTATGGGGACCGCGTCGGCGACACGTTCGAGGTGCCGCTGTTCGGCCAGGAGGTCGAACTCATCGCTGACGACGAGGTCGACGCCGACTTCGGGACCGGTGCGGTCATGATCTGTACCTTCGGCGACAAACAGGACGTCACGTGGTGGGCCGAGTACGACCTCGATATTCGTCCCGTCTTCACCGAGGACGGCCACCTGAACGACCTCGCCGGCGAGTACGCGGACTTGCGCATCGACGAAGCCAAACAGCGTATCGCGGACGACCTCGAGACCGAGGGGTATTTGAGCGATACCGAGCCGACTGAACAGAACGTCGGCCAGTGCTGGCGGTGTGACACGCCCATCGAGATCCTCTCGAAGGAACAGTGGTTTATCGAGGTCCGCCAGGACGAGA
>CAYUFG010000242.1:0-2355 GCA_964443815.1 uncultured Halobacteriales archaeon | reverse complement strand
GTCGAACGGAACACGTTCGTATGGCTCAGGCGACACTCACTATCACGATGCCGGAACAGATCTGGATTCAACAGCTGTCGACGGCGTATCCCTCGGCCACCTTCCGGGTGCTCGCGGCCGTTCCCGGCTCCGAGACCGGGTTCGCGCTGGTCCGGATCACCGGCCCCGACGTCGCGGACGTGGTCGAGGAGATGCGCGACCACGCCCAGATCACCGAGCTCTCGCTCGCGCAGTACAGCGAGAACGAGGTGACCGTCCACTTCGAGACCACGGCGCCGCTGTTGCTGTTCTCCTCCCGGGAGTCGGGGATGCCGATCGAACTCCCCGTCGAAATCGTCGACGGCGAGGCGACGATCGAGGTGACCGGCTCGCGGGACCGCCTCGCCCAACTCGCCGAACAACTCGAGAACTTCGGCCTCCAGTACCGGATCGAACACGTCCGCGAGCGCCTCCACGAGAGCCAGTTGCTCTCGGAGCGCCAACTCGAGGTCGTCGTCGCCGCGGTGCGGGAAGGCTACTACGACACGCCGCGACGGTGTTCGCTGACGGAACTCGCCGGGCAACTGGACATCGCGAAGTCGACCTGCAGCGAGACGCTCCACCGGGCCGAGGAGGCGATCATCAAGCGGTTCGTCGAGGACCTGCCGAACGTCGACGACGAGGAGTCCCTCGAGGAGCAACTCGCGACGAACTGATCAGTCCGCTCGCGGAGCGAGAACGAGCAACGCCGTCGAGTCGACCTGGGCCTCGGGTGCGATTTCCTGCTCGCCGTCGAATCTGACGACTTCGCCAGCGGCGACCTCGCGTTCGTCGTCGCCGAGCGCGATCGTGAGCCGTCCCTCGAGCACGTGACAGACGATTTCCCGGCCGGGGTGGCGGTGGGCCGGAACGCCCTCGCCGGCCTCGAGTCGGAGGCGGACCGTCTTCGGTTCGTCGAACACCTGTGCGTGAGGCGTCGCCTCGAGGTCTGCGAGCCGCTGGTGTTCCGTCGGCGTCGGCGGGTGATCGGGATCGTTCATACGAGGGTGATTCTTCACGCCAGCCCGTGGTCGTTGAGCCGAATACCTTCGGTGCCTCTCAAGCCGGCACGATCGGTCGAATCGAGCACCGTCGGAACTCTCGGTTTGCATTCACGTTACGATTCGATCCGCTCGAGAAACTCCGTCGGAGTTGTCGGCGACGAGAGCGGACTCACCTGTCAACGCTATGCATTGGTATTAGATATCACACACCAGCAATTGACGGGGTGGGCTATTACAGTACCTTATATATCCACGAACATATTCGCGCCGATTCTCACGCCGTGGAAATCGACTGTATACTTCAACCTTATCTAGTTGTGAGTCCGGTGTAGAGGATCCATATATGACCGTATTCAACTGCGTGTCGGCGTGTAATTACTTCGCATCATCCGGATTCTCGTCCGGAGGTGTTCGTTCCGAATGAGCACGGACGACGAATCGTTCCACCCGCTCGGTAACGAGTGGGAGGGAGAACTCGAGGAGATGCTCGACGATACCGAGTACGATACCGATCTCGGTATGCAGATGGCCCAGGACGCGATGCGGGTCACCAAGGGCGAGCTCTCCGAGGCCGAATTCCACGAGAAGTATCACGACGACGTGATGGAGGAGTTCGGCGAGGATCAGCGCCCGACCGAAGCCGCCTACGAGCAGGCCCAGAAGGAAGAGAAGGGCACGATGACGCGGATGCTCGAGGCCTTCGACGGCGACGGCGAGGAGAGTCGCCGCGACGCCATGAAGAAGATGGGCGTCGGCGCGACCGCCGTCGGACTCGGCGCCTGGGGGACCGTCGACCAGCCCTCGCTCGCCGAGGAAGGGGGCGAAGGCCCGCACACCGAGACGAAGACGGACGACGGCACCCAGTGGGGGATGGTGCTCGACCTCGAGCGCTGTGACGGCTGTCTCTCCTGCGTGCAGGCCTGTAGCTCGGAGAACCAGCTCGACGACGGGGTCAACTGGATGTACATCCTCGACTACGAGGACCCCGGCGACCACTCCGAACGGAGTCGGAACCGGCTCATCCGACCCTGCCAGCACTGTACCGACGCCCCCTGTGAGAAGGTGTGCCCGACGACGGCCCGCCACACTCGCGACAAGGACGGTCTCGTCCTGACCGACTACGACGTCTGTATCGGCTGTCGCTACTGTCAGGTCGCCTGTCCGTACGGCGTCAACTACTTCCAGTGGGACGAACCGGACACGGACTACAGCGAACTCGACGAGAGCCACACCTTGGCCGACTACGAACACGGCGAGCGGTGGGTCGACAGCCGCGCCCCGCGGGGCACCATGAGCAAGTGTACGATGTGTCCCTCGCGACAGGACGGCCACC
>CAYUFG010000241.1:0-2376 GCA_964443815.1 uncultured Halobacteriales archaeon | reverse complement strand
GACCCGGTCAGCGACCGGTATCGCCAGTGCCTGTTCGACTGGCTGTCCGCCCACGGAGGAATCCCACGGACGTCAGTCGTGGGAGGACGTCAATGTTTCCGCGCAGGCAGTTAGGTCTCAATCAGTGGGACGGGGGTCGGTGATGTCGTGTGATGCGTCCGCTCGGACTACCGCGGCCAGCAGCACGAGCGAGAGCAAGCCCAGCCCGGCCATGGCGAAAAACGACGCTTCGATCGACCATATATCCGCGATCATCCCGAGCACTGGTGGGGCGACAGCGGAGCCACCCGAAATGCCGATGGTGACCAGGCCAAAGTTCTTCCCCAGACTGTCGGAACTCGAGAGCCGGTCGGCCAGCGCTGCCCTGGCCGGCCGACTGTAGTCGATCGTCGCCGCCAGCAGAAGTGTAACACCGATTGCGACGACGACCGGCAGCATACCAGACGCGAGCGCGACAGTGACGCCGACGAAGGCGACGTACCCCGCCACGAGGACGAGCCCCGCCGACGTGCGGTCGACGAGCCATCCCCCGGCGAGCATAAGGACCGCGCCGATGACGAGCATTCCCGACACCAGTGTGTTGCCGGTGCCTTCGGTCAGGCCGTACCCGCCCACAAGGAGCGGTAGCGTCTGGCTCTTGATGCCCCAGGCTGCCATGGACGTCGCGAACCAGAGCGCCGTCACAAGCACGATACCCCGGGAGGAGAGCAGATCACGGAGGCCGACGACTGCCCGCCGCGGCAGCGCCCCCACGCGGGCGATTGACCACGATTCGTCTGCGCGGGAGGTGTCCGACGCCGCGGTTATCGCGGAATCGACACGCGTCCGTAGCACCCAGACTGCGAGGACGCCATAACCGAGGCCTACGCCGGCGATGCCGAGAATCGCGGTTCGCCAATCGAACCCAAGCAGTCCCGCGCCGGCGATGATACCTGGCGGAGCTGCGTAGCCGATGGCGCCGGTGAAGCCGTGGATACTGAAGGCCCGGCCGCGGGTCCCCTCGGACGTGGCCTGGGAGAGCAGCGGATAGTGGGCCGGGTGGTGGGCGGCGATGCCGATGCCGACGAGCACCTGGGCGCCGAGCAGCCAGGCGTAGTTCTGGGCCGTCGCTGTCAACAAGGCGCCGACGGCGCCGAAACCGAGGGAGATCCCGAGCATAAGAGTCCGGCCTTTGGTGTCAGACAGGTGGCCAAAGGGCAGCTGCAGCCCGGTCACCATGAGCCCGAGCAAGCCGATGGCGATTCCGACTTGGCCCACGGACAGCCCAAGATCCGCACCCAAGAGCGGGACGATCGGCGGCAACAGCATGAAGTACATGTGGTTGACGACGTGGGAGCCGCCCACCAGGCCGACGACGAGGCCGGCCTCTGTAGTCTCGAAGGATGCCACTGGCGGGGCCGAGGCGATGCAGCGACAAAGAAGTCTCGACTGCCGGCGTGGGCCGCTGGCCTGGATGAGGAGCGGTTCCCGTGACCGACACCGGCCCAGGCGTGCGTAGGTCGGCCAAACCGGCCCTGAGCAGAGGGATTCCGTCGGGTCGGGTAGCAAACCTTTTCCCCTGCCACCGGGGCGGGTACTGTATGAGCGAACGCGACGAGGTACTCGCGATCCTGCGGGAGAACGCCCGATACTCGGCCGCGGACATCGCCGAGCAAACCGGCCTCGATGCCGACGATGTGGAGGCGATCGTCCGGGACCTCGAGGCCGATGGGGTCGTCCGTGGCTACCAGGCGGTCATCGACTGGGAGAACCTCGAACGCGAGCGGGTCCGGGCTGCGGTCGAACTCAACGTCACGCTCGACCGGGAGACCAGCTACAATGACGTCGCCGAGCGGCTGGCGCGGTTCCCACAGGTCCAGGCGCTACGCCTGGTCAGCGGCGATTACGACTTCCTGATGGAGGTGGAGGACGATTCCATGCGCGAGGTGTCCCACTTCATCAGCGAGAAAGTCGCTCCCGTGCCGGAGATCACGCAGACAGTCACCCACTACATCATGGAGTCCTACAAGGAACAGGGCGTCGACTTCGGCGACGGCAGCGGCGACGACCGGCTGTCGATCTCTCCATGAGGCCCTCGGAGCGCGTCGACGCCGTCCCACCGTCGGGCATCCGCCGGTTCTTCGAACTCGCCGAGGAGATGGACGACATCATCTCGCTGGGTGTTGGCGAGCCCGACTTCGCCGCGCCCTGGGCAGCCCGCGACGCCGCCATCGCCTCGCTCGAGCAGGGGAAGACCTCTTACACGGCGAACCGTGGTCGTCGTGAACTGCGCGAGCGGATTGCGGCGGACGCCGACCGCCGGTACGACCTCGACTACGACACCGACGAGGAGATACTCGTGACGGCGGGCGCGAGCGAGGGTATCGACCTGGCGCT
>CAYUFG010000240.1:0-2381 GCA_964443815.1 uncultured Halobacteriales archaeon | reverse complement strand
TGGCAGGTCTTCCGGTTCGCCGCGCCGTACCTCACGGCGGGCAACGTCGGCCTGCTCAAACACGCCTCGAACGTGCCGGGGTGTGCGGTGGCCATCGAGGAGGTCTTCGAGGAGGCGGGCTTCCCGGAGGGCGTCTTCCAGTCACTGTTGATCCCGTCGGATCTCGTCGACGACACGCTCGAGGACGACCGCGTCAAGGCAGCGACGCTGACGGGCAGCGGCCCGGCCGGCCGGGCAGTCGCGTCGACGGCGGGCGCGGAGCTGAAGAAGACGGTGTTGGAACTCGGCGGCAGCGACCCGTTCGTCGTCCTGCCGGAGGCAGATATCGCGGATGCTGCCGAGACGGGCGCGTGGGCGCGGAACCTAAACGGCGGCCAGTCGTGTATCGCGGCGAAGCGCTTCATCGTGCACACGGACGTCTACGACGAGTTCCTCGACCGGTTCGTCGACGAAATCGAGTCGTACACCGTCGGCGACCCGATGGACGAGGAGACCGACATCGGCCCGCAGGCGAGCGAGTCTCTGATGGAAGACCTCCACGAGCAGGTCACAGCCAGCGTGGACGCCGGCGCGACCGTCGTGACGGGTGGCGAGCCACTCGACCGCGACGGGGCGTTTTACCCGCCGACGATCCTGACGGACGTGCCCGAGGGTTGTCCGGCGGACAGCGAGGAGACCTTCGGCCCGGTCGCGGCCGTCTACGAGGTGGACTCGGTCGACGCGGCCATCGAGATAGCCAACGATACCGAGTTCGGCCTCGGGGCGAGCGTGTGGACGGCGGACCGCCACCGCGGCGAGTACGTCGCCCGGCAGATCGATGCGGGCTGCACGTACGTCAATCAGCTCGTCAAGTCCGACCCACGGGTGCCCTTCGGCGGCGTCGGCATCTCGGGCTACGGGCGGGAACTCTCCGAGGCGGGCATCAAGGAGTTCGTCAATCGGAAGACGGTCTGGATCGAGTAATCCCGATCACAGCGGCACAGCGCGGAAGCCCACGGCTTTGAGCCGTGGGAGCAATCGCCGAGCCATCCCGGTGACCTTTTCCGGGTCCATCCGTCACTCAGGAACGATCAGTCGGTGGACGTGATGACCCGGAACGTCGGGACCACGCTCGCGGTCGCGGGCGTGGTGATACTCGTGGTCACCCTCGTCGCGAGCGCCGCGCTCGCCCCCTCGCGAGTCGTCGCCGCGGAGCAGTCGAACGAGACGCTCGTCGGCGTTCAGGGCATCGGGGCCCCGGGCCACGTCCAACAGGTCAACGGCTCGGCCGTCGCCTGGCGGACCGACGAGGCGCCCGCGTACTTCGAGGTCGAAGGGCTCTCGAACGGCTCCGTCGTCGCCGCCTTCGTCGACGACGGCTACGAGCAGTGTGGCGACTACGCCCCACCGTGTTCGCGGACCGGCTACCGGATCATCGACCCCGAACCGTCGCCACGCATCGTCTCCGAGTGGTCGTTCCCCGTGCGATCGTCGAAGGATAGCGAGGTTCACTCGGTCGAGCCGCTCCCCTCCGGTGGGTTCGCCGTGGCGGACATGGAGTACGAGCGCATCCTCATCGTCGAGAACGGCTCCGTCGTCTGGCAGTGGCACGCGAGTTCGTTCTACGACGCGCCGCCGGATCCGACCGAGCAGGACTGGCTCCACATCAACGACGTCAACCACATCGGCGACGACCGATTCCTCGTCTCGGTGCGCAACGCGAACCAGCTGCTCGTGATCGAACGGGGCGAGGGCGTCGTCGAGGTGATCAACGAAACGCCCGAGGGTGCCGATCCCGACCGCTGTGGCACGGACGGCGAAGTGGCTGACTACGACGACGACGGCGCGGTGCGGTGTGGCGATCCGGCCACGCTCTCCCGCCAGCACAACCCCCACTGGCTCGGCGACGGCGCCGTCTTGGTGGCCGATAGCGACAACGACCGGGTCGTCGAACTCCACCGTACCGAGAACGCCAGCTGGGAGCCGGTCTGGACCGTCTCCGCCGCCGGCGGGCTGCCGCTGCACTGGCCGCGCGATGCCGACCGGCTGCCCTCGGGCAACACGCTGATCTCCGACACCTGGAACGAGCGAATCCTCGAGATCAACGCCACCGGCCACGTCCAGTGGAGCACGACGACCGACGTCCAGCCCTACGAGGCCGACCGGCTCCCGGCGGGCGAGCGGACCGGCGTTCCCTCCTTCGACGGCACCGAGATCGGCAGTCCCGGCGACGACACCTCGCGAGGTGGCGGCATGCCGGTCGTCTCCGCGATCGTCGTCGGACTGCACTCCGTGTTCCCCTTCGTGCCCTTCTGGGTGGGCGACCTCCAGGTTCTCGTCGGGCTGGTGTCGCTGGGGCTGGTCGCGATCGGCGGCGGCGTCCGGTACCGAGCGACGTAGGC
>CAYUFG010000239.1:0-2384 GCA_964443815.1 uncultured Halobacteriales archaeon | reverse complement strand
CTTCGCGGACACTTCCACTGCTCACCTCGTTCGCAGGTCGAGTGGGCGCTGCAGGATTTGAACCCGCGGCATCTTGGTCCGAAGCCAAGTGCTCTGTCCAAGCTGAGCTAAGCGCCCTTGGGGACTCAACCCGACGTCGGCCTAAAAACTCCCCGGTTCCACCCCTTCGCGACAGCAACTGATATGTGTGGGGCCCCGGAATCGGTGACAACTCTCCAGGTTCGATGTACGAACTGGATCCGGTTCTCGAGGGTGCCTCCGTGGACCCCGGCACGAACATACTCGTCTCGGGGCCGCCGCTGACTGGCAAGCGAAAGCTCTCCATGGAACTGCTAGCAGACGGCGCGAATGCCGGCGAAGGATCAGTCATCGTGACGACGCGTGACAGCGCGGACCGCGTCGTCGCCGACTACCGCTCGTTACTCGACGCGCCGGCCGAGACGCCGTTCGGCGTCGTCGACTGCGTCACTCAACACCAGGGCCGTTCGGTTCAGGACTCCGCCACTGTAAAGTACGCTTCCTCCCCGGTTGACATGACCGGGATCGGGATCAAGTTCTCCGAGTACGTCGAGGAGTTCCACAGCGGTCGAGGCCTCACGCGCAACCGGGTCATGCTCGACTCGCTATCGACGCTCCTGATGTATGCCGATCTCCAGACGGTCTTCCGGTTCATGCACGTGTTGACGAGTCGGATCGAGAGCGCTGACGCCCTGGGGATCCACACGATCGAATCCACGGCCCACGACGAGGAGGCGATGAATACGCTCAAACAGCTGTTTGACGGTGTCTTGGAGACCGGTGAAAACGCGGAGGAGATTTCGATCCAGCTACCGGAGCCGGACACTGGCGTCAGTCCTTGACGCCGGGAGCCTTTTTGGCGGCCGGATCCCACCCACCGTCATGGCCGTGACCTCCGACGACACGCTTCGAGACGTCCTCGAATCCACCGAAACGATCGCCGTCGTCGGCTGTTCGACCTCGCCCGGAAAAGCAGCCCACGACATCCCGAAGTACCTGCTGGACCACGGCTACGACGTCGTCCCCGTGAACCCGTACGCCGACGAGATTTTCGGCCGCAAGACCTACGACGAGCTGGCAGACGTTCCGGAAGGGGTGGATCTCGTCGACGTGTTCCGCCCGAGCGAGGAGACCGGGCCAATCGTCGACGCGGCCATCGAGCGCGCCGACGTCGACACCATCTGGCTTCAACTCGGCATCACCAACGATGCGGCCGGCGAGCGGGCCGAGACCGCGGGCAAACGGTTCGTCCAGGATCGCTGCCTGAAGGTCGAACACCAGCGGTTGCTCTGAGGACGGCTGCTCCCACACCGATCCCTCCAGCTCCGGCCATCGTGCTGTCGATTCGGCGGGCAGGGACAGCAAACGAAGCGCATCGCAAAATTCGGGAGTGCGGGAGCGGTTTCAGGCGGTTGCGTCGGTCTCCTCCTCAGTTTCGTCCACCGCCACCGGATCGGGCTCGGGCGGGAGGTCCGCCGATTCGAGGACCGCGTTCACGTCCAGCCCGTCGGCGTCCGCGATCGCTTCGAGTATCGCCCGTTGCTCGGCGAGGTCGTACTCGATGTGGTCGACCTGGGCGCTCGTACGCTCGACCTCGGTCTCGAGGTCGGTCAGCCGACCGATCACTTCGTTCATCTTGCCGTATAGCTCCTCGGCCGCGTTCGCGACCTTCTGGAGCTTCTTCGCGGTGCCACCGAGTGCCATTGAGCCTTGTACCGTTGGGCGGCATGTGGGCTTTTCGACCGATGTCGTCCATCAACCCTTAACTCGGGTCCCCGGCGAGTGGATCGTATGGACACGACCCGTCTGGCGCCGCTCGTCGGCATCGGGGGCTGTCTTGGAGTCCTCGCCACACTCGGGTACCCGTTTCTCGTCGTCGACGGCGTCGGTGGCTACTACGGCGCCGGCGCCATCAATCCCCTCGCCGGCGGATTCCTGGCGTTGCTCGCGATCGTTGTTCTGGCGGCGGGCCGGGAGGGCCGGACGGATCCGGCGTTCGCGGCCGGCGTCGGGATCGTGCTGGGGCTGGCAGTACTGGCGATACTCGCCTTCTGGGCCCTGACGCTTCGCCCCGACCTCGCGACGATCGACCCCAACCATCGCTGGCTCGCAACGGCAGTCGCCGCCGTTATCCCGCTTGGTGCCGGCTGGTTCGCGCGGTCGCTCGGCCTGCTTTGACCCGCGGGACCGAAACCCCCTTAAGGTGGACACGGGTAGCGCAGCCTGGACTAGGTCGGGCGGTTAGGTCCCGCTCGTCACCCGCACTACGACCTTCAGCGGGGACCGAACGCCGGGGGCGTCCGGGCCGACGGGCGCGGGCCCCGCAAGCCAACGTGGAAGCCTCGTCCTGCGGGGACGGAGGTCCG
>CAYUFG010000238.1:0-2388 GCA_964443815.1 uncultured Halobacteriales archaeon | reverse complement strand
GCTGCTCCCTGGCCGACCGGGACGCCGCCCGACCCCTGTACTACTCGCTATACGCGCTCCAGCACCGCGGCCAGGAGTCCGCGGGGATCGTCACCCACGACGGGTTTCAACAGCACAGTCACGTCGAGATGGGGCTCGTCGGCGACGCCTTCGAGCCCGGCGACCTCGACTCCCTCAACGGCGCAAACGGCATCGGTCACGTCCGCTATCCGACCGCGGGCAGCGTCGAGAAAAGCTGCGCTCAGCCGTTTTCGGTCTCGTTCAAGAGCGGCTCCCTCGGCCTCTCTCACAACGGTAACCTCGTCAATGCCGACGAGCTGCGCGACGAGCTGGGCATGCTCGGTCACGCATTTACCTCCGACGGCGACACCGAGGTCATCGCCCACGACCTCGCTCGGAACCTACTAGAGTCGGACCTGGTCCGGGCTGTGAAGCGGACGATGTCCAGGCTGCACGGTTCGTATTCCTTGGCGATCATGCACGACGAGACGGTGATGGGCGTGCGCGACCCGCAGGGCAACCGACCGCTGTGCATCGGCGAGCTCGAGGACGGCTACGTCATCGCCTCCGAGTCCGCCGCCATCGACACGCTCGACGGCGAACTGGTTCGCGACGTCAAACCAGGCGAGTTGGTCGTGCTCGAGCCGGACGGTTCGGGCTTCGACTCCTACCAACTCGTCGATCCCGAACACACCGCCCACTGCTTCTTCGAACACGTCTACTTCGCTCGGCCGGACTCCGTGATCGACGACCGGCTGGTATACGAGGTGCGGCGGGACCTCGGGCGGGAGCTGTGGGCCGAATCAGGTATCGGTACGGACGTGGTGATGCCGGTGCCGGACTCCGGTCGCGCCTTCGCGTCGGGCTATGCCGAAGCCGCCCAAGCCGACGGCGTCGATACCGAGTTCGCCGAGGGGCTGATGAAGAATCGGTACGTTGGCCGAACGTTCATCATGCCCACACAGGATGAGCGGGAACGCGCGGTGCGGCTGAAACTCAACCCGATCAAGTCAACTATCGAAGGCAAGACCGTCACCATCATCGACGACTCCATCGTCCGCGGGACGACTTCGACGCAGCTGATCGATCTGCTGCGAGACGCCGGCGCCGCTGAGATACACATCCGTATCGGTTCCCCGCCGATCCTCGCGCCCTGTTACTTCGGGATCGACATGGCGACCCGCGAGGAGCTCATCGCTGCGGACCGCTCCGTCGACGAGATCGAGGAGTCGATCGGCGCAGACAGCCTGTCGTACATCTCGATCGACGCCGTGACCCAGGCGATCGAGACGGATCGCGCGGACCTGTGTCTGGGCTGTGTCACCGGCGAGTACCCATACGACGTCGAGGGCGAAGAGACCGACCGGGATGTCGAGCGGCCGGAAGTGACGGAGCCGTCCGCCAGCGCCGACGACTGACCTACAGCCAGTACAGCAGTACGTACACGACCACGCCGAGTCCGAACGACGTCACCCATAGCGCGGCCGTGATCCGGCCGAGTCGTGGGTGGGGCGTCTCCGGAATCCGCGGAACGGGAGTCGTCAGGCCGAGCAGGGCGACGTAGTACAGCAGGGGAACGCAGACGATTGCGAGCAGAATGTGGACTGCGAGTAGCGGCAGGTAGACGTAGGAAGCCACCCAGGCCGGGCCGTCGAAGTGCGTCGGCCCGACGACAGCGACGCGGTAGAGGTAGAGAACGAGGAAGGCTCCAAACAGGCCCAGTCCCGCAAGCATCGCCCGGCGGTGGCGCGACACGTTCCCGGCACGGATCGCGCGGACACCACCCAGAATGACGGAGAGTGCGACCAGACTGATGGCGGTGTTGAGGTGCGGGATGGCGGCGAGCAGCGGATCGAACCGGGGGAGAACCGACCTCGGCACGGCCCCGGCGGCCGTCCCGAGGACGAGCGCGAGCGAGAGGGTCGAGAGAACGCCCGCGACGAAACCGACGTGGTCGGACACGCGCAAACGCATACGTGGCACTCGACACCGGGGATTCAAGAACTCGACGGCTCGCCGCCGTAGACACGTAATTTGCAGTAACCCAAATTATTAACTTATAGTGATTTGAAATGAAATAATGTCCCATCGGGGGGATCGAGGAGCGATCCATGTCACACGTCACACCGCCGGATCTGGAGGACATTCCCGGCATCGGCGAGACGCGCGCACAGGCACTTCGCGAGGCGGGGTTCGAGACCGTCGAGGCGCTCAAGGCGGCCAGCGAGGACGACCTCGTGGCCGTCGACGAGATCGATGACATCCTTGCCCACGACATCAAGGCGACCGTCAGCCCATCGCGTGCGGCGGTCGAGACGGGTGGCGGACCGAACACCGTGACGCCGCAGGATTGGACGATTACCGAGGGTCAGGCGAGACACCTCGCCG
>CAYUFG010000237.1:0-2413 GCA_964443815.1 uncultured Halobacteriales archaeon | reverse complement strand
TCGTCGTCGACCTCGCCGAGCTCCCGAGTTTCTGTCTCGTGGACGGTGCCGGCCTCACACCGACCGGCAAGCGCGCCCTCGCCGCCAGACCGAGGGAGCGAGAAGGCCTCCCGCTGCCCCCTCCCGCACAACTCCACCGCTACGCCGGGCCGGGCATGGCCCTGGGCATGCCGCTCACGCACGACCGCCACCCGTACGGCCGTGCGCTCTCCCTGCCACCCGCAGACCAGAACCGCCACATCTACGTCATCGGGTCCACCGGCGGGGGGAAGTCCGTCCTCACGATAACGGCGATGCTCACGAACTTCGCCACCTCGGACGGTCCATCCATCCTCCTCGACTACAAGGGTGGCGGCACGTCACAGGAATACCTACAGGCACACTACGCCACGTTCGGCTCGTTAGACGACGTCATCTACTTCGACTGCACGCGCGTCCTGCCCGCGCTCTCCATACTCGACATCCGCCCGCTTCTCGCGGCGGACATCCCCCGCGAGGAAGCGCGCTCGCGTATCGCCGGCCACTACGAGGAGATGCTCGAGGGGCTGATGGGCGGCGACCGCTTCTGGCAGGCCGTCGAAGCCCCGAAGGTCATCCGCAACCACCTCCGCGCACTCTTCGATCCCGTCAACGGCGCGGACGCCGTCGCCCACGCCGACCTCTACGAGGCGCTGCTGGCGACGCTCCGCGATCAGGCTCCGCCGGCCGTCGCCGACGAGCGCCTTGCCGATTACTTCGCGAGCCTCCTCGAACGCGACCGCGACGTCTTCCAGCGCGTCCTCGGCGGCGCCGCGAACCGCGTCGAGACCATCGCGACGGACGGCCGCCTCGCGCCCGTCTTCGATCACGTTCCCGAGGATGACGACCCGCACTTCGACTTCGCCGACGTCATCGACGAACACGTCGTCGTCATCTTCGACTTCGGCGGCATGGAGCCCGGCGCGAAGCGGACACTCACGCTGGCCCTCCTCTCGAACCTCTGGCGGGCCCTCCAGGCCCGAGCGCAGGATCCCGAGACACCCCCGGACCCACCATTGGTTAACGTCTACCACGAGGAGGCGGGCGGCGTCGTCGACTCGTCGATTCTGGACACCCTGCTCTCGCAGGGACGCTCCTTCGGCGGCTCGCTCTTCCTCGGCGTACAGCACCACGGCCAGCTCGCCTCGGCCGATCCACGTATCAAAACGGACGAGGAGGCGCTCAACGAGACGGCCACGATCATCGCGGGCCAGGTCGCGACGAGAGACGACCTCGCGAACGCCCTCGCGACCGACGCGATGCCCGCGGCCGAGGTCGACCGGCGCCTCTCGCGCATGCCACGTGGCGAGTGGCTCATCAGGCCGGGCACCGCCTTCGGCGCCGAATCGATCAGTCCGTTCCTCATCGAGTCACTGCCGGCGCCGCCAGGCCACCCGGCGAGCACCGAGCCGTTAACCAGGAGTGAGCGCTCGGCGTTCGACGTCGCCTTCGATACCGTCCAAACCGTGTCCACCGAGCGCTACGGCCTGCCCCACCGCGACCCCGTCGAGCAGACCGAGACCCCGACCCAGACCGACGAGGAACCTCGAGACGAAGACCGCCCCTGGGTCGACACGGCCTACGCCTTCACGAAGCGGATGCCCCACCATGTCGAGTACGACCTCGGCAGTAACGCCCTCCACTGCCGCAGTTGCGGGTACCGCTACGACCCCGGCCCCGAGGGGATGATCCGGGCGATCGAGTGCTGCCATAGTTTAGACGACGTCGACCGCGACGACATCCCCATCGGCGCCCTCAACCTCAAGCTCTCCGCCGAGGAGCGCACCGAGAGCCCACTCTCCGATGCCAAGCTCCGCATGCTCCAGGCCGCCCACAACGCGAAGGAGGAGCGCTTCCACCCCATCGAGTACGATCTCACCCGTGACAGCATGATCCGTCTCCAGGAGTACGTCGGTGTAGAGCGCGAGGACGTCCAAGCGCTCATCGACGACGGCCTCCTCAGAAAAGACACCGATCACCCCTACCGACTCTACACCGTGACCCCCGACGGCAGAAGCGCAATCGGAGAATCGTATCGCGAGGGCATCGACTACGGGCCCGGTATCGGTGACCTCGAGGAGTCCTCGCTCCACCGAATGGGGGTGATCGTGGTCTCCCGGTTCGTCGATCAGGCCTACGTTGAAGACCCGGCGAGCGAGGCAACTCGAATCCAGGAGTATCACGACATCGGCGGCAACCAGCGCCTGGACGTCGCCGCCCTCGATGACGACGGCAACGTCGTCGTCGCCGTCGAGGTCGAACGCGTGAACCACGACGTCCGCCGGGCCGCCCCGGACGACTTCGACAAGATGGCCGCCTGCAACCCCGAGGAAGCCCTCTGGGTCGCCATGTCTCACACAGAGGCCCACGAGATCCTCGCCGCCCTCAACGACCC
>CAYUFG010000236.1:0-2427 GCA_964443815.1 uncultured Halobacteriales archaeon | reverse complement strand
GGATCTCCCAGACGGCGTGGCCGCCACCGCCGCCGGCGAACCACATCCAGTCCTGGGGGCTATAGATCGGCGCCATGAAGTAGAACAGTCCACCCGTTGGATCGCCGCCCGAATAGGTGCCGAGCCATGCGGGAAGCCCACCGAGTTGTGCGTTGAGGATCCGGCCGAGGAACTGAATGTTGGCTTGCAGCGCCCGGACGAGGATCATCGGCAGGACGCTCGCGTAGATAAGCTTCACCGGGAACCGCCCCCGGGCACCCTTCACCTGGGCGTTCGAGAGCGGGATCTCCACGCGGACCGACTCGGCGTAGACCACCACCACGAAGATGACCAAGGTCGTGAGGATTGGGACGATTGCCCCTTGGCCGATCAGGAGTTGAGATATTCCCTGTGGGGTCAGCAGAGCGGGGAAGGGAACCCAGCCGAGGATGATACCGATCCAGGTGGGGACGATGCCCGACTCCCCGTGTATTGGCGCGATACCGAACATGCCGCCGATGAGTCGCTGACTGACGCCCGCGATGATGAACAGGCCGATCCCGGAGCCGACCCCCCACTTGCTGACGACCTCGTCCATGAACAGGATGAGCAGGCCACCGACGAAGATCTGGAGGAAGATGAGCCACTGGACGCCCGCGAGACCGATTCCGAGTTGTTGGGCGACGACGTCGCTCGGCGGCAGGAAGTCGTTGCTCGCGAAGACCATCGGTAAGGCCGTTAGCGCCGTCATTACGACGACCAGCACCTTCTGGAGACCTTGGTAGAGCACCTGGTCCCGTGGGTTGTTCTGCGTGTCGAGGCCGAGCAGGTCGGCACCGCCGAGCAATTGGAGGACAATACTCGCCGTGACGATGGGCCCGATCCCCAGCTGGAGGATCGTGCCCTGCCCGCCGGCGAGAATCGAGCGGAACTGGCCGAAGACCTCGCTGCCCTCACCGGCCATCCCGTACAGAAACACGTTGGTGAGGAAGAAGTACAGCACGAGGATGCCCGCGGTCCACATGATCTTCCGCTTGAAGGGCACGTGCCCCTCGGGCCGCTGGACGGAGGGCATCCGCGTGAGGACCGGCTCGGCGGTGTCCTTCCAGCTCATCTTAGGCGTCGGCCTCTGTCTCCTCCGGTGTCTCCGCCTCGCTCTCTAGGCGGTCCTCGCCCCGGTCGCTCAACTCCGCGCTGCCGCCCGCGGCCTCTAATTTCTCGCGGGCACTCTCGGAGAAGTCGTCCGCGACGACCGTCAACTCGCCGCGTACCTGACCGCTGCCGAGGACTTTCACGACGTCGATCTCGTGACCGTCCTCGACGACGTCCCGGGCGTCGATGTGGTACCCGTCGCCGGTTTCCTCGGCGACGCCCTCCTCGGCGAGCAACGGGGCGTCCTCGTCGAGCGTGCGGACGTCGACAGTTTCGACGTCGTCCTGGGCCTTGTCCGGCCGAGTGAAGCCCGACTTGCCCAGGGGTTCGTGGTTGTGGAACTCGTGTTTCGAGCGGCCGGCGTTGCCGCGGCCGCCGCGGTGACCGGCGCCACGCCGGTTCTTGTGCGTGCCGCCGCCGTGCGTGCGCGAGCCGCGCTGGCGCTTTTTCTTGCTGGTCATTATCGCATCGCCTCCAGGAGCGCGTCGATCTCGTCTGTACTGTGTTTGCCGAGCTCGCCACCCTCCTTGACGGGGTGCTTGATGCCGTCGTGGCCGCCACGTGGGGGGTGCAGGCGGAGCGTCGGCGACAGGTTCGCCTCCGTCATCGTGGTCTCGCCGGCTAGCAGTGCCTCGGCGAGGGCCGCCAGGTCGTCGTAGTTCGTGTTCCAACCGACCCAGTCGTCGTCGATCTCGTCGTCGCCGTCGAGCGGCTCGGCGCGGCGCTCGAGTAGCGTCGCGAGCGTCTCCGCGCTTGGCTCGCCGTAGGCGACGACGTCGTTGACCTTCGTGATCATGCCGCGGTACGTGTCGGAGTCGGGCACCACAGTCGCGTGGTTCACGCGGTTGAGGTTGAGCATCTCCAGCGTGTCCCGGACGTCCTGATTGACGTTGACCTCGCCGCGCAGTTGGACGATGGCGGTGCTCATTCGATCACCTCGCGCTTGGCGTGGGTCTCCTGGGGCACGCGCGCTTGGGCGGTCTTCCGCAGGGCGTTGAACGTCGCTTTCGCGAAGTTGACCGTCGTTCGGGTGTTGCCCGAGGAACGCGTCCAGATGTCCTCGATGCCCGCCAGCTCGAGGACGTGGCGGACGGTTTCTCCGCCCGCCAGGCCCAGCCCGCGCGGGGCGGGTTGGAGTTCGACCTCGACGCTCCCGGCCTTGCCGGTGGTTCGGAGCGCCACCGTGTGGGGCCGGCCACAGCCACACTCCCAGGACCCACAGCCCCGGGAGACGTCGATGAGGTTCAGCTTCGCGACCTCGATGGCCTTCTGGATGGCGCCGCCGACCTGGTCGTC
>CAYUFG010000235.1:0-2485 GCA_964443815.1 uncultured Halobacteriales archaeon | reverse complement strand
TTCGTGGGCGACGACGCTCGCGGCCTCCTCGTCGTCGAGGTACTCGAAGATGCCCGCTGTGACGACGACGCGACCATTGAAACGCGCCGAGCCGTAGGTGAAGGCCGTCGGGTTGTTGTCGGGTATCAACCCGAGTTTCGGCTGACTGTAGTCGTACTCGGTCGTCACGTCCTCGATCACCGCCGCCGAGCGCGGACTCCGCTCGCGGAGGTCCTCAAGCGAGATCCACTCGAGGTCGTACAGCCACCGGTAGAGAAAGTCGTTGATCGTTGGCGAGACGAGGAGGATCGCGAGGTTGAGGACCACGACGAGTACGGCCGCGGCGAGGACGCTGACTGCCCCGAGGGCAACCATGATCCCAAGGACGATCGCGAAGAGGAACCCGGAGAGCATCCCGAGGGTGGCGATCGTCGCAAGTCCTCGGCGCATAGCCAGAATGGAACCTCCACGTCGGATAAAGCTTCACTCGGTCTCGACCGGGGCTGCCGGATCGTCCGCCACCGGGAGCAGCTCCCGCCGGACGCCAATCCCGGCCCCGACGAGCAGTAAGCCCACGACGAACAGGAGCACGGACTGTGTCAGAAGGGTGCCGAGCGCCTCAGTCGCCATCGACAACGCCGCCTCGGCGGGGGCCGGCGTCTGGCCGGACTCGACGTTCAACAGGCGGGGCAGCATCGAAGAGGCCAGCCACGCGAGGACTGCACAGAGCAGACCAACGGCGGCCACGGTCGCGCCGACTCGCCAGAGGCCGTTCGACCGGCGCCGAGACACGTAGCCGAGCAGGCCGGCCAGAGCGAGTGCACCGACCGGCAGGACGATGGCAAGCAGGTCGAGCAGCGAGACGGCCGTCCGGGCCGTCTCGATAGTGTCCAGTGTCTGGGCATCCATATCGGAGGTCAGATCCATGCTGTCCGGGACCTCCTCGTCGAGTCTGGCGCTGACGGCACCGCTAACCGCCGTCGCGAGTTCCTCGCGGGCCTGTTCTTCCTGGTTGACGAGTTCGTCGTAGTCCGTCGATTCCGTGACCAGTCCGTCGATCGCCACGGTGCCGTACTCGACGGCCGCCTGGCGAATCTGCGGCGGCCCGCTCGACTCCGCCAGTGACTCCTCAAGCTGGGAGACCAGTTCACCCCGGATCGCGTCGCGGTTCTCGTCGTAGCGCGCCTCTAGCTCGCTCTGGCTGAGGTCCTCCTGGGTGCGTTGTTGGATCCGCTGGTACTGTCTGTTTTCGAAATTCGTTCGCGTCTGCTCGAACGATTCCTGGCTCTCGGTTAGCTGCGCCATCCGCTCGTCCAGCGTGGCGGTGTCTGCCTCGAGGATCCAGGTTTCGAACTCCGCGGCGAACCCCCCTTTCACCGCACCGGTGTCGAGCACGAGCCTGAGTTCGTCGGTGTCGCCATGGAGGTAGGCGTAGGCCGAGTCGAGGTTGCGCTCGACTTCGCCCTGAACCCACGCCGGCGTCACCACCGACTCCGCCATGGCCGCGGGGTCGGGGCCCTCGCCGTCGAAGGTGTTTCCGATGGCCTCTGTCGCGCCCTGCGGCTGGACACCCTCCGCCATTCCATCGGCGAGTTCCACGTAGATGTCCTCGTCTTCGAGGCCATCCGCGACGAAGTCGGCGTTCAATACCGTCCGCTCCGCACCGACCACTACGTTCGCTCCGAGAACGCTGAGAACCAGCAACGTCCCGAGCAGTCCGACGAGCAGTCGCCCGCGCCAACGCTCCGAGAGGGGTGCCACGCGTACTCGGGTAGCCGGGGAGGGGTATCCTAAAGCTTGGGACAGTATTCCCACGTGAAAGCCAGCTTCCCCAGCCGTTCCCACCTCGCGGGACCGGTCCACCATGTGTATGTGATTGCGTGACGTAGCGCAAACCATGAGCGAGCCCACCGAGGAGCTCGGTTCGAAACTGGTCCGTGCCGCCCGGAGCGTCGCCGGCGACGAACTGCGCAGCGTGGCATACTTCGACGACGCGGACGTCAGCCAACTGTACCTCCGCGACGACCTCGACCGCGGTGCCGATCTCGTCGGCTTCGCCGAGAACGAGCGGCTGGGCTTCCGATCCCAGCGGGCCTACCGCGGCACGCAGCTCGGGGGATACCGGTTCACGATCCGCGTCTTCGACGAGGGATACCTGACGCGCGTCATCGATGGCGACCGCGGCGTCTGGATCACGACCGGCGCCATGGCGATCGATCGGTTCGAGGAGGTGGCGGCCGCGCTCGCTGGCGTGCTCCGCGAGGAGTGACACATCCAAAGCGGAAGCCCACACGACTTCAGTCGTGGGTCAAAGCGGTAGGCAGAGCCATGCACCCGCAAAATTTAGGTCGTTCGGGCCGTAATACGAGCACAACTCACACGGGAAAAGTGGAGTTGGCTTGGGGTCTCCATCACCAAAACGCAACCCTGCCCGGGTGAGGCTCGGATATCATCCGAGTCAGGCCGATGGCACGGCCCGTGTGCCACAAGCGGGGCGGTCCGGACG
>CAYUFG010000234.1:0-2510 GCA_964443815.1 uncultured Halobacteriales archaeon | reverse complement strand
GCCGGCCGGGAATTGAACCCGGGCTATGAGCTTGGGAAGCTCATGTCCTACCACTGGACCACCGGCGCACTTCGCTCACCTCGTTCACTCATGCCCGGAGCTTCACCTCACCTGTTTCGGTGGCTCATCGTCGGGCAGTGCAAAATTCGGCCGTCGTTACACATCAACGTGACGCTTCTCGGAACTCCACATTCGTACATGAACGCCGGGGGATGGCGTGCCTATTTGAACCTGCGGGCCGAATCCCACCGCGATGCCAGAGATCGCCGAGGCTGCCCAACCCCTGGACCTCTCGCTGTCCGAGGCGGAACTCGAACGCGCCCGCGACCATATCACCGCATTCGTCGAAGACCAGGTCGAGGCCGCCGGCGCATCGGTGGCCGTCATCGGCCTCTCCGGGGGAATCGACAGCACGCTCACTTCCCACCTCGCCGTCGAGGCCCTCGGACGGGACCGCGTCTACGGTCTCGTGATGCCGAGCGAGGTCAACCGCGAGGGGAACATGAGCGACGCCGAGCGAGTCGCAGCTGACCTTCTCGATATCGAGTACGACGTCGTTCAAGTCGAACCGGTGCTCGAGGAGATAATCGACGCCACGCCGGGCGTGGACAACGGCCCGTATACCGAGGAGCCGATGAAGACAGCTGCCGGCAACACCCGGGCTCGCATCCGTGCGGTCTACAGCTACTTCGCGGCTAATCGACGAAACGGACTCGTCCTGGGGACGGGCAACCGCTCCGAAGCGCTCGTGGGTTACTTCACGAAGTACGGCGACGGCGCCGTCGACTGCCACCCCATCTCGATCCTCTACAAGGCCCAGGTCCGCCAGCTGGCTGCCCATGTTGGCGTCCCGGACGATCTCGTCGAGAAGCCCGCGAGCGCCGAGCTCTGGGAGGATCAGACCGACGAGGGCGAACTCGGGCTGGGATACGACACGCTCGACTCCATCCTCGCGTTGCACGTCGACGGTCCCCTCTCGCCGGCGGCCACCGCGCGGGCGCTCAGTGTCGAGGAGGCCCTGGTCACGGAGGTCCACAAGAAGTTCGAACGCAGCGCCCACAAACGGGCCGCGCCGCCTGGGCCCGAACCGCTGTTCTGAACTGTTCTATCCGTCCGACTCGCGGACGACGATCCGGACCGAATCACCCTGTTCGGCCCGGTTGGGATCGCTGACTCCCTCGAGGACATGCTCGGCGGGGTCGACAGGCTGGCCGTTCACCTCGATGACCACCTCGTACGTGGGGTCACTGTCCTCGTAGGTCGTCCCCTCGTAAGTGACGCTGTCCTCGGTGACCTCAATGTCGGGAAGTGTGCCCATGGCCCACTGGAGGGTGACGCCCGTGGCGTGCGTGTGCCAGACTTCGCCGTTGCGGTTCTCGAAGTGGAAGCGGTCGGCCGCGATCTGGTACCGATCCTGGCTGAAGTCGACCGGTTCTCCGAGGACGACCATCTCCATCGTCCCGTGGTCGTGGGCGGAGCCCATCGGGCCGGGACCGTCGCCGGCGGCGCCGCCCCCACCGGCGAAGAAGATGACATAGGCGACGACCACGGCGGCGATCAGGAAGACACCAGCGAGGACGACCGGCCCCGTCGGGAAATCGCCGCCATCCTCCTCGAGGGCACCGACGCGTCGCTGGTCGATCGTGCCGAGTTCGCCCGCGTGCTTGGCTTCGAGATGCTGCAGGTGGGCCGCCTCGTCCTCGAACGTCTCGCCACAGTAGGAACACTCTGGCATTCACTCGGTGTAGGGGCCGAGCCCTTTCACCGATTTCGGTTCGCGAGGTCGGAGGCCCCCACCAGTTCGGCGAACGCCTTGGCTTCTTGTTCCTGGGCGACTTCGAGCGGCGATCGGTCGCGGACGAGTTCGGCGATCGTCCGCGTCGCGTCCGGATCGTGGGCTGCGAGCTCTCGAGCGATGTCCCGTGGCTCGTCTACCACGCGGCTCACGAGCCCCATGCGCAGGGCTTCCGTCGCGTCGACCTCGCGTCCGGAGAGCAGGATGTCCTGGGCGACGCCGACGCCCACGACTTCGGGCAATCGGGCGGTCCCGCCCCAGGCCCCGAACAGGCCGAGGCTGACGCCGTTCTCGGCGAAGCTGGCGTCTGGCGTCGCGACCCGGACGTCACACGCGAGTGCCAGTTCCACACCGCCGCCCCTGGCCGGACCGTCGACCCCGGCGATGGTCGTGCCTTCGTACTCGGAGATGGTGTCGGCGACGCGTTGCCCCCGGCGGGCAAACTCGTAGGCAGCCTGCCGGTCGAGGTCTGCGACGAGTTCGAGGTCCGCGCCGGCACAGAACGCCGACCCCGCGCCCTGGAGATAGACGACGGGTTCCTCGGCGTCGAGGACTGCGTCGGCGAGGTCGTACAGACCCTCGTTCGTGAGGGCGTTGCGTTGCTCGGGTCGGTCCAGCGTGACCACGCGGACGCGCCCGTCCGCTGCCGAGCGAATCATGTGCCCGGCTCGCCCGGGTTTTCCAAAGGTCTTTGGCTTTGCCGTCCAACCCCAGC
>CAYUFG010000233.1:0-2513 GCA_964443815.1 uncultured Halobacteriales archaeon | reverse complement strand
GCTGTTGACGCGGACGCTGTTCTGGTACTTCGGCCACATGGTCGTGTACTTCTGGTTGATGCCGGCGTACCTGCTCTGGTACACCGTGCTGCCGAAGCTGGCGGGTGGCCGACTCTTCAGCGACCCCCTCGCTCGGGTGGTGTTCGTACTCTTCCTGCTGCTCTCGACGCCCGTTGGGGTGCACCACCAGTACCTTGACCCCGGCATCGCTGAGGGCTTCAAGTTCATCGCGATGACGAACACGATGTTCCTCCTGCTGCCGAGCCTACTCACGGCGTTTACCGTCGTGGCGAGCGTCGAACACGGCGCCCGCCAGCGCGGCGGCGAGGGGTATCTCGGCTGGCTTCGGGCATTGCCCTGGGGCAAGCCGGCATTTACCGGCATGGCGCTTGCTGGGCTGATGTTCGCTGCGGGTGGCTTCTCAGGGATGATAAACGCCGGCATGAACATCAACTACCTCGTCCACAACACGATCTGGATCCCCGGTCACTTCCACCTCACCGTCGGTACGGCCGTCGCGCTGACGTTCATGGCCGGGACCTATTGGCTGCTTCCCCAGCTTATCGGCGCGAAGCTCTGGGGCCGGCAGTTGGCGCTTGGCCAGGTAGTTCTGTGGTTCATCGGCATGACCCTCATGTCCAACGCCATGCACCGGGCTGGCCTCGCGGGTATCCCCCGCCGCACCGCCAACCCGACCTACGAGGGAATCACGTTCGAGACGCCGCTCGGCGCGATTCCGGAGTTGCGCGGCCAGATCGCCATCGGCGGCATTCTGCTGTTCGTCTCGGCGGTCCTGTTCCTCCTCGTAGTCGTCCGGACGTGGATGGACAGTGGTGCGGACACGGCGACGGCCGAGTCGCTGCCGGCACCGCTCTCCGGGGCGGAACACAGCCCGCCAGTTCTCGATAACCTCAAGCTGTGGACGGCCATCGCCGTCGGCCTCGTGATCCTGGCGTACACGCTCCCGCTGGCCGCCATCGTCCAGGATAGCGGTCTCCTCGGCGAGGGCATCCGCGCCGTTCCGGGCATGCTCGGCCCGCTACTGGGGGTGGTGCTGTGAAGCGGCCCTCTCCCGCCGGGCTGTTGATCGGCGTCGCCTTCGCCGTTCCGGTGCTGATCGAACTCCGGACGGTGCTCGTCTGGCTGGGACTCGACGTTCCTCTCGTCGTCTACGCACCCTCGGCGATCGTCCTCGTCGCAGTCGTGGTTGCGGCGCTCTGGGTGTTCGGCGAGGGAAATCCGAGTAGGGCGTAAGCCCGCGGGACTTTTCACTCGGCCGACTAAAGATGGACCGTGCTCGTCTCGGAGGTGATGTCCACTGAGGTGGTGACGATTCCGCAGTCCGCCACCCTCCGGGACGCCGCATCGCAGCTGCTCGAACACGGTGTGGGGGCAGTAATCGTCACGAGCGAGAGCGGCCAGCCGGTGGGTATCGTGACGGAGTCCGACGTGATCCGGGCGGCGTACGAGAGTGGCGATCCCCTACACGATATCGACGTCGTAACTCTCTCCCACCGGCCGATCGTCACGACCGAGCCCTCGGCCACTGTGGAGGGTCTCGCCCGGACTATGGCCGAGCAAACCGTCAAGAAGGTCCCCGTGATGGACGACCTCGACCTGGTCGGGATGGTAACGCTGACCGACGTCGTTTGGCACCTCTCGGACATCCGCAACCAGGCGAAAGGCTACGGCGAGGCGTTCAGCCGCTGGGATCCCGACTGATCACTCCGTCGGCTCGGCGTGCGTATCGGCGTCCTCGGGGTCGTCCACCGGACTTTCCGGGTGGTACTGGGTGTCGTAATCGCCGGGTCGACCGTCGAGCCGGTCGGGGTTGATCCGACCGCCCAGCAGCATGAAGTCGAGGACGGTGCAGTAGAGCATCGCCTCGACGACGGGGACGCCCCGCGGCGGGAGGACGGGGTCGTGTCGGCCGACGACCTTGATTTCCTTTTGCTCTCCGGTCTCCCAGTCGACCGTCTCCTGTGTGAGCGGGATCGAGGTCGGCGCGTGCAACGTCACTTCACCGTAAATAGGCTCGCCGGTCGTGATACCCCCCTGGAGCCCGCCGTGGTCGTTGCCCACCGGAACGGGGTCTCCTTCGGCGGCGACAGTATTCGGCCGGGTCTCGCCGTCGGCGACGGTCCAGTCCTCGTTGCGCTCCAGGCCGGTGACTTCCCGCGCCTCCTTTCCGAGGCCGAATTCGAACGCCGTCGTAGCGGGGAGCGCTAGCATCGCCCGCGCCAGTCGCGATGGGAACGAATCGAAGCGCGGCGCGCCGAGCCCCCGGGGGACGCCTTGACACTCGAAGTAGATCGACCCCCCGATCGAATTGCCTTCAGCCTGGTACGCGTCGATGGCTTCGCGCATCCGCTCGGCCGTCTCAGGGTGAGCACACCGGACCTCGTTCTCCTCGGTGTGCTCCAGCATCGTCTCGAAGTCCACGTCCGGCGCGACGATATCGCCGATCTGGTTGACGTGGGCCTTGATCCGCACGTCGAACTCGCTCTGGTCGA
>CAYUFG010000232.1:0-2514 GCA_964443815.1 uncultured Halobacteriales archaeon | reverse complement strand
ATGGGTCGGGGCGGAGTTGAACCGCCGACTTCCTCCGTGTGAAGGAGGTATCATAACCGGACTAGATCACCGACCCGCGTATCCGGATGTTCCCGCCACCGACCTTAAGAATTGCTTTCACCACGGCCACGGCCAGGCCACAACGCACACCACACCCAGGGAAACCCACAAATTGCAGCGCCGTCTACGATACTGGTTCGAGGCGGTTTCCGGTGTATCGAACGGTTTCCGTCGTCTCGCTCCTTCTGCGAGTCGGAGTTCGTGTGGAAGTGCTCATCTTGGGACGGTTCCACTTCCTTGTTCGCGATCGTGATGGCCTTGACCCGCTCGCGGACCGGATCGAGTTCCTCGCTGACTCCTCGGTTCGCCGTCTTGTCGGCTCGCTTCAAGCAGGCTCGCCTCTCTTCGTGGTGTAGAATCAACTGTCCCCTGGCGATGGAGGAGATGTCCCCCGTGGAGCGACAACCCAAGGTCCAAACGACTCGGACGCAAAACCGACGGCATGTTCACCCGGTTCTCGATCCCCACGCCGTTTCAAATCGGGGACGTCAACGCCTATCTCGCCGGCCGCACGCTCGTGGATCCCGGACCCGACAGCGAGGAGTCTTGGTCCGCGTTGGTTGAGGGACTCGCCGAATCAGATCTGAAACCTGACGACCTGCAACAGGTGATCGTCACCCACGCCCACCCGGACCACTTCGGGCTCGCTCACCGGCTTCAAGACTACGGTGCGGCGGTCCTCGCCACGCCGATGGCCGCGCGGGTCATCGGGGATTTTGAGGGCCACTTCGAATCCGAGCGAGAGTTCTTCAGGGACTTCCTCCCCCGGTGTGGGCTGGGCGAGGATACCGCGGAGACCGTAACCGGGCTGCCGGAGGGATACCTGCACTACGCGCCCTCCGTGGAGACCGATCGGAAGATAGAGGCCGGTGACCGCATCGAGGTCGCGGACGTCGTCCTCGAGGCCGAGGAGACAAGCGGGCACGCGGGCAGCGAGTTGCTCCTCCGGTACGACGTGGATAATGACCACAGAGCGATTGTCGGCGACCACGTCCTCCCGGAAATCACCCCGAATCCACTCTTGCAACGCCCGGAGCCAGGCGGTACGCGGCCGCGGATGCTGCCAGCGTACAACGAGTCGCTGGACCGGCTGGCCGAGGAACCGTTCGATCGACTTCTCCCCGGTCACCGTGGGATGATCGACGAACCGGCGGATCGGCTCCGAAAGATACGGGCGGCCCACGAGGAACGGACAGAAGCCGTCGCGGCGCTCGTCGACGGCCCTACCACGCCGGTCGAGGTGATGGAGGGCCTGTTCGACGACCTCCCCGCGACGGAAGTATTCTCGGGCATGAGCGAGGCCGTTGGCCACCTGGACGTTCTCGAGGCGCGCAATCGGGTAACCCGACGGGACCAGGGCGGGCTGTTCGTTTACGAGCGAACTCAGTAGGTGGGACTTTCCTCGGGGTGGCCCTCGCGGGCATTGACAACCCGTGCGAGCGTGAACAGTGCGTCAGACAGCCGGTTCAGATAAACGACGGCCTCGTCGTTGACGTCCTCCTCCGACTGGAGTGCGACCGCCCGGCGCTCGGCTCGACGGCAGACGGCTCTGGCGTGGTGAAGCGCTGCGCCGTGCTCGCTGCCACCGGGGAGGATGAACCGCTCGAGCGGCTCGAGTTCCTCGTCGTGGGCGTCCATCCACGACTCGAGGTCCTCGACATCCTCCGTGTCGATCTGAGGGTCGTCAGCGGCCGGCTCGGGATTGGCGAAGTCCGCCTGGACGACGTGGAGGTGGTTCTGGATCTCGCGGAGCTGGTCGTCGACGTCGTCGTGGCCGGTCGGTCGGGCGGCGCCGACGAGGCTGTTGACTTCGTCGACAGTGCCGTAAGCTTCGATACGCGGGCTGGCTTTCGAGACGCGATCCATCGTCCGGAGGTCGGTCTGGCCCTGGTCGCCGCGACCGGTGTAGATCGGCATGCCGACACAGGGGGCGGCCGGGCGCATATAATCCCGGGCACGGGCCGACTCGGAACGTTCACGTAGCCCGACATACAAGATCGGACATGGCGATGGAACGGGAGACTCGTTGCCCCGACTGCGACGCGGAGCGATCGTTCTGGCGCATTGCGAGTACCGAACTGCATCTCGGGGAGAAAGTCAAGTGGCGATGCCCGGAGTGTGGCTACGCCTTCGTCCGGATCGACGGCGCCGTCGACACGAGTGCCGGCGCGTAGCCCGACCCACCGTCGACGAGACCGCAGACAGCCGTCGATGGGGTCGTCTCCCACCCACCCTCTCAGTCGAGTTCCTGCCAGGAGAGCCGCGGTTCCCGCGCGGCGCTCACCTGGTCGATCCGACGGGCCGACGTCCGCTGGGGCGCGCTCGCGAGTGTCTCGTCGTCCTCCTCGGCGACTGCGTTGAAGGCGTCGGCGAGGCGGTCGAGCGACCGTTTCGTCTCCACCTCCGTCGGCTCGGTCATCAGCGCCTCGTCGACGATCTCCGGCCACTTCGTCG
>CAYUFG010000231.1:0-2557 GCA_964443815.1 uncultured Halobacteriales archaeon | reverse complement strand
CGCGACCTCCCGATGCGGCTGAACCAGTGGTGTTCGGTCGTCCGCTGGGAGGCCACGGAAACCAAGCCCTTCTTCCGCACCAAGGAGTTCCTCTGGCAGGAGGGACATACCGCCCACGCGGACCAGGACGGGGCTTGGGAGGAGACCATGCAGCGCCTCGACCAGTACGAGCGACTTTACGAGAAGGTCATGGCCATGCCCGCACTTACGGGCCGCAAGCCGCCCCACGACAAGTTCCCCGGTGCGCACACTACGACGACGGTGGAGGCGCTGATGCCCGACGGCAAGTCCGTCCAGGGAGCGACGTCGCACTACCTCGGCACCTCCTTCGCGGAGGCCTTCGACATTACCTACGCGGACGAAGCTGAAGAGGAGAACGTGGCCCACACGACCTCCTGGGGGTTGTCCTGGCGCGCGATGGGGGCCCTGATCATGACTCACTCGGACGACCAGGGGCTCGTCCTGCCGCCGACGCTCGCACCGAAGCAGGTCGTGATCGTCCCTATCTGGCAGGCCGACACGAAGGACGACGTTCTCGCGTACGCCGAGGGGGTGGGCGCTGACCTCGAGGCCGCGGGACACCGGGTCCATCTCGACGACCGCGAGAACCGCAATCCCGGCTTCAAGTACAACGAGTGGGAGCTCAAGGGCGTCCCGCTGCGGATCGAGATCGGCCCGAACGAGGTCGCGGACAGTGAACTCACCATCGTCCATCGGCCAGACGGCGAAACGGCGACGACCGACCGCGAGAAGGTCGGCGATACCGTCGCCGACCACCTCGACGACGTGTTCGCGAAGCTCTACGCCGCGGCCGAGGCGACCCTCGAGGGGGAAATCCGCGAGGCCGACAGCCGAGACGAAATCCTCGGCACGATCGGCCAGCACGGCGGGTACGTCAAGTCCGGCTGGTGCGGTGACGAGGCCTGCGAAGAGCCCATCAAGGACGCCATCGCCGCGGAGATCGTGATGGTCCCGTTAGATCGGGACGCAGAACCGATCCACGACGAGTGCGCGATCTGTGACGACCCCGCTGTGGAGACTGCCTACTTCGCGCGGACCTACTGAGGCCGACGCCGAGCTTGCCACGCCGAGGGGCATCCTCCGATGCTGAGACGGGGCTCGGATCTTCGGCTTGCTTGGTGAATCAATATAGCGGAAGATATGGCAGTCAAGCGGTTCACGCCAATCGGGCCAGCCAGCTACGCCCCACGAACCAGGTGGACGTCGTAAGACGCGGCTGTGGAGATGGAGCCGAACCGCGTCTCGAGCGCGTCTTCCGAACCGTTTGCGATACCCACGAAGAGCACCTTCGCATCGACATCCATCGCCGTCTCCCGGACGGCGTCGGCGATGCCGTCGGTCGGCGAGCCGGCGGTGGCGTCCTCGTAGACCAGTTCGGTCTCGTCCGTCGCCTCCTCGATCTTGCGCTCGAGGGAGGCCGAGGCTTCCTCGACGGCGAAGTCGTCCGCGGGTTCGATCCAGGTGCGCCGCTCGGCGAACTCCGCGCCAGTCGGCACGTAGCTCACCGCGAGGACGTGTCGACCGAGCGCGCGACCGTGTTCGACCGCCCGCCGCAGGGCGGCCTCCGCGGCCGGTGATCCGTCGAATGGGACGACGAAGACCATGTGAGGAGATATCACACGGACCGTCATCAACGTTCCGCGAGGCCGCCCGGCCCGCCGGTAGCATAAAGCATATCTCTCGCCACACCACAGTGGCAACGTATCCCACTCTATGAACGAAGTCCAACTCGAGGTGGCGAAGGCCTACCCCAATGACTCGGGACGGGGTATCGCACGCCTCGACCCCGACACGCTGTTGCATCTCAAGCTCTCCCCGGGTGACATCATCGAGATCGAGGGGGCCGACACCACTGCGGCGAAGGTCTGGCGGGCCGACCGCCAGGACTGGAACACCGATACGGTGCGAATCGACGGTTTCACGCGCCAGAACGCCGATGTGGGGATCGGCGAGCGAGTCGAGATTCGGAAGGCGGAGGCCGAGAAGGCCGAGTCGCTCGTCCTCGCGCCGCCCGAGGAGGCGAGTGTGCAGTTCGGCTCTGACGCCGCCGGCATGGTCAAGCGACAGATCCTCAAGCGACCCGTCGTCGAGCGTGACATCGTCCCGGTCATGTCGTCGACGAACCATCCATTCATGCGTTCACCGGGTCAGGCCATCCCGCTGATCGCGGTCGAGACCGAACCCGAGGGCGTCGTCCTCGTCACCGAGGACACCGACGTCGAACTCCGTGAGGAGCCCATTTCCGGCTTCGAGAAGACCGGCGGGGGAATCACCTACGAGGACATTGGGGGTCTGCAGAACGAGATCCAGCGGGTGAGGGAAATGGTCGAGCTGCCAATGAAGCATCCGCGGATATTCAAAAAACTCGGCATCGAGCCCCCGCAGGGTGTCCTGCTGCATGGCCCGCCAGGGACGGGCAAGACGCTGCTCGCGAAGGCAGTCGCCAACGAGACGGCCGCGAGTTTCTTCTCCATCGCCGGACCGGAGATCATCTCGAAGTACTACGGCGAGTCCGAGCAACAGTTGCGAGAGATCT
>CAYUFG010000230.1:0-2562 GCA_964443815.1 uncultured Halobacteriales archaeon | reverse complement strand
TCTCTTTCCACCCGGGGAGTTTGTTCAGCATGTCCCGGTACGAGGGTTTGTCGTCGTCGGGACGGGGTCGGTATTCTTGGGTGAGTGCGTGGGTGTACACTCCCCTGCAGGGCTGAATATCGCCCCACGCAGTTGTGGCTGTCTCGGTGTCTTCCGGTGTCGCGGCGTATGCGGACGTCTCCCCCACCACGGCCATAATGTCGGCTCGTTTCGGTATTTATACGCTCGAAGGGGGCATGGAGCGCACGGCTGTATCCCCGCCCTACTCACTCCCTTCGGCCACTCCTTGGGGACGGGGACGTCGCCTGCAAGAGTTAACTCCGATCCGGTGCCACCGTCACGTGAATGGGTCCAGTCCCTGCGTTGGCCGACCGTGCGGCCGCGTGTGCCAACCGGCTGCGCCGGGCGGAGTCGGTCCTACTGGCCTCCCACATCGACGCCGACGGCCTCACGAGCGCGGCGGTCGCGGCGACCGCCCTCGAGCGCGCCGGAATCCCGTTCGACGTCGTCTTCGAGGATCAGCTCGACGAGACCGCCGTCGAGCGAATCGCGGCGACGGACGTCGATACGGTGCTGTTCACGGACTTCGGGAGCGGCCAACTCGAGGCGATCGCCGTTCAGGAAGCGGCGGGCGCGTTTACGCCGGTGATCGTCGACCACCACCAGCCCGGCGACGCCGAGACCGAATTTCACTGCAATCCGTTGCTCGAGGACATCGACGGCGCGAGCGAGCTCTCGGGCGCCGGCGCCGCATACCTCGTGGCACGAGCCCTCGAGGAGGGCACCGACAACCGCGACCTCGCGGCGCTCGCTGTCGTCGGGGCCGTTGGCGACATGCAGGCGGTCGGCGGTGAACTCGTCGGCGCGAACCGCGACATCGTCGCCGAGGGGGTGGAGGCAGGCGTGATTGCGGAGAGTACGGATCTGTCCTTCTACGGCACCCAGACCCGACCCCTGCCCAAATTACTGGAATACGGCAGCGAAGTGCAGATCCCGGGCATCACGAACGACCAGGCGGGCGCGACCGCCTTTCTCCGCGACCTCGACGTCGAACTGACGGGAACCGGCGAGGGCGACTGGCGCCGCTGGGTTGACCTGGCCGACGAGGAGCGCCAGCGCGTCGCGAGTGCGCTCGTCAGGCGGGCCATCGAGCGGGGCGTTCCCGCCGAGGAGGTGGAGGAGATCGTCGCAACGACGTACACACTGCCTCGCGAGCCCGTCGGCACGGAACTGCGCGACGCCAGCGAATTCTCGACCCTGCTCAACGCGACTGCCCGCTACGACCGCGCGGACGTGGGGCTCGCGGTCTGCCTGGGCAACCGGGACGGCGCCCTCGACAGCGCCCGTACCTTGCTACGGAATCACCGTCGGAACCTCTCAGAGGGACTCGAGTGGGTCCGGGACCACGGCGTCGAGCAGGCCGACCACGTGCAGTATTTCGACGCCGGTGCGGCGATCCGGGAGACGATCGTCGGTATCGTCGCCGGGATGGCTCTCGGCGTCGACGGCGTCAACGGCCGGCGGCCGATACTCGCGTTCGCGACCAAGAGCAAGACGGAGACGAAAGTCTCCGGCCGTGGCACGGGTCGGTTAGTCGACCGCGGCTTGGACCTCTCGGCGGTCATGGCCGAGGCTGCGGCGGCCGTCGGCGGCGAGGGCGGCGGCCACGACGTCGCCGCTGGGGCGACCATTCCCGCCGGGTGCGAGGGCGAGTTCGTCGACCGCGCCGACAGTATCGTCGGCCAGCAACTCTCGTGAGCGACCAATGGGGTTACCGGGCGCCCCCGAATCGGGTGGCCGATACGCCGACGTGAGCCGTGACGGCTCCGATCGAAGGCCGTGCCGTAACGCTCGAGGGGACTCTCTCACCCGCGAGGATGTCGAGCGGTTCGTCGACCTGTACCGGCCAGCGGTTCATATGCGAGGGTCACGACCGAGCCCGTCACCCGGTGCGACGACCGGTACGAGATCCGTTCGAGCGTCGTCTGTCGGACCGGCTGAGACATCGTCATGCCCGCGGAGTCCGCAGGTGTCATCCGGAAACCGACCGCGGGGACCGACACCGGCTTGTGACCGACACACTGAACGACGATAATGGCGGACTTCGACCCCGATCGGTTCGAGGACAAATACGAGCACTACTTCCCCGAACTGCAGCGGGCCTACAAGCAGGCCTTCGAGACGATGAACGAGGCCTACGACTCGGAACTCGTCCACGCCATCGACCAGGGGATACTCGCCGAGAGTGAACCCTTCTACGAGGGTGACGGCGAGTTCCGCGTGGAACTGCCTGACGACCCCGCCGGCCGGCTTTCGGGCGTCCTCGTCGACGACGAGAAACTCGATGCGGTGCTCGACCGGTACGTCGAGGAAATCGAGGCGGAGTTGCGTCGGGTCTTCGGCTTCGCCGACTCACTCTGAGCAGCGGAACGGTTTCGGTCTGCGGCCCGCTAGCGGTTGCATGGGCCGACAGGCGCAGGCGTTGACCACCGGACTTCTGGCCGCAGTCGTAGCGACGACCGTCGCGTACGTGGTCGGTCGGGATCGCCGGCTGGCGCTGTT
>CAYUFG010000229.1:0-2595 GCA_964443815.1 uncultured Halobacteriales archaeon | reverse complement strand
CAGGTGCTCGGCCTCGTCGCGCTCGCGACGGTCCTCGTGCTAGCCGGGTGTTCGGCGGCGGGGTCGGTCAGCGTTCAGGCGGTGAACGATACGGAACTTGCCGCCGAGACCAGCCGGTCGGTGGCCACCGAGGAACGGCTCGAAATCGGCGGCAACCACCCTCCGTGGGAGATCGCGAAGCGGGCGATCGAGAACGGCTCGACGACCGTTTCGGCCGACAGTGAACCGATGGATACGACCGAACCCTGGGTCTACGAGGGCGAATACTACCGCCTCACCGGCACCGTCGTGGGGACCGAGTCGGCGTATCGGGTCGATATCGGAATCGACTACAACGGCTCGGACCCGGGGGGGATCGCCATCAGCTTCGAGGATCTACCACGGGCTGATCGGTCTGCGCTCGACCCACTATTACCTCAACGCTACCCACCCGATGGTCCGGGCATGGACTTCGGCATCGGCGCGACCTACGGCCCGGACGAACTGAACGAGTCGATGCTCGTGGGCGACGAGTACGATGTCGTGGTGTTCGAGGGAGAGCGATATCCGATCGACGTCGGTGATCCGGAGCCGGTCGACCTGACGCGGTACCGGTACTCGGCGTCGCGCATCGCGGCGAACGCGTCCGCCTACGCGGCGTCGCTGCGGTCCGCCTACGCATTCACCCTCACAGGACTCGACGAGCAGGCGAGGTCGGTCTTCGAAGACGCCGTCGCGGACGGCAGTTACTACGCTGAGTCGACGGACGATTCGGGGTTCGAGACCCTCGTCGAGGAGATCACCTCACACGACGCCATCTCGCGCGGGAACGGCCATGGCGTGTGGCTGGTGCGGGACGGGGGCGAACTGTATCTTGTCGAACTCGAGTATGCCCAATTCAGCGGGACCTGAGGTTCGCAGCCGTATCGCGGGCCAATTTGAGTGGCAGTTTTATCTCCGACGATCCCGACAGCGAGTACGATGGCCCCGTTCCATGCCTTCGACGAGTCCGTGGAGGTCAGCGGCGAGCTCGTGGGCTCGTTCGTCAGGGGCCTCGGCGTGTTCTCCAAGAATTACGAGAAGGGTGCCCGCGCAGTGCTCGCGGATGCGAACATCGAGGATGTCGATCCCGAGGAGTGGTATCCGCAACCGGCCTGGTTGGCGGCGTTCCGGCGGATCGCTGACAACGTCAGGCCGACGGTTCTCGTCCGAGTCGGCGAACAAGTCCCGCGCTTTACCGGCTGGCCGCACGACATCGAGTCCGTCCCGGATGCGTTGCGTTCCGTCGACGAGGAACACCAGCGGCTCCACCGCGGCGGCGACGTCGGTTACTATAGGTTCACCTACGTCGAGGAGCGCTGCGGCGAAGTCAGCGCGTACTCGCCCAATCCGTGCCCGTTCGATCGCGGCCTCCTCCGCGGCATCGCGTCAACGCATGCACCCATCGACGCATCCATCACCCTCGAAGAGACCGGCGCGACCTGCCGGAGCGATGCCGGCGGCGAATGTACGTATACGATCTACTGGTAGCCTCCAACGAAAGCAGTGGGAGTGCGTCTGTGCGGCGCCGAGGGCAGTCGCCCGATCAGCGCCGGTCTGAAGCCGAGATGAGACCGATCTATCCTCCCACATCGCATCGTTGCCCTACGGGCCCGCTTGAATCCCACCACCATAGTGGGCGCAAGGGAATCGGGTTCACACGCCGTGGTCTCGATCGGAGTAGAAATCATGACACGATCGGAAAAGACGACGACCGACGAGACGACAATTCCCGCCCCGCTCGGCGAGCAGATCAAGCGGGTGCAAGGATTAGCGGAGCGACCGCGGACACTCACCGAGTGGGGGACAGCCATCGGCGATATTGTCGACTCGGCGGGCATCGACGTCGGGCTCGAGTCGCTGTGCACGACAGACCGGTCGCCCCACGAAGCGCGGTTCGACGGAACGAGCCAGCACTTCGTGTGCGTCCAGGACGCCTTTATCGTCCCCTCCGTCGTCGGCGATGTCGACGAGGTGGAGATTTCGACCGAGAGTCCCATCAGCGGCGAGCGGATTACCGCGACGATCGCCGACGGCGAGGTCGAAACGGACCCACCAGACGCGGTGATGTCGATCGGTGTTGCTGACGACGCCAGCGAGCCTCCTGCCGACGCTGACGCGCGAGAACTCTCGTACGGGAAGATCTGTCCCTACGGCCACGCCTTCGTGGACCGCGGGGAGTATCACGAGTGGGCCGAGACGGTCGACGCTGTCACGATGGCAGCGCCGCTCGGGGCTGCGTTCGAGCTAGCCAGCGCCATCGGTGAGGCCACGACGTAGGGCCGATACCACAGTACCGACAGCCCTTGGATCAGGCCACGAGCTGCTGGGCCATGATGTTTCGCTCGGCGCGCTGAAGGTGTTCGGACACCGTCCCGTCGTCGAGGCCGACCGTCTCGGCGACCGCGTCCACCGTCGTCTCCCGCGGTACCTCGTAAAAACCCATCTCGTAGGCCGTGCGGAGCACCTCGAGCTGCCGGTCGGTGAGGGCGTCGAGGGTGCGTTGTCCTCCGTCGTACTCCCCCAGCCTCCTGAGGTTGGGCGCGACGCCGGCGCTCTCGTACCGCCGGAGGATAT
>CAYUFG010000228.1:0-2626 GCA_964443815.1 uncultured Halobacteriales archaeon | reverse complement strand
CGACGCGCTCCTCCTCGAAGAACTCCATCAGCTGGTAGAAGCCGGCGTCCTCGTACCCGACGAGATTCTCCTCGGGCACCCGGACACCGTCGTACCGGAGCTGGGCGGTCTCGCTGGCGTTCCACCCCAGCTTGTGGATCTCGGACTCGACCTCGAAACCGTCGCGGTCGGTCTCGACGATGATGGCCGAGATCCCGCCGTGACCCTCCTCGCCGGTGCGGCACATCGTGAGGACGTAGTCCGCGATGGTGCCGTGCGTGATGAACGTCTTGACGCCGTCGATGACGTACTCGTCGCCGTCCCGCTCTGCCGTCGTCTCGATCGAGGCAGCGTCGGAACCGTGTTCCGGTTCGGTGTTCCCCAGCGCGCCGATCAGCTCGCCCTCGGCCACACCGCGGAGGATCCACTCCTTCTGTTCCTCGGTGCCGTACTCGCGGATCATCCGGGTGCCGAACTCGGTGCCGATGGCGGCGAGCATCCCGGCGTCGACGCGACAGATCTCCTCCATGAACAGGCAGGTCTCGACCTGCGAGAGGCCGGCCCCGCCGTACGCCTCGGGGATGGTGCCGCCGACCAATCCCGCGTCGACGGCCTTCTCCCACACTTCCTCGGGCCACTCGCCGGTCTCCTCGTGGTGTCTGGCGACCGGCGCGATCTCGTTCTCGGCGAACTCGCGGGCGGTCCGGCGGACGGCACGTTCCTCCTCGGAGAACGAAAAGTCGACCATGGCCGCTGGTGACAGACACGTCTCAAATAGGTGCTGCCTCGAATGACCGGGCGGGGGTACCGACGCGCCGAGAGGATCCGACCCGGGACCCGTATTAACGGGCCGGTTCGAGGAGGCGAGGGATTAAGGTGGCCCCGGGGAGTGACAAAGTCGCATGACAGAGGAGTGGTCCGAAACGCCGGACAGTACCGACATCTTCGCCGACGACCTGCTCGAGGGGGAGGTGGCCCTGGTCACCGGCGGCGGCACCGGCATCGGCGAGGAGATAGCGAAGGCCTTCGCCGACCACGGCGCCGACGTGGCGATAGCCTCCCGCGACATGGATCACCTCGAACCCGTCGCCGGGGCCATCGAGGCGAAGGGTCAGGACGCCTGCGCGACGACGGTCGACGTCCGGGAGAAGGATGCGGTCGACGAGATGCGGGACACCGTCCTGGAGGAGCTGGGCCAGATTACGGTGCTCGTCAACAACGCGGGCGCGAACTTCCTCACCCCCTTCGAGGACCTCTCGGCGAACGGCTGGCGAGCAGTGGTCGGTACCATCCTCGACGGCACGGCCTACTGCACCATGAGCGTCGGCGAGCACATGATCGAAAACGACGGCGGGTCCATCATCTCGATGGGCGCGACCAACTCCGTCCACGGCGCGCCGTTCCACGCCCATTCGGGAGCCGGGAAGGCCGCCGTCCACAACCTCATGCAGACCGTCGCCAGCGAGTGGGCCAAACACGGCGTCCGGGCCAACACCATCGCGCCGGGCATCATCGAGACCGAGGGCGTGGCCGAGGCCGCCGGCGGTGCACTCCCCGACCAGTTGCTCGACGAGATCGCCGCCCCTCGGTTCGGAACGCCCAGGGACTGCGTGCCGCTGGCGGTCTATCTGGCGAGCGATGCCGCCGCGTACGTGACCGGCTCGTACTACGCGGTCGACGGGGGGCACCTCCTGGCACAGTCGCCGTACTGAACCTCTCGATCGCCGTCCCCGGCGTGCTACGAGGCCGGCGCGTGGTCGCCGACCGTGCGGCGATGGTGCCGTCGATCCGATGCCCCACCGTACTGGAATCGACGCACGCTTATTCGCCGTTCCCGAGTAGTGACGGCGATGACGGACTACACGCATCCCGACCCGGCCGCGCCGGGCTGGGACGACCCCGACTTCTGCCCGTTCCGTGGCGGACGGCTGACGGACCCCGGCGCCGGGGTCGTCGACCACCTCGATGCGGCCGAGACGTGCCGACGCCGCTTCGTCGAGTGGTCCAAGAACATCGCAGGTGACGTCAACGGTGAGTGGTCGGGCTGACGGGATGTGGCGCCGACGCGGAGCCGCCCGGAGGACGCGGAGCGTGACCTGCATTCCCGGCTACCGCGAATGCAGGAGGCTTTTATGCCCGCACCGCGAACCGTCGGGTAACCGAGTCACGGTCGCCCCCGGATGCGGAACGGGCGACCGGCCGACGGCGCGCCGGACGGCCCTCGGGCCTGCCCCGGCACCCGGTGCCGTCGCCATCGAGGTCGCGCACGCGGCCGCGCCGGCAGTCGCCGGTGCTATCGCCGTGTCGGGCCGGTCGTCGTCCCGGGGGGACGGCCGCTCGGAAGACACAACCATGGAAGTCGAAATCGCAACCATCGGCGGATACGAAGCGGTCGGCCGGCAGATGACCGCCGTCCGAGCCGGAGACGACGTCGTCATCTTCGACATGGGGTTGAACCTGTCGAAGGTCCTGATCCACGACAACGTCGAGACCGAACGGATGCACAGTTTGGACCTGATCGACATGGGGGCCATCCCGGACGACCGCGTCATGTCCGACATCGAGGGCGACGTGCAGGCCATCGTGCCGACCCACGGCCACCTCGACCACATCGGCGCCATCTCGAAGCTCGCCCACCGATACGACG
>CAYUFG010000227.1:0-2657 GCA_964443815.1 uncultured Halobacteriales archaeon | reverse complement strand
ATGCCCATGACGCCCGCCGACGCGAGCAGTGGCGTGACGTCGATGTCCCAGATCACGAGGACCAGGAAGAGACCGACGCTGGCGACGAGGATCGTCCAGACGTTCTGGAAGATGGGGACGATCTTCTGGTCGAGGTAAGTCCGGTCGGTGACGGCGTCCATGACCGCTGGGCCGATGCGGATCAAGGCGAAGGCCCAGACGAGGGCAATGAGTGTGAGCGCGGCGGCGCCGAGCGGGACAGCGAGGCCGGCGAGCGAGCCCAGTCGCCGCAGGCCGAGATACGGGCCGGCGACTAGCACCGTCCCCCAGATGGCGAGGTGGACGTTGTGCAGGACGATGTCGTCGACCTCGCCGGGAATCCGGGCGGTGAGGCGACGGACGAGCACGTTCCCGGCGACGTGGATCACGGCCGCGGCGACGATCGAGCCGCCGACGAGGACGGTGACGGCCTGCCAGTCCGGAAGCCCGGCCAGCCAGGTCGTGGTGGGATCGAGGAACGCTTGCATGGCACGGATAGGCGTGGAGTGAGCTTAACGTCGCCGACAGGCCCGGACCGACCCGCTTTTGCGTGCCGGGCCGGTCCGGGCGGCCATGGACGAGTGGCTCGTGGCGCTCCTGGTCGGGTTGGTCCAGGGCCTCCTCGAGTGGCTCCCCGTCTCCAGCGAAGGGGCGGTCGCGCTGCTGTTGGCGGTCCTCGGCGAGCCGGTCGCGACTGCGACGCGGTACGCGCTGTTCCTCCACGCGGGGACGGCCGTGGCGGCCGCGACCTACTACCGGGGGGAACTCGCGGAGCTGTTCGCCACGCTGCCGACATGGCGACCCCGTCGCGCCTTCGGGACGGACACGGCCGACCTGACGTTCTTCGGGGTTGCCACCATCGTCTCGGCCGTGGTCGGCCTGGCCGGCTACGCGCTCCTGCTGGAGGTGGCTGCGGCGACGACGGGGGGCGCGTTCGTGGCCGCGATCGGCGTCCTGCTGGTGGGGACAGGCGTGTTCATGCGGATCGCCGACAGCCGGGCCGTCGGACACCGGGAATCTCCGGCGCCAGTGGACGCCGTGCTCGTCGGCGTGCTCCAGGGCCTGGCGGTTCTCCCCGGCGTCTCGCGCTCGGGGACGACGGTGGCCGCGCTGTTGCTCCGGGGGCACGAGGGCCCGGCGGCGCTGCGGCTCTCGTTCGTGCTCTCGATTCCGGCGGCCTTGGGCGCCGGCGTGTTAGTCGTCCTCGACGGCGTTCCGACAGTGAGCGCTGGGCCGGCGGTTCTCGCGCTCGGTGTCAGCGCCGTCGTCGGATTTCTGGCGGTCGATGTGCTGGTGCGAGTGGTGCGGCGGGTGGCGTTCTGGCGGGTCTGTGTGGGGTTTGGTCTGCTGGCTGTGGTCGGTGGCGGGTTGCTCCTGATCTAAATGGATGTCTGATTTACCCACCAGATAGAGTTTATCCTATCCTAATATTGATATAAAACCGGGGAATAGAGGTCAATATTGAGCAATTGCGTTGGGAACAATGCATACAAGTTCGAAGAGGCGATGGAAGTTCGGTGCGCTACGCCTGCTTATGCGACACCGATGTCGTCCGGGACAACCATGAACGTTCAGGCATTCGGATCGCTTGCCCCGTGAACGATCTGGTCGACCTCCTCCAGTGAGAGATCGATCTCATCGGCACGTTCCTCGACGCGCTGCTGGAACTCCTCAACGGACGGAAGGTCCAGCTTCTTCAGCACGAGGCCATAATCTGTCGGTACCACCATCAGCTTCGTGCCGTTCTCAAGGCCGAATTGTTCCCGAAATCGGCTCGGGATCGTCATTTGACCTTTCGACGTGACCGTCGTCACTTCAGGGTCATCAGAACTCATGGTCGTTCGTAAGATTTCCTTACGTACCGCCTTGAAGCTGTTGCCCCATGCACGCGGCCTCGGCGACATGCCTCTTGGTCGTTCAGCGAAGCGATTTTTCAAACTCCCAGACCACCCGCTTCTTGGCCACTTTGGTCGGCTCGTCCCGGTGAAACCCGTCGTCGGCTGCGTCCGTCTGGATCCTTCAAGAAGCGCATCGCGGCTCCACGGGCTATTCGCCACGCACACACCATCCACGTCCCGAAAGTTGAAATCCGGCGCCCGTCACCCTCCGCGTATGAGCGTCCGGACCGCGGTCGTCCTGGCAGCCGGTGAGGGGACTCGCCTCCGTCCCCTGACCCGCAACCGCCCGAAGCCGATGTTGCCGGCGGCCAACCGCCCCATCCTCGAGCACGTCCTCGACGCCCTCGTCGCCGCCGACATGGAGCAGCTCGTCCTCGTCGTCGGCTACCGCCGCGACCGCGTCCAGGAGTACTTCGGCCCGACCTACTGCGGCGTCCCCATCGAGTTCGTCATCCAGGACAAGCAGCTCGGCAGCGGCCACGCCCTGGCCCAGGCCCGCACCGCCGTCGGTGACACCTTCGTCGTCGTCAACGGCGACCGCCTCATCGAAGCCGACGCGGTCCGGACCGTCGTCGAGACCTTCGAGAGCGACGACGCGCCCGCGGCCGTGGCGGTCATCGAGCGCCCCTCCGTCCGCCAGTACGGCGCGGTCGTCCTGCGCGACCGAGACATCGCGGAGATCATCGAGAAGCCCGACACCGACGAGTACCGCCTGCTCAACGCCGGCATCTACGCCTTCGA
>CAYUFG010000226.1:0-2695 GCA_964443815.1 uncultured Halobacteriales archaeon | reverse complement strand
GCCCGCGCGACCGGCGCCCGGATCGTCTCGAAGGTCGACGAGATCGACGCGGCCGACCTGGGCTTCGCGGGCACCGTCATCCAGCGCGACGTCGGCACCGAGGAGTTCCTCTTTGTCGAGGACTGTGAGAACCCCAAGAGCGTCACCCTGCTCCTCCGCGGCGGCACCGAGCACGTCGTCGAGGAGGTCGAGCGCTCCATCGAGGACGCCCTGGGCGTGGTTTCGGTGACGATCGAGGACGACGCGGTGCTGCCCGGCGGCGGCGCCCCTGAGATCGAGGTCGCGATGGCGCTTCGCGACTACGCCGACTCCATCGGCGGCCGCGAACAACTCGCCATCGAGGCCTTCGCCGACGCCGTCGAGGTCGTCCCCCGGACCCTCGCGGTCAACCTCGGCATGGACCCGATCGACGCCGTGGTCGACCTCCGGGCGGCCCACGACGGCGGCGACGTCACTGCCGGCCTCTCGGTCACCGATTTCGACGTGGCCGACATGCTCGCGGAGGGCGTCGTCGAACCCCTACGCGTGAAGACCCAAGCCCTCTCGTCGGCCCAGGAGGCAGCCCAGCTGATCCTTCGGATCGACGACGTGGTCGCGGCCGGTGACCTCGGCTCGGGCGACGACGAGTTCGACGAGGACTTCGACTTCTAAGCCGGCCCCCGGTCATTACTCCTCTCGGGATGGAAACGAATCTTTAGGTGACGGGAAAAATCCTTTCTCGACCGTAAAAGTATAAGTGCCGAGCGACCGTACCTCCACCCGCAATGAGCACCCAAGAGCTCGTCCGCCGCGAGGCGGGCAGCGTCCACGAGAACCCGGTTCGGCTCGACCGCGAGAAGGCCGAGCAGGTCATCGACGCGCTGAACACCGATCTGGCTGACGCCTACGTCCTCTACCACCAGCTCCACAAGCACCACTGGAACGTCGAGGGGGCCGAGCACCTCCGGCTTCACGAGTGGCTCCAGGAGGCCTACGAGGACGTCGAAGCGGCCGCCGACGCGGTCGCCGAGCGAATCCAGGCGATCGGGGGCGTTCCCCACGCCAGCATGCCAGCGCTCACGGAGGCCGCGACGCTCGAGCCCGAGGACGAGGACGTCTACGACATCCGCACGTCCCTCGAGAACGACCTCGAGCTGTACGGCGACGTCATCGAGAGTTACCGCGAGCACATCGAGCTGGCCGAGGGCCTCGGTGACTACGCCACGGCCGAGATGCTGCGCGAACAGCTCGAGGACTTAGAGGAGCACGCCCACGTCATCGACCACTACTTAGAGGACGACACGCTGGTTCGCGCGTAGAACAGGCCTCGAGAACGACGCGTCGTTAGGGACTGACTTCGACGGTTGCGTCGGTCGCGATCCAGCCGTCCGTGTTGTCCGACTCGATGAAGACCACCCTGCCGGGGCAGGTCCGGCAGGCGGCGACGTCGACGGCCAGCGCGTCGGCCTCGTTCCCTCCCTCGTCCCGTCCAAACTGGAGACCCTCGGGCATCACCGATGTTTTGGCATGCCTAAACCAAAAGTGGTGCGGTTTCCTGTGACCGCCGCCCACCGTCGTCGCGCGTCCCCACGGCAAACGTCTTCTGACTACCCGAAAAAGACCGGATCGGTGTCCAGCCGCGTCGCGAATCCACCGGCCCGGAGGCGACCGTGACTGCCGGCCCTGTCCGCCACGATCGGGTTCGGTTTGCGAGCGTCGTCTTCGCGGTGCTGTTCGCCCAGGTGCTCGTCTACCCGGGCGTCCCGGACCTCGTCGCCGCCCTGGGCGCGACGACCACGCTCGACGCGAGCATGTGGTTCCTCGCCGCCGAATTCGCCGCGTTCATCGCCTTCGCCGGCGTCTGGGGCGCGCTGAGCGACGTCACGGGCGAGCGGGTGTCGCTCATCCGGCTCGGCGGACTGGGCGGTGCCATCGGCTACCTCGCGTTGGCGGTCTCCCCCGAACTCTCGCCCCTCTCGTTCCCCGGCGTGCTGCTGGCCCGTGCCGTCCAGGGGGCCGTCACCATCGGGGCCTTCTCGCTGGCGATGACGGCGCTGATGGACCTGCCGGGCGGGCACGGCCGGAACATGGGCGCCGCCGGGATCGCCATCGGCCTGGGGACCGCGATCGGCGCCCCCGTCGGCGGACAGCTGACCGCGGTCCACCCGCTGGCCCCGCTCTATGCCGCAAGCGCCGTTCTCGCGGCCTCGACCCTCCTCACGGTCGGCGTGACTCGCCGGCCGCTGCCGGCCCGCGGCGGGCACGTGGCCGAGGCGCTCAGCGAGCTGGCCCGACAGCCAACGCTCGCGATCCCGTTCGCCTTCGGCTTCGTGGACCGGCTCTCCGCTGGCTTCTTCGCGCTCGTCGGGACGCTGTACTTCCGCACCACGTTCGAGCTCGACGCCGCCGCCACCGGCATCGTCCTCGCTCTGTTCTTCGCGCCCTTCGCGCTTCTACAGTACCCCTTCGGCGCGCTCTCCGATCGCATCGGCCGGACGGTCCCGGTCGTCGGTGGCTCGCTCTGCTACGGCGTCACCGTCGTGGCGGTCGGGCTCGCCCCGACCGTCGAGGTCGCGGGCGCGACGATGGTCGTCGTGGGCGTGGTCGGCGCGTTCATGGCACCGGCGACCATGGCGCTCGTCACGGACATCGCCCCGGCGTCCGACCGCGGCACGGCGATGGGGGGCTTCAACGTCTTCGGCAGCCTCGGGTTCCT
>CAYUFG010000225.1:0-2696 GCA_964443815.1 uncultured Halobacteriales archaeon | reverse complement strand
AGACCGGCTTGATGACGTAGTCGTCGAAGGGCATGTCGATGATGTCGAAGTCCGGGTCGACGGCGGTCACCATCGCCACGCGACAGGCCAGACGGCGCTCGCGAACGTGTTCCAGGACCTCATCCCCGGAAACGCCCGGCATCCGGCGGTCGAGGAGGACGACATCGATGGAGGCATCGATTTTCTCGAGAGCCTCCTCGCCGCTATAGGCCGTCTCGACTAGGTACTCGCCCTCGAGCTGGGCCGCGTAGGCATCGGCGACGTCAGGCTCGTCGTCGACCACCAAGACGCTCGCGGGCTCGCTCATGACCTGGGGCTACCGTCACGAGGAGCAAAAGGGTTCCGGCGCGACCCGCGAGTTTTTGCGTGGGTGGGGCCAAGCGCGGCCATGACGGACGACGACTGGCCGCTCCGACGCCTCATGGCCGAGGTGATCGGTTCCGGCCACAAATCGGCCGAGGATATGACACGCGGCCAGGCCCGCGAGGCGATGGCTCGGATCCTCGCGGGCGAACCCGCGCCGACAACGCTCGGGGCGTTTTGGCTGGCAAACCGCTGGAAGCGCAACACCTCAACGGAACTCGCCGGCTTCGCCGACGTGATGCGTGAGGAGAGCGTCGCGGTCGCGACGCCGGAGTGTAATCCGGTCGACTGCGGGGCCAACTACGATGGCAAGCGGACCACCGCGCTTCTCGGAGTCGCCGCTGGACTCGTTGCGGCTGCGGCGGGCACGCCGGTCGTCACCCACAGCGGCGACCAGGTTCCGACCCACGAGGCGACCGCCTACAAACACGTCCTCGACGAGCTCGGCGTCCGGACCGACGTCACTCCCGTCGAGAGCGCCCAGATGGTCGACGAGACCGGGTTCGGTTTCTACTACCAGCCAAACTTCAATCCGGGAATCTCCGAACTGGTGGATCGCCGCCGTGAGATGGGGGTGCGTACCTTCCTCAACACGATCGAGACGCTCGCCAACCCGGCGGACGCGACGGTCCACCTCGGGAGTTTCTACCATCTCGCTTTCGCTACGCGCGTCGTCGAGACGCTCCAGACGATGGAAACCCACGCGCTCGAGCGGGTTATCATGTTCCAGGGGCTCGAGGGCTACGACGACATCCGGCCGGGTTCGACGGTCGTCGCCGAGTGGGCCGACGACAGCCTCACCGATTGGGAGATCGAAACCGAGCGGTTCGGGATGTCCGTCGATCGCGACGGTCTGTCGGTCGAGGACGTAGCTAGTGACTCGGCCGGGATCACCGAGGCGGTACTCGCGGGCGACCGCGACGACCACTTCGCCGACGCGGTCGCCCTGAACGCCGCGGTCCGCATCTACGCCGGCGGCGACGCCGAGGACCTCGACGACGGGCTTAGACAGGCGCGGAACGCGCTGGCCACGGGCGAGCCCGCGGATAGACTGGCGGCGCTTCGGAGCGTCTGAGCCGGACATCAGCAGGGTTTTCCCCCACAGGCGCCTCGTCGAGATCATGAGCGACCTCACAGCCACGCTACACACGACCGAGGGAGACATCGAGATCGAACTCTACCCAGAGAAAGTCCCCAATACTGTCGAGAACTTCGTCGGATTGGCGACGGGCGACAAGGAGTGGGAACACCCCGAGACAGGCCAGACCAAGGAGGAACCGCTCTACGACGACGTCGAGTTCCACCGCGTCATAGAAGGATTCATGCTCCAGGTCGGTGACCCGACCGGGACCGGCCGCGGCGGTCCCGGCTACACCTTCGACGACGAGTTCCACGACGATCTCCGACACGACAGCGCCGGCACGGTTTCAATGGCCAACCGTGGCCCGGACACCAACGGCTCGCAGTTCTTCATCACGCTTGACGAGACCCCCCATCTCGACGGCGACCACGCGGTCTTCGGCCAGGTTATCGACGGGATGAGCGTCGTCCGGAAGATCGGCGGCGTCGAGACTGACGCCGGGGACAACCCGGAGAAGGAGGTTCTACTCGAATCCGTCGAGATCCACGACTGAGGTAGGCGACGGCGGAGCCGACGGCCAGGTTTACGAGCACCCGGCGCCGAGAGGGACCGATGGCAGACGACGCGACGAAGGCCCCTATCGATCCCGCTGACGTCGGCGAGGCCGACGCCCCGCCCATCGACGTGGCCCCGTACAAGGTGATCTTCGAGGCCAACAGGTGTATCGGCGCGGGCAAGTGCGCGGCGGTGTCCGCGAACTGGTCGGTCTCCATCGAAACTGGCGTCGCGAGTCCGGACGTGTACTTCTTCGGGGAGTCCGAACTGGCGCACAACGTGAAGGCGGCAGAGGTCTGTCCGGCGAAGAAGGAACAGGGCGTCATCCACGTGGTTGACCGCCGGTCCGGCGACGAAATCGCGCCTGATCCCCACGGTGACGGCACGTTCTCCGTCGACTGGTAGGCCGTCGGCTCCTCAAATCGAGGTCCATAGCTCTACCCGATATGCGAGGCCCTGGTTCGCTACCGCGACCAAAGCGCACATCTCGTTTGGGTCGGCTCCCGGCGTTCTTTCGGTCTGTCCGATGCGAGTGCAGGTCCTCTGAGACGAAACATCAGCTGTGGCCTCCTGGCCGGTCCGCTCCGTAACGTCTATTCGACTCTCGTGTGGAGGGAGTGACGAGCGAGGGTGGCTGAGCCAGGCCAAAGGCGGCGGGCTTAAGACCCGCTCCCGAAGGGGTCCATGGGTTCGAATC
>CAYUFG010000224.1:0-2743 GCA_964443815.1 uncultured Halobacteriales archaeon | reverse complement strand
CAGCGCCCAAAAGGGTGTCTGCTCGAATCACCGCTTTCGCAGTGGTGGGCGTCCGTCGAAACGGGCCGACTCCCGGCCTCTATACGAGCGGGTCCTGGCCGTCTGGTCCCCGCTACAGCCGACAGACGGACGGGATCGTCCCGCCGGGGTTCTACGTGACTGAACGGTGTGCCTCCACCCGACAACAGGGTTATCAGCGCCGATACCCTCGCGGGATTGTTTGTCCGTCTATAAGGGAATGGTGGACAAACGTTATGTAATGGCATACCATACCGCCCGTCGATGTTCGAGGAGTTCTCGGATGGCTACTACCTCGGTCGGCTATTCGTCGAACCGCACGATGATGATCGCGCCGCCATGCACCGCGAACAGCACGAACGGGTCAACGAGCGAGTGTACGCTCAGGGCGAGGGGCTCGAGCGTACGGACGCGCCCCTCGTCATGAAGCTCGAGAACTGCCACTTCCCGGTCCACGGGGCGGCCGACGTCCCGGCCGACACCCTGGCGCTCCCACGGTTCCTCCTCGACGCGGTGGCGGTTACCGATCCACCGACGCTCAGGGACGTCCTCCTCGCGAAAGCGGACTGGGCCGTCCAGCTCCTCGAATGGTGTACACCCTACCGGGTGAACGACGAGCGGGCGCGGTGACCTCGTATCGGCCCGCCACGGATACCCGGAGGTCCACGAAGTACTGCTGATCGACGTTGGTGTAACCAGCGGACCGGTTCACGAAGCGGGGCCGGTTTCGGCCGGCCGGTCGCGACTGCGCACGATACGGTGAGACCGCTGAGGGGTCGGTTCACCGTCTCTCGGTGACCGGTGCCCTAGACGTCTCCTTGACGTCGTCCGCGCGCGGGTCATCCAGATAGGGAGCGCGAATACGGCGGCGTGACCGGACCCGTGCGGAACCTATTTGGCCCGACGCGACCCGGTGGCCCCCATGCTCGACGAGCTCCTCGGCCGGGCCGAGCTCAAGGCCGACATCGCCGACCTCCAGGCGGAAGTCGAGGGACTGCGTGGCCAGCTCGAGGGTGAGCGAGAGCGTCGGCGGGAGGCCGTTCGGGCTCGCCAATCGGCCGACGAACGCGTCAATCGATTGGAGGACCGCATCGCGGACCTCGAGGGCCAGCTAGCGCGGGCACGTGAGGGCGAGCCGGCGCTCAGGTTCCGGGGGACCGAGACGCTCGCGGGGAACCGGCTCCGGGAGGTCCTCTCGCGGCTCGAACGCGTCCGAACTGACGCCGAGGGCGCGTTCAGTTCGATGGTGGCCGAACGTCCGGACGAGGGGGCCAGGGAGGCTTTTGGCGAGCGGGTGCCGCTGGTCGAGCGCGCCGCTCCCTGTGTGGCGTACACGGACGACGCCGGAGTGGTGAGCGCGGCGCTCCGGCCTGCCATCCCACCCGAGCCGTTCGGGATATGGGACGACCGGTTCCACATCGAACGCGAGTGGTTCCTGCCGGCCGGTCACTTCGCCGTGGCGCTCGTTCGCTCTGACCTCTTCGCCTATGGGGAATTCGACGGCGACGAGCGCGTCTATCTCGAAGGCTTCGAGTCCGAGGTGATGGGTACTCACTCGAAAGGCGGATTCTCACAGACGCGTTTCGAGCGCCGGCGGGAGGAGCAGGTAGACGATCACCTCGATCGGTGTCGATCGGTCCTCGACGAGCGAGCCCCCGACCGACTGATCGTCGTTGGCGATCGTGCCCTGATCGACGAGTTCGAGCAGGAGGCCGTCGCGACGGCACCAGTCGACGCCTCCGGCGAACCGGAGGACGCACTCGAAGACGCCGTCCGGGACTTCTTCTCGGCGGAACTCTACCTCGTGTGAGTCGGCAGTAGTCGATCGATTCACGCTGGCGATCGACGCAGCCCGAACCACAACCCGAGTGGTGCTAGCGAGCCTGCACTACCGTCCGGGGCGGTCGAGTCGCAGGTCTCTCCGGTGAACGATGGTTACCGTGCGATTAACGAAAGCTCTGGAGGACGAAACAGCAATCAACCAGAGGAAAGGTTATATATCGTACGAAGCAAGATATTTGACCATGAAACGGAAACGTTCGGACAACGAAGACGGCTTCGAATGCCGGGAGTGTGGAAAACGGATCTCCCAGTCGGCGTACCGGGCTACCTGCCCGTCGTGTGGGGGCCGGCTCGTGGCGCGGTCGGTCTCCAATGGAAGCGCCTGAAGGTCGAGGTACGCCCGTGATCCTGAAGTGCCCTCGCTGTTCCAGGCGATTCGACTCCCTCGACGAGTCGCGGGCCCACGTCTGTAACGATCATCGGGAGAGGCGATGAGTCCGGCTGAAGACGTCGTCGTCGACTCGGCGGCGCTACCGTGCTTCGATCTGGAGTACGGGATGGACGATCCCACCGCCCCGTCGTGGGTGACAGTCTTCGACCCCGACGCCGAGGACGTCTCGACGACCTGGATAACCATGGACGCCCGCCACACGGTTCCCCTCGGCGACGTGGCGTAGGCACCCGTGTCGGGACGTCCCTGGCGTTGGGCGGATTCGGCAACGATGTAACCCTGAACGATAGCACGAGCATCTGGCACAGGGCTTCCAGGAGGCGTGGCGCGTCTCGTATCGTTCTGGCAACCGGCGAACGGGGGTGCGCTAGAAGATGTTCGCCTGTCGGTATACCGAGATGCCCTCGTTCGTGATCTCGTAGGGCTTCAACTCCCTGGAGTGGTTCGCGTCGCGGATCTTCTGGATCTCGACGGCCAGCCTCGTTTCCTGGT
>CAYUFG010000223.1:0-2745 GCA_964443815.1 uncultured Halobacteriales archaeon | reverse complement strand
CCATCACCGAACGCGAAGGCCGTCGCATGAGCGCCGAGGGGGAAGGGACGTCCGGTGATAGTACCTTCGAGATGTCCTCTTGGATGGAGCTCTCAGAGACCGATGGTGGCGTCGAGATCGAGTGGCACACCGACGCCGATGTCTTCGGCCGGATCGCCAACATGGGCCAGCGCGTCATCAACCCAGTCGCCAATCGTGTCGTCAAACGCTTCTTTACGAGCGTCCAAGACACACTCGAAGAACTCTCTGTCGCCGACGTGGACGAGGCCGAGGCGGCCGACGACCGCGGCATCGTTTCCCGGGTACTCGGACGGGGGAAGGACTGACCATGAGCGAACACGATATTTCACTGACGGTTAACGGCACTGACCACGAACTGACGGTGGACTCCCAAACCCTCCTCATTCACGCACTGCGGGACGAACTGGGCTACACCGGACCGAATATCGGCTGCGAGAGCAGCCTCTGTGGCGCCTGTACGATCCATATCGACGGCGAGGCGGTCAAATCGTGTACGCAACTCGCGGTCCAGGCCGACGGTGCTGAGATCCTCACCGTCGAGGGGCTCGACGACGACGGCGAGTTCCATCCGATCCAGGATGCCTTCCAGGCCGAACACGGCCTCCAGTGTGGCTACTGTACGCCGGGCATGATGATGACAGCCGTCGACTTCCTCGAGGAGAATCCCGACCCGGACGACCACGAGATCAGGGACGCCTTAGAGGGCAACATCTGCCGGTGCACGGGGTACCAGAATATCGTCCGCGCGGTGGAGACCGCGAGCGAGTCCATGGCGGGAGGGGGCGACTGATGTACCCCGACGAGTTCGAGTACTACCGGGCCGATAACGTCGAGGAAGCCCTCGAGCTCCTTCGAGAACACGGGGGTGCCGGGACCGAACTGCTTTCGGGGGGTCACAGTTTGCTTCCGGCGATGAAAACCGGGCTGTCGAGCCCCGACGTAATCGTCGACATCGGCCACATAGAGTCTATGAGCGGCGTGACGTTCGACGGCGGGACACTATCGATCGGCGCGAATACGACCTACGCAGACGTCATCGACGAGCCGCTGAGCCACGAGCACGCGCCAGCGCTCGCCGATGCCGTCTCCCAGGTCGGCGACCGGCAAGTGCGAAACCGCGGCACGATCGGGGGCAACCTCGCCCACGCCGACCCCGCCTCGGACCTGCCGGGGGCAGCCCTCGCTGTCGACGCATCGATCGTCGTTCAGGGCCCGGACGGCGAACGCGCAATCGGCGCCGACGACTTCTTCTGGGGCATGTACGCCACGGACGTCGGCGAGGACGAGATCGTCACGCGTGTCGAGGTGCCCTCGGCGTCGGACGCCGTCGGTGCGTACGCCAAGAAGCCCTCACCGTCCTCGGGCTATGCGATGATCGGCGTCGCCGCCCAACTCGAACTCGACGGCGGTCACGTCGATTCCGCGAGCGTCGGGGCAAACGGGGCGATGGATCACGGCGTTCGACTCGACCCCGTCGAGGACGCCCTCGAAGGCGAGCAACTGACCACAGATACCATCGAAGACGCTGCCGAGCAAGCCACCGACGGCCTCGATGAGGCGATGATGATGGAGGATCTCCAAGCATCCGCGGAGTTCCGCGCGCAACTCCTGAAAGTGTACACGGAACGCGCCCTCGAGGCGGTCGCGGACCGGGCGGCGACGCCAGCGGCCGCTGATTGACGGAGGGAGTCGGTCGGCCTTTTGGAGTAGTGGCGGTGTAGAGACGACCGGATTTTGTCGGGGTCAATCGTCGGCCATCGGCGTCGCGAGATACTTCTCGTTTACCACCCAGTCGCCGTCGTCGTTCTTCACCATATATTCCCCGTAGTATGGGACGCGGTTCGCGACCGTCTCGCGGTACGTCTTGCGGATCTCTTCACGGGACATCTCGCCCATCGATCGATGGTCGTCATGGCGGTTGAGACAGCCCTTGAACTTCCCGTCGTGGGTGACGCGGACGCGATGACAGTTGGCACAGAACTCCGCGTTCTCGACGGGGTCGACGACCTCGACGAGACCGCCGTCGATCCAGTACCGACGGCGGGAGTGCATTTCCCGGCGTTCGATCTCGTCGGACTTCTCCTCGAGCCAGGTGTGGACGCGTTCGATATCAATCGCCCACTCCGGGTGGCCTGCAATTTCCGGCATGTACTCGATGAGCTGGAGCCGGAGGCCGTCGTTCGACGCCACGTGATCGACCATCTCCGGTACGTACCCCGCAGTCGGCTCCATGACGACCATATTCAGTTTGACGGGGTCGAGCCCGGCATCGACCGCCGCCTCGACGCCCTCGAGGACACGGTCGTAGGCGCCGCTTTTGGTGAGTTCTGCGAAGTGTTCCGGATCGAGGGCATCCTGGGAGACGTTAACCCGCTCGAGGCCGGCATCGACGAGCCCCTTGGCGCGACCCGGAAGGAAGGTTCCGTTCGTCGTCATCGAGACGTCCATCCGGTCGGGCGTCCGCCGGATGATTTCCTCTAAATCTTGCCGAAGCATCGGCTCGCCCCCAGTGAATTTCACCGAGTCGACGTCGAACTCCGAAACCACCTCGAGGATCCGGACGACGTCGTCCGTCTCCATCTCGTGGTCTCGGGCGTCCATCGGGCCGCGCGTGTCGCCGAGGCCCTCGTTGTGACAGTAGACGCAGTCGAAGTTGCACCGATCGGTCAGGGACACGCGGATTCCAGTGACCTCGCGCCCGAACCGATCCTCGAGCATTCTTAT
>CAYUFG010000222.1:0-2748 GCA_964443815.1 uncultured Halobacteriales archaeon | reverse complement strand
CCGACATGCGCGGATCGGACCCCACGGTGATCTTGATTCCGGGGATCGGGATGGTAGCCTGGGGGAAGAACAAAAGCGAGTCGCGCGTGACGGCTGAGTTCTACAACGCCGCCGTAGAAGTCATGCGCGGGGCCGAGGCCATCGACACGTACACGGCGCTGCCGCGGCAGGAGGCCTATGACATCGAGTACTGGCGCCTGGAGCAGGCCAAGCTCGAACGCATGCCGCCGGAGGAAGAGCTGGCCCGCGAGATCGTCGCGGTCGTCGGGGGCGGGAGTGGCATCGGGAAAGCCGCTGTCCCGCGTCTGATCGAGGAAAATGCGACGGTCGCCGCGCTGGACCTGGACCTGGAGGCCGCAGAGACCACCGCCGAGGAGATCATGGAAGAGATCGGTATGGGCATCGGCGTAGCCGGCTCCGGCGTGTCGCGCTGCGGCGACGTGATCGGCCTCAGTTGCAATGTTACGGACCGTGACTCGGTGCGCGCGGCCCTCGATGACGTCGTGCTGGCCTACGGCGGGCTCGATCACGTGGTCGTGACCGCGGGCCTCTACGTGAGCCCGGACGAGGAGGGTCGCATCCCAGACGCGAAGTGGGACGACACCTTCGCGGTGAACACGAAGGGCCCCCACATTGTCGCCGATGAGGCCGCGGACGTCTGGGGCGCGCAGGGCCTCGACGGAAGCATGGTCGTCACCACGAGTGTGAATGCCGTAGTGCCCAAGACCGGCAGCTTCGCCTACGACGCCAGCAAGGCCGCTGCAAACCACCTCGTGCGGGAGCTCGCAATCGAGCACGCGCCGAACGTTCGTGTGAACGGCCTCGCCCCAGCCACCGTCGTCGAAGGCAGTTCGATGTTCCCGCGCGACCGGGTGAAGGCGTCGTTCGAAAAGTACGGGCTCGACTACGACGAGGACGAGTCCACCAAGGCGCTGCGAACACGTCTGGCAAACTTCTACGCCGAACGGACGCTCACGGGCGAGCCGATCACGCCGGACGATCAGGCGGAGGCGATTTTCCTCCTCGTGAGCGATGACCGCCTCGGCAAGACGACCGGCCAGGTGCTGACCGTCGACGGCGGCCTGCGTGACGCGTTCCTCCGATAACCCCCAGTGGCGCCGGGCTTGACCGAAGAGCCGGTAAGCCAGGCCCCTCATTGAATGGAGATGTCGCAGATCATCGACCGGTTCGTCGCGTCTCTCGACCGACTAGAGGTCGGGTGGACCCGTACGGCGGTGGGCGATGTACCCACTGTCCTGGAAGAGATTGTCGAAGCGCCGGCCGTGGGAAGCTCGCTTCCTATCGAGGGCGTTTCGCTCGACAGGCTCGGGGTGACGGTCGCCCCCACCCCCCGGCAGATTCGGGAGGCGCGGACGGGCGTGACGGCGGCCCGACTCGGCATCGCCGACTACGGGAGCGTCGTGATCGACGGCGGGCCGGACGCCACCGAGGCCGCGAGCCTGTTTCCCGAACGGCACGTGGCCGTGCTGCGGACCGCCGACGTGGTGCCGGACATGACAGCGGCGCTTGCGCGTCTCGGCCCTCTCCTTCGCGAGGAAGAAACCACGGCGATCCTCGCCACCGGTCCGAGCGCCACGGCCGACATGGGGGCTCTCGTGAAGGGCGCGCACGGGCCAAAAGAGGTGCACGTGGTTCTCGTTGAGGCCGACTGAACGCGGATTCGCCACCCGTTTCCCATCCGGTATTGTTTCGTTCAACCGCGGAGTCCGATGACCCGAACCGACAAAGCGGCGGCCATTCGCCGGTTGATGCAGGCGGAGGGGGCGGCCGTGGCGCAGAACACGCGCGGCTTTAACGCTGGTCGCTACGACTCCGTTGGCCGCCTGGACGACTACGAAGAGCTGAAGGAGCGCGCCCGGACCATCAAGGAGCAGGCCATCGACCGGTTGCCGGAGCTCATCGGTCAAGTCCGCGAGCAGATCGAGGCGCGGGGCGGCACCGTGTATCTGGCCGACGACGCGGCCGACGCGAATCAGTACATCGCGGACGTGGCGACCGGGGCCGATCGGCTCGTCAAGAGCAAATCGATGACGACCGAGGAGATCGAGGTCAACGAGCACCTCGAAGCCGCGGGCGTAGAGGTCATTGAGACCGACCTCGGGGAGTGGGTGCTGCAGGTCGCCGACGAGGCGCCGTCCCACATTGTGGCGCCAGCCATTCACAAGTCGCGTGAGGCCATCGCGGACCTGTTCAACCGTCAGTTCGACCCACCGACGCCGCTGGAGACGGCCGAGGAGCTCACCCAGTTCGCCCGTGAGCAGCTCGGACGGCTAATCGAGGGGGCGGATGTCGGGATGACCGGGGCGAACTTCATCACTGCGGACAGTGGTACGTTGGCCCTCGTGACGAGCGAGGGCAACGCCCGCAAGTCCGTCCTCGTGCCGCCGACCTATATCGCCGTGGCGGGGGTCGAGAAGATCATTCCGCGAGTCGAGGACCTGCAGCCATTCGTCGAGCTCATCGGGCGGTCGGGGACGGGGCAGGACATCACGTCGTACGTGTCGCTCCTGACGCCTCCCTTCGACTCACCGCCGCTCGACTTCGACCAGCCGGACACGCCCGTGGACCCGGCCGAGCGCTCGTTTCATCTGGTGCTCCTCGACAACGGGCGGATGCAGATGCGGGACGATCCGCAGCTGCGAGAGACGCTCTACTGCATCCGTTGTGGAGCGTGCTCGAACGTGTGTGCCAACTTCCAGGAGGTCGGCGGGCACGCGTTCGGCGGAG
>CAYUFG010000221.1:0-2915 GCA_964443815.1 uncultured Halobacteriales archaeon | reverse complement strand
GAGTCGATACCGTCGCCGGAACCACCCGCGATGCGCCACATCAGTGTGTCTGCTGTCATGTATCCATCCCGAGACCCATCGTGGGTTCTACTAGCACACGTGGGGCGGTCGCAACTAAAGACTTAGCATGCCTAAATGGCATATTAATGGTGATCCTCGCCGATCGACCATGACGGATTCCGACGGCCGCGGGGTCTTTTACCGTCACCCCCCGAAAGGGGGAACCACCGATGTCCGTCACCCGCCACGACGCGCCACTTGCAGAAACCGCGTCTGCGCTTCGCCGCGGCGATCTCGACCCGGGGGAGTACGTCGACCGACTCTGTGACCGCATCGACACTGTCGACGGCGATCTCCGGGCGATCCTGACCGAGTGTGGTCGCCGCGAGCGGCTACGGTCCGAGGTGGAGTCGCTGGTCGCGCGCTACTCTAACCCCGACGATCGACCGCCGCTGTTCGGGGTCCCGGTGGGAGTCAAGGACAACATGCACGCCGAGGGCTTCGAGACCCGCGCCGGCACGGCGGTCCCGCCGGAGCTGTTCCAAGGCCCGGAAGCGACCTGCGTCAGCCGACTCAGGGAAGCGGGCGCGGTTGTTCTCGGCAAGACCGTGACGACTGGGTTCGCCGGCGGCGGGCCGGGCCTAACCCGCAACCCCCACGACCTGGATCACACACCAGGGGGTTCGTCGAGTGGCTCCGCCGCGGCCGTCGCGGCCGGGCTCTGTCCGCTGGCCACAGGGACTCAGACGGCCGGCTCGGTCGGGCGACCAGCCGCCTTCTGTGGCATCGTCGGCTTCAAGCCGAGTTTCGGGCGGATCCCTCGTGACGGCGTTATCGAGCGATCAGCGACCGCTGACCACGTGGGCATGTTCACACAGGACGTTCCGGGGATCACCGTCGCCGCCGGGGTGCTCTGTGAGGACTGGGGGACCGTACCCGCTTCCGAGGAGCTGCCCACCCTTGGCGTGCCCGAGGGGACGTACCTCGACGCCGCCGAGCCCGAGGGACGCGCCGCCTTCGAGGCTCACGTCTCGCTCCTCGAGGATGCCGGCTGTGAGATCGAGCGGATCCGCGTCCCACACTTCGAGGACTACGAGACCCTCGACCGCCTCCACCACCGTATGACCCGGGCGGAGCTTGCGCTCGTCCACGAATCCTGGTTCGATGACTACGAGGCCTTCTATCGGACACCGATGGCCGAATCGATCCGCGAGGGTCGCGAGGTCAGCGCTGGCGAGCTCGCCCGAGGCCGAGCGGTCGCTCGAGACCTGCGCGACCAGTTGGACAGCCTGCTCGACGAACACGGCCTCGACGCCTGGGTGGCGCCGGGCGCACCGGGACCGGCCCCGGAAACCATCAGGAGCACGGGGAATCCAGCAATGAATCGGCCGTGGACGTTCGCGGGCGTCCCGGTCCTCTCGCTGCCGGCCGGAACCGCCGAGAACGGTCTGCCGCTCGGCCTCCAGTTCGCCGGCCGGTTCGGCGCCGACGAGACGCTACTGGGGTGGGGGCGAGCGCTGTCTGAGGCCCTGTCGGTCAGCGCTTGATCGAGACCGACAGACCCTCGCCGAGTGGCAGCAATCCGCTCGTGAAGCCTTCGACATCTCGCAGGTGGTCGAGATATGCGGCGGTTCCAGTCGTGCCGTCGCTGGCATCGGGTACAGATTCGCCGTCAAGGATCCGTCGCATATCCTCGGGATCGATATGGCTCGCGGTGACGGCGTTGTCCGCGGCGACGATGCCGCCAGAGGGGAGGCGATCCCGGATCGCCTCGAACGCGTCGACGTAGCGGTCCATCTCGTGATCAAGCAGGACGAGGTCGAACTCGCCGTTCACTTGCTCGACCACGTCGAGGGCGTCGCCGTGCTCGAAGCGTGCCCGGTCGGCGAGTCCGGCCCGTTCGAAGTACGATTTCGCCATGTCGAGTTCGTCTCGATCGATCTCGGTGAGGACGACTTCGCCGTCTGCTGGGAGTTCGCGCGCCACCCAGTACGCCGAGTAGCCGAAACCAGAGCCGAACTCGAAGGCCCGGTCGGCGTCGGACGCTCGGGCGAGCAGTGCCAGCCAGCCGCCCACGGCAGGCCCTACCGTCGGGAAGTCCGCTTCGGTGGCGAACGCGTCCATCTCGGCGACGATTTCGTCGGGCTTCGGGCCGATTGCCTGTGCCAACCAGTCGACGGTCTCGGAGACGAGCGGCGGCGTCATGGCCCGGCATGGGCAACCCACTCACAAAAAGGCGCCGTCAGTCCCAGTAATCCGGCTCGTCGCCCTCGCGCCACTTGATCGAGCAACCCCTGGACGGGCGCATCTCGGCGTCGACCGCCCCGCCGGCGAGCACCGTCTCGACGTGGCGAGCCATCTCCCTGTCGCTCGCTTCGTCCGTCGGATTCGGCGCGTCGTCGAGTCGGCCGTGGTAGGCCAGTCGAAACCTACCGTTGTCGTTGTCGAAGAGGAACGGGTCCGGCGTACATACCGCACCGTAATCTGCCGTGACAGTCTGTGTTTCGTCCCGCAGGTAGGCATCCCACCTGATCGTCCCATCGTCGACGAGTTCACACATCCGCTCGAACGAGTCCTGGGGGTACTGGGTCTCGTCGTTGGGATTGATGCCCACGACGGCGAGATCCCCGAATTCGGCTGCAAGGCGGTTCATTTCGTCGATTTTGGCCTTCGCGTACGGGCAGTGGTTGCAGGTGAACACCAGCAGCAGCGCCGCTGCGTCGGCGAAGCCCCCGAGGGAGTGGACTTTGCCGTCCGTCCCTTGGAGTTCGAAGTCCGGTGCGGCGTCGCCCCGCTCGAGAACGGCCTTCGAGTCGAGTGCCATCGGTTCCCCATCGGTCTTCGAGGGACTTACAGCAGTATCGAGGGGAATGCCCACCCGTTCACGGGTGTGGATGAAGCCGACACGACATGCC
>CAYUFG010000220.1:0-2919 GCA_964443815.1 uncultured Halobacteriales archaeon | reverse complement strand
CGTGGTGGCGGTCGGCGGCCTCCTGAGCTTCGACGAACTCCTCGTGCATCTCGTCGGCCTCGTCGCGGACCTCGTCGGCCTCGCGGTAGGCCTCGATCATCTCGTTGTGGTGCTTCTGGGCCTCGTCCGCGAGTTCCGTGACCTTCTGGTGGTGTTTCGAGGCCTCCGCACGGACCGCCTCGGCTTCCTCCTTCAGGTCCTCGAGTTCGGTGTTCCGGTCGAGCTTCTCCTTTTTCTCCTGGAGCTTCTCACGTTTGGACTCGATCTTCTCGATGAGTTCCCGCTCTTCGTCGGCGCCGAGCACCTCGGTCTGCTGTTTGAACTCGAGGTCCTCGATCTCGGACTCGAGATCCTCGATGCTCTTGCCCTGGTCGAGCTTGAGGTCGTTTTTCAGCTGCTCGACCTCGTCGAAGAGCTCGTTGGCCTTCGCGTTGAGCTCGTTGCGTTTCTCCTTGTGTTCCTGGACCTTCTCGTTGAGCTCGTCGCGTTTCTCGCGATGCTCCTGGGCCGCGTCGACCTTCTCGCGCGTTTTGGCGTTTAGCTCGTCACGCTTGGAAGCGCGCTCAGAAGCGAGTTGGTTGAGTTCGTTCCGTCGATCCCGGAGTTTCCCGGCCAGCTTGATCAGCTGGCCCTTCGAGTTCTCCTCGAGATCTTCGTCTGTGAGTGATACGTTCTGTGATTCGTCTATCGATTCTGCCATAGTTGAACCTCGATGCCATCGACGTTGCGGACATCGGCAGTGCTCCCCCCGGAGTGCTGACGCCGATAAGGAACTGACCCTGTCATGTTGGGCGCTGTGCGATACTGCCGCGGTGCCGCGAACGCACGCTGGTGACGCGAAATATTGCCGGGGATCGGTTAAGCCTTCCGATACCGGACCCGTTCACCCCCGCTCGACGGTGTTGGAAACCGTCCCTGCGTCAGTTCGTACCTGAAGAGAGATCGGCGTCCCCTCGCCTGTCGGCGGGAGCGGATCGCCCTCCCACCGCTCGCCGGCGCCGACGGTTATCGACTCGGTTCCCGCCATCTCGCCGGACTTCCACGCGAGTTCCGCGTCTACGTCGGCCGGGAGGTCGTTGCGAACCACGACTCGACCGTCGTCAGTCAAGAAGGCCTGCAGCGGTTCGAGCGCGTCGGAGAGCGCCGCCTGCGCCTGCTTCGGCTCGCCGTCCGCAGTGTAGACGCCCATCCCAGCAGTGTCCGTATCACGGAGCGAGTAAACGACCCCGCCGACGCCCGCCCGACGCAGCGACGACGCAATCGACTCGACGACGTGTGCCTGGTAGGCCTGGGAGGCGTCCCGGCCACCGTCGACGTGTCTGTCGTGCTTCGGCTGATCGAAGTCCGCCGCACCGGCCGGGTCGCCGCTGCCGACTGAACCCGCGCCGAACTCGGCGACGACCGCGGGGGCACCGCGCTCGAGAAGCTCCTGGACGTCCTCCGCATCACCGTAGTCCCAGCCGGGAAATAGCCGCCTTGCCTCGCTCCCGGTGCCGATGTCACCGACGACGGGAAAGCAGGGGATATCGTCTGGAAGCGCCTCGGCCACCCGCGTCGCCGGTCCCGCGTCGTAGGCGGTTCGCCAGGTACGCCACCGCCGTCGCAGCGAGTCGAGCCATCCGCTGCCCAACCCTTCCGCGAAGACGTTGGTCGGCTCGTCGTGGACGGCCGTGACCGTGAAGGATGGGTGGCGGCCGTACACACGCCCCAGTGCGGCCGCGAGTTCGCGGCCGCGGTCCACCTCGAACTCGCCGGTGCCGATCAGCGGTAGATCCTGCCATACCAGCAGGCCCGCCTCATCGCAGGCGGCGTACATTTCGGGTGGGAGCACGTGGGCGTGCCCGCGGACAAGGTTGGCGTTGCATTCTAGCGCTCGCTGGACGTCCGCAGTGTCTGCAGTGGTGAGGTTCACTCCCCGAATCGTAACCGGCTCGCCGTTGATTCGAAGCCGCCCGCCGTCGCGCTCGACGTCGCGAATGCCTGTCGTGACAGCCCGCTCGCTCTCGCCGAGGGAAGCCTTTAGCGTGTAGCGGGGCTGCCTGCCGCGTTCGCGCGGCCACCACAGTGCCGGGTCGAACACCTCGATCTCGTGTTCGATCGTCGTCTTACCGGCCCCCTTTGTCTGAATAGTTGCTCGCTCCATCGTGCCCCGCGTCGAATTATCGCCCTCCGGCCGGAGCGAGTAGGTGATCCGCTCCTCCTGGGGTCCCGCAGCCACGACCGTCGTCGAAACGTGGAGGATCGCCCCGTCGTCCGTGACTTCGGGGTCGACGTCGATGCTGTCGACGAACGGGAGTGAGTGTGTTTCGAGGTCCGCCGCCCACCACGGCGCCGGCACGCGGTCGGGTTCCGGGACGCGGTCGGTATCGTGGAGTCCGCCGAAACGGTCGGTCGGCGAGCGGCAGGTCACCGCGATCCGGCACGACTCGGCAGGATAAAACGGGATCCTGAGCGGTGCGAAGTAGATATCGTGTGAAATTGGCGTCGATGGCCCGCCGAGGGTCGATCCTGCCAGTTCGACCTCGGCGTGGGCGTAACAACCGTCGAGGTGGAGGACGGCGACATCCTCGTCGCCCGACCGCGGGTCGTCGGGCTCAGCGACGTACCGGACCGCGTCATCACCGGCGAATGCCGCCGGTTTGCCCGGCAACTCGACCGGCTCCGGCGCCGACGCTGTCGCGCCGACGGTCGTCGCGTGCCACTCCAGCATACCTCGGGCCGGGCCCGCCGCTGCCTTAGCCGTTACGTCCGGCGGATCCACTTTCAGTTCCGCTCCGGTCGTGGCACGCCTTTTGGCGGACACCGGGAGAGCATGAGGGTAATGTCCGACTCGGCGGCAACGTGTGACGCGCCCGGCTGTGACCGACTGCTCGACACACACAACTGCCAGCTCGTCGTCAGACGGCAGGGTGGCGAACG
>CAYUFG010000219.1:0-2986 GCA_964443815.1 uncultured Halobacteriales archaeon | reverse complement strand
GGCGGTGATACAACGCCAGCCTGAGTATGACTCGGGTCGTTCGTTTCGATTTGGCCGTTCGCTGTGCTACGTTCGTTTTCGTAGACCCCCGTGACCGATTCACGGTTCCCATCCCGGCCGCTGGGACTCGATGGAGTGCCCCTAACCAGGCCGCTCGGACCCAGCCTGGAAATGGAGCGCTTCCGCTCTCACTATGTCAATGCCGCGACCGTCTGTCGGACCGGGCGCCTCGCAACGGCGTCGAGCGCAGCCATCGCGTCGTCGACCTGGTTCTCGGGAAGCCCGTACTCCAGTAATCCACGAGTCCGGGTCCGCCACGCTTCGTCGGAGAGGGGGTCTAGCGGCCCGCCCGGCGGGTCCTCGCACTCGCCGGTAAACGTCGTCCCGTCGGCCATCTCGACGGTCACACGGGCACCCCAGCGGTCCGGGAAGGCCGCCTCGAAGCTCTCGTCGTGGACAAGGTCGACTTTCGAGGCCAAAGAGAGGACGCCCGGGTCACCAAGGGCGTCGGTCGTGAAATCCTCGAGGTCGACCGATCGGTCGGCGAGATATCTCCCGAGGACGTACGGCGTCGAGAACTTCGCAGCCGTCATCGTCTGTGGGGCGTCGTGGTCCATGTCGACGGCGTTGCCGAAGGTGGCCACCGCGACACGTTCGACCGCGCGGAGGTCGATCGGCTCGTCGCCGATCGCGTCCCGGAGCGCTGCCAGCGGTGGGTGGGTGTATCGGCAGGAAGGCCACGGCTTGACGTAGTTGTCCGTGATCAGCCACTCCGAGCCGAGCGTCCCGACACGCTCGGAGAAGTCGCCCTCCCCGAGTTCCTCGAAGGGATCGTACACAGCCTCCATCGCCTCTCGCGAGCCGGTTAACCCCGCGGCCGCCGTCTCGGCGGCGGAGACGCCGACCTGGGCGGAGAAGCCTGCCGTGAAGTTCCGGGAAGGGGCACCCTCGGCGTACGGGTCGTGCATGGAGACGACCGCGAGGTTGCCGGCGATTCGGACGGTCTCCCTAAGCGTCGCGGCGCCTTCACCCCTCACGAATGCGCTCGCCAAGGCCGGCCCGAGGACTGTCCAGGTTGAGTGTGGGTTGCGCACGAGCCACGGTACCGCCTCGTTGATTCGGTCCTTCATCACGAAGATGGCCCGCTCCACCCTCGCACAGATCTCGTACGCTCTGACGCAGGCGTCGACGAACGTCTCGCCGTCGACCCCTTCGACGTCCGCCACCGGCAATCCGCCGGCGACGATGCCGGCGCCGACGTGGCCGCCGGTGTTGTGGCCCTCCTCCACTTCCTGGGCGATCGCCGCGGCTCCAGTGACAAGAGCGGCCTGACTGGGAGAGGTTCGCCGCGGCGTTCCGATGATTGGCGCGGGGCCGTCGGCGAATGCGACGTTTCGGGCCACCGTTTCGATCGCAGGCACGCGAGCCCCGGCGACGGCAGCGGCGAGAACGTCGGCGACGGTCCTGGCGCCGTGCTCGCGAACGTCGGTCGGCACCGGTTCGGCGCGAAAGGCGTTAACGTTCTGCTCCCAATCCCGGCTGAACGCCTGCTGTAACATGCCCCGCTCGAAGCGGCCGACGCCAATAGTATTTGAGGCGTACGGCATCTAGTCCAGGCTCGAATGCTGGGACGTGCACGGGAGACGGACTGCCAAGCAACAACGGGCGTTCGAGACCCCGCAACCGGGTCGCTCCGACGTCCGGACCGTTCGTCTCAATCGGTCAGGTAGTACAGCTGCTTCCTGGTATCCTGGAAGTCGTATCGAGATGCCACCAGTCCCGCCTCCTCGAGGCGGTTGAGCGCGTAGCGCACGGTCCGGTCCGGGAGGAGCGTCTGGTCGGCGAGTTGACCCTGCGCAAGCGGAGACTCGCCCTCCAAAACCTTCGCGACGAGTTTCGCGCTCGGCGGAAGTTCGCGGAGGCGTGCTTCGAAGTCTGCATCGGTTAGTTCTTCAACTGATTTGCCTGATTTAGCGCCCATATAGACAGTCGTAACCCCTATTGATGTAAATCTTGTCTATTAGTGCCGTAAAATAGTCTTAATCGTTTGATTATAATGTGACCAGCTGAACACGAATTGGAACCAGATGCCCACGCAGGAGGCTGGGGGGAGAAAAGAGGCGGGTAATCGTCGGACTGCGCTGCTACGGACGAGCGTCTGCGAGTAGTCGGGTGGTGCCTCCACCGGCCGGTCAGTGGACGTAACCCGAACGTTCTGGACAGAAGACAAAAACACATTGCCTATACTTTACGCACTTTATTACTATATATTCATGTTTTATGGTACAACACTGTACATACAGATTTGTTTTCGCATTATCAGTACACATTCAAAATCTTTATCTGTGCGTCGGGACAACGATGGGATGCAGTGACGGCCGATCGCCGTCGTGGATAGTAACGCAGTGACGCTGGCCAGCTGGCCCGTCGACTGTCGCACCACCGCACCCGACCGTTGTGCCCGAACCACGCCGTGGTTCAGCCCATCGGACCACGGTTTTTCCGCTGGACACCGTCAGACGAGAGCGGGTGCCCAGCCGTCCGTTGGCGGCTGATGCGAAGACCGCCCGTCTCATGTATAGTAGCTGGCCCGAAACGACCCCGGTCGGTGATACGGCCGGAGTGAACCGCTGACGCCGGCACGACGGCCGGAGCACCCGGTCCCGCGCCGAGGCCTCGTTGGTTCGCTTCGGACGATTGCAATAACGAACGGTGACACTGGCGTCGACCGAGCCGATGCAAACCGGTCGTCTCCCGCCGACCCATGGTTCACTCGTCGTGGTTTCGCCGGACAGTCCGGAGTCCCGTGACCCCGGTTCAGGGGCGGAGTTCGATCGATTCCACCGCCGCCTCCGGCCCGAGCCTGACTGCCACGCGCCCGGCGGGTGTCGAGGCATCTACCTGCACGTCCCAAGGATCGTCTGTTACCACGCTCACGCGGCCGGCGTCCGTGATGAACGGCAGTTCCCACAGACGTCGATCCGTC
>CAYUFG010000218.1:0-2991 GCA_964443815.1 uncultured Halobacteriales archaeon | reverse complement strand
CGGCCTTCGGCGTAGCCGACGAGGCCGTCGCGGTTGCCGACCACCACGACACAGCGGAACTTGACCCGCCGGCCGGAGTCGGTCATCCGCTGGACCATGTTGATGTCGAGCACCTCGTCCTCCAGGTTTGGAACGAGCTGGTCGATTATTTCCGGCTCCTTCAGCGGGAGCCCCGAGTTCAGCGCGTCGGTCATCGAATCGATCTCGCCCTCCGCTACCTGTCGGCCGAGTCGCGTCCGCGGCTCCCAGCCGTGTGCCTCGCTCATAGATCAGCCTCCAAGATCGCCTCGCGCACCTCGTCGAAGTGCGCGGGCAGGTCACTCGCGTCGAAGTCCCCCGAGTACAGCGGGTCGTCGCGTCCTTCGGCGTAGTCGGCGATGTGCTCGCCGCGCGTGCGCGACCAGTCCGCGAGGACCGAGTCGTTGTGGGGGATCTCGAGTCCGGCGTCGATCGCTCCCTCCTGCACCGCGAATACCTTCCCGCCCGGGGTGGGGGAGTGCAAACCGATGTCGAGGACCGCCTCCTCGACCTCGGCAGCGATCGCCCGTTGCCCGGCGAGCGCACCGGTTAGGTACGCTGCCGGAAGGTTGCTCGTCGGTGCCTCCCAGCCGAATTCCGCGAGGTCGTCCGACCGGGCCGCCGCGAGCGTTCGGTCACCCGCGGGCCCGGGAGTGATCAGCTGCGCCCTGACGTGCTTGTTGCTTGTTCGAGCAACGAGGCGTGGTTTGCCGGATTTCAGCAGGCGCAACCGCTGGTGGTAGTCCGTTCGTGCCTCGCGGCGTCGCCGCATGGGCACGGTGTAGCGTGGTCCTGTTGCCATTAGATCTCACCGCCGTTGTCGTCGATGTATCGCTCGAGGTCGCCGACGGAGTCGAACTCGCCGCCGCCCGCCTTCGCGTAGAGATCGCGGTAGGTGGCGGAGTCGAGTTCCCCGGCGTCTCGGAGCTCTTTCAGCCGCTTTCGCTGGGCGCGAATCCGCGAGCGCCACTCGTCCGTCGGGTCCGAACGGCCGCCGGCGGGCCCCCGTCTGGAGCCCGCGCCGCTCTGGTGGCCGTAGGCCTGCTTCGCTTGGCGCTCCCGGGCGCGGCCACGGGAGTTGCCCCGGGCCTCCTTCGCCTGGATGACACCCTCGTCGACCAGATCGCGGACATCCTCGCGGGTGATCGCGTCCGCGATATCGCCCTGTCTGTCGGGGTCGAGCCATACCTTGTTCTTGCCCACGTCGAGAACGTCGGCGGCGAGTCGCCGCTGGGCACTAAGGTCGCTCATTCGACCGCCACCTCCTCGTAGGTGGGGTTCAGGACACGGATCGATTCGTCTGCCGCGACCTCCTCGATCCGCTCGCGCTTGCGATCGCCGACCGAGGACGCGATCCGCACCGCTTCCGTGTCGCCGTCGACGCCATCGAGGTCGTCCACGTTGTGCACGCGAACCTCCTCGAAGCCCGACGGGTGCTTGTCGCGAGCGGCCCGCGGTGTCCGAAAGCCCGCCTCCACGGTATCGCCCTTGCCCTTGATGCCCACTCGCTGTTTCGAGAGGTTGCCCCGGGGCCGCCGCCAGGATTTCCCGACGCGTTTCTTCTTGTGGTGGTCTTGTCGGTTGAACTTGGGCTTCGTCTCGCGCTGGCGCTGGGCCAGCGCACTCCGGGCATCGTCGTCGAGGTCGGGCTCCACGTCCGCGAGTGCACGCGGTCGCAGTTCCGTCTCGACGTCCTCCTCTGCCTCGACCGGTTCGGTCTCCTCGACCTCCGCTTCGGCCTCCTCGGCGACTTCGAGGCCGCCGACGTCCGCCTTGATTCGCGCAGCCAGCGCCATGCCGATACCCTCGACCTCCGCCAGGTCGTCCTGGCTGGCCGCACGAACCTGCTCGACCGTCTCGTATCCGCCCGCCCGTAACGCGTCGGCCTTCGCCTCGCCGACCCCGCTTATGTCCGTCAGTTCTTCGTACTCGGCGACCGGTTCGTCGGATTCGGCTTCCGGCTCGGCGTCGGGTTCGGCCTCGTCGGCCTCGTCCGTCACCGTGCCCGATTCGGTTTCGTCCGCGTCGGCGGATTCGACGTCTTCGTCGACCGAGACGTCGCCGACGTCGGCCTTGATCCGCGCCGCGAGTGCGGCACCGATGCCCTCGACGTCCGAGAGCTGATCCTCGGTCGCGACACGGAGGTGTTCGACCGTCTCGAAGCCGGCGTCGCGGAGCTTCTCGGCCGTCGAGTCGCCGACACCCGCGATGTCCGTGAGTTCCCGCTCGTCGTCGGCCATCAGGCCTCACCTCGGTTCGGCTTGGCGGTGATGTAGACGCCGTCCTGGAACACGCGGACGTCCTTGTCCGTGACGCGCGTGAGCTGTTCGATGTCGGCGGCCGTCTGGCCCACATCCTCGATGTTCGGGCCGCGGACGGTGATCGTCTCGCCGTCGACTTCGACGTCGGTGTCCCCGTGGACTTCCGTCCGCCGGGGTGCCCGCTCGCCGAGGAAGTTCTCGATGACGACCTCGTCGCCCTCGACGCCCACTTGCATCGGGAAGTGCGAATAGAACACTTCCATCTCGTAGGCCCAGCCGTTGGTGACGCCGTGGAGCATGTTCTCGACGTGGCTCTCGAAGGTTCCGACCGTCGAGTTGGTCTTGGCATCGTCGGCCGACGCCTCGATGACCACTTCGTCGTCGTCGACCGAGACGTCGATGTCGGGGAACCAGAGCCGCCGCGTGACGCTGCCGTTGGGTCCCTCGACCGTGAGGTCGAGGTGATCCACGGCGGCGGTCACGTCGTCCGGAATCTGAATTGCTGTTCGTGTCATTGTCAGTATACGTAGGCGATCACCTGGCCACCGACGCCCGCGTCGCGGGCCTCGTAGTGGCTCATGACCCCGTGGCTCGTCGTCACGACGAGTGTGCCGTAGTCCCGAGCGGGGAGGAACCGTTTCTCCCACTTCTCGAACTCGTCGGCGCCCGCCGAGTAGCGGGGCTTGACCGGGCCACAGGCGTTGATCGCGCC
>CAYUFG010000217.1:0-3050 GCA_964443815.1 uncultured Halobacteriales archaeon | reverse complement strand
TCCGCCGTCGTCGCTATCCGAATATGGCGCTCCATGTACGGGGTTGTTTTCGAACAACTAGCGTAAACCCTGCACGTATGGAAACCCGCTGCTTCCGCTCCGTTGCGTTTGTCAGTGCCGTGAATCGGTGAGGCACGTTCAATGGATCCAAAGGTCGCACGAGGATCTCGCATGCATCGCGCGCTCGCCACTCTCAATGGCAGTGACGTCGATCGGCTGAACGACCCGACGGTCGAACGACATCTTTTCCTCGGTCTCTCCCGTGGACACCTCCATGGAGGCCTTCGACGAAGCCGGAGCCCTGCGCGACACCGCCGACGGGGTAGTGGCGTTCGACCCGTCGTCCGGTGAGGTCCTGGCAGTCACCGAGGCCTTCCGTTCCCTCCTCGAATACGACCCCGGCGACCTCCCGGGCCGGGACGTGAGGGCGCTCGGCCCCGGAGACCGATCGAACGGGGAGACGGCCGACCTCGCAGGTGACCTACTCCAGCAGGCCCGCCGGAACGGGTCAGCGCAGTTCACGTGGCGACCGTCGACCGCGTCCGGCCAACGGCGAGCATTCGAGGCGTCCCTCTCGGTAGCGTCACGGGACGGTCGCGAGGTCGGGGTCGTCGTCGTTCGAGACGTCGACGGTCAGTGGCACGAGGATCGCTCCGCCAACGACGGATGGTGGCGTCACCGTGCAGCCCGCGAGAGCAGCCAGCTCGGCGTCCGGGTCATGGACTACTCGGCGGTGCGCGAGCGCGCCCGCTCGCTCGTCGACGACCCGGCGGACCTCGCCGCGTATCTCGACGAGCATCCCGGGGAATTCGACGCGCTGATCGACCGTCGGCGGTTGGTCGACGCCGACGAGACGTATCTCGAATTCGTGGGCGCGGACTCACTGTCCCACCTGGTCGATACCGTCGACTGGACGGGCACAGAACGAACCGCTTCGGCGACGAAGGAACTCTTCCAGGCCGTCGCAACCGGTGACACGGCCCTCACCCAGGAGTGTCCGGTGCGAAATATCGAGGACGGGTCCCTCAGGTGGCTGGAGCGGGAACTGCTCGTTCCGCCCGGTCGGGAGGAGGACCGGTTCGAGCGCGTCCTCGTCACGGCGGTCGACGTCACCGAACGCACATCCCTCGAGCGGCGACTGTCCGAGACCACCGAGGCGCTGGCGGAGAGTCGCGAGCGGTACCGGGCGCTGTTCGAGAACAGCCCGATCTCCCTCTGGGAACTGGACTTCTCGGACGCGATGGCGTACGCGAAGGAGGTGGCCGCGGGGGCCGACGGTGACGTCGTCGAGTACCTCGAGGCGAACCCGACGGAGTACCGGGAGATACTCGAGCGATACGAGGTGATCGACGTGAACGAGAACGCCGTCGAGTACTACGATGCCGACTCGAAGGACCACCTCATCCGGGACATCGAGACGGTCGCGACCGAGCAGGGAATTGCGGTCCACCGTCGGATGCTCGACCGGCTGCTCGACGGCGAGCGCTCGGTGCACGAGGAACTGAGCTACCGGACCTTCGACGGCGAGGAGCGCCACGAGCTGTTCATTCTGACCGTGCCGGAGGCGTACGCGGCGGACTTCTCCCGGGTGTACCTCGCCACCGTCGACATCGAACAGCAAAAGACCTACGAGCGCCGGATCGAGGCCCAGAATCGGACCCTGGAACGGCTGGCCGGGATCGTCTCGCACGACCTCACGACCCCCGTCTCGGCGGCCCAGAACATTCTCGAGTTGTTGCGTCAGGATCTGGCCGAGGCCGACGCCGACGTGGATCGCCCGCTGGCGGAGCTGGAGGGTGTGCTCGAGGACCTCGAGGAGTTCGCGGAGCACCTGCCACGGCTCGCCCGCGAGAGCAGTCACGTCGAGGATCGACGGCACTGTGAACTCGCGGAGGTGGCCGAGACGGCGTGGCGAGCGGTCGACACCGGCGAGTTGCGCCTCGAGATCGAGGGCTCGCTGACGATCGCTTGCGATCCCAGCCGGCTGCGACAGGCCTTCCGAAACCTCTTCGGGAACGTCGTCGACCACGCCACGGGCGTCGACGTTTCCCCCGAGGCGACGACCGTCACGGTGGGACCCCTCTCCGAGGGGTTCTACGTGGCCGACGACGGGCCAGGGATTCCGTCCGAACGGGGGGCGGCCATCTTCGACTACGGGACGACCACGGGCGACGGCTCCGGCATGGGGCTGGCCATCGTGCGGACGATCGTCGAGGCCCACGGGTGGGAGATCGACGTCACCGAGAGCGAGGCGGGCGGCGCCCGGTTCGAGGTGCGCCTCGGGGAAGCATAGGAATCGCCAGCAACCGCCACTAGCCGGAGTGCCACTCCTCTAGCAGTCGGTCGACGATCTTCCGCTGGGCCGTCCGCAGGTGCTGGGTGAACGTCTGTCGCGCGACCCCGAGTCGCCCGGCGATCTCGGTCCCGTTCGCGCCCCGCGGCCGGTCGAAGTACCCCTCGTGGAAGGCGTGGCGAAGGTACTCGCGCTGCTTGTCGGTGAGGTCGTCGAACGGGTGGGTCGTGACCGCGTCGCCGCCGTCGTCGGTCCAGATCGTCCGCACGGAGACGTCCTCGAACTCGCGTTCGAGAGCCGACCGGAGACCGGAGACTGGCCGGTCCTCGCCGACGCGGGCCGTCACCGTCGCCGTGCCGTCCTCGACGACGGTCCGCTCGAAGCGCGCTCCCTGCGAGCCGAGCGCGTCCTCGGGGGTGGGCGTCTCGGCGACCACCGCACAGCGGACCGAACCGTCCGACAGGTGGGCGTCGTCGACGGTGACCGTGGAAACGTCGGCACCGGCCGTGGCGACCGCCTCGGACGAGTACCCCTCGAGGTGACAGAGGTACACCGTCGAGCCGTCGGTCCGGTCGACGACGGACGGACACTCGATCCGGGGCGCGCCCGGGAGAGCCCCGGCGAATGCGAGCAGCGGTGCGGTCGGATCCGAGACGGCGACCTCCACCCGGACGCCCCGGTCGGCCAACAGGGAGCGCTTGCGATCGAGCGACCGGAGCGCGTAGCCGACGGTCTCGGCGTACTCCTCGACGACGCG
>CAYUFG010000216.1:0-3078 GCA_964443815.1 uncultured Halobacteriales archaeon | reverse complement strand
CCATCGCGGTGACGGATACGCCGATGGCGCCGAAGACGATCAAGACAGGCGCGAATGGAACACCGTCAAACCAGAATCCAAGCCCATAGACGAGAATACCCGCACTAACAACTCCCATACACGTCAGCGCGGCCCAGTCGACGGCCGTCCGGCCGGTGTCGACAGCCCGTCGCCGAAGGGCCCGGTACCCTGAAAAGGCGAAGTAAAAGCTGAAGACGCCGACCAGCGAGAGAAACTGGCGGTCCGTGCTCCGTTCAAAGCCCAGCAGCGCAATCGCTGTCCCCGCAAGGACGGCCATCGCGTAGACGAACGTCCTGCCGGCACGGCGATGGCGCCGACCACCCTTCCGCGTGACGATGGCGGCAGCCCCGGCGACCAACGCGACTATCCCGGCGGCGACGTGCACCCCGAGGGTGGCCTGCTCGGCGATCACCATTCCCCACGCTCACCCCGAGGCAGAGGGGATTCCGACATGATGAAATCCTCGGACCTGCCGTCAGGAAGACCGAGCGGCCAGCCGTTTTCGCTCACGTTTCTGCCACAAGTGGTTCGGGCCGCTGGCGATAACCCGATCGAAACTTGGGTCAGTCGTCAGCGGGGGCCGCGCCGCCGTCCTCGTGCTGGGCCTTGACGTGGGACAGCTTGCCGCCGTCGGCGAGGATTTCGCGCTCGCGGGCAGAGGCGTCGAGGTGACCGGTCAGCTCCCAGTCGTCGTTCACGCGGACGGTGAACGTCTCCTGGCCGGTCCGGACGGCCTCGGCGACGTCGTCGACGATCTCGATGTCGTCGCCCTGCTCAATCTGCTCGTAGTCCTCGGCGTCGATCTCGAGTGGGACGATGCCGAAGTTGAACAGGTTCGCCTTGTGGATGCGGGCGAAACTCTGGGCGAGGACGCCCTCGACGCCGAGGTACATCGGGCAGAGCGCGGCGTGCTCGCGCGAGGAGCCCTGGCCGTAGTTCTCGCCGGCGACGAGGAAGCCGCCGTCGCTCTCCAGGGCGCGCTCGGCGAAGGTGTCGTCGACGCGCGAGAGCGTGAACTCCGAGAGCTTCGGGATGTTCGACCGGTACATCAGGATGTCCTGGGTCGCGGGGATGATGTGGTCGGTCGTGATGTTGTCGTCCATCTTCAGCAGCGCCGGGCCCTCAAGGTGGGATTCGAGCGGATCCTTGAGGGGCACGTCGCCGATGTTGGGCCCCTTGACGAGGTCGTCGTCGACGGCCTCGTCGGGCTCGATGATGTCGGCCTTCGAGCCGGTGTACTTCTCGGGGAGCTCGAAACCGGGGTCCTCGAGATCGCCGAGTTCGTCGGCGAGGTCGCGCGGGTCGACGATCTCGCCGGCGATGGCCGCCGCGGTGGCGACCTCGGGCGAGCAGAGGTAGACGTTGTCGTCCTCGATGCCCGAGCGGCCCTCGAAGTTGCGGTTGAACGTCCGCAGCGAGACGGAGTCGGAGGCGGGCACGTGACCGATGCCGATACACGCGCCACAGGTCGCCTCGGAGAAGTTGACGCCGGCGGCCATCAGCTCGGCCGTCCACCCCTGCCGAGCGAGCATCTCGGAGGCCTGCTTCGAGCCGGGCGCGATGACCATGTCGGTGCGCTTGTCGATCTCCCGACCCTCCAGCATCTTCGCGGCGGGGAGGATGTCGGGGTAGCCCCCGTTCGTGCAGGAACCGATGATGACCTGTTCGACGTCCTCGCCGGCGACCTCGCGGACCGGTACGACATTGTCGGGCATGGACGGCGTGGCGATCAGCGGCTCGATGTCCGAGAGGTCGATAGTGATCTGGTCGTGGTACTCCGCGTCGTCGTCCGGCTGGAATGCCTCGTAGTCCTCGGGCCGGCCGACGCGCTCGAGCCAGTCCTTGGTGTTCTCGTCTGTCGGGAAGATCGACGACGTGGCGCCGAGCTCCGTCCCCATGTTGGTGATCGTCGTCCGTTCGGGGACCGAGAGGGTCTCGACACCGGGGCCGGAGAACTCGAAGATCTTACCGACGCCGCCTTTGACTGAAAGCCGGCGGAGCATCTCGAGGATGACGTCCTTCGCGGTGGCCCACGCAGGCAGTTCGCCCTCGAGCCTGACCTCGACGATCTCCGGCATCTCGATGTAGTAGGCGCCCCCACCCATCGCGACGGCGACGTCGAGCCCGCCGGAACCGATGGCGAGCTGCCCGAGGCCGCCGGGGGTCGGCGTATGGGAGTCAGATCCCAGCAGCGTCTTGCCCGGCGCGGCGAAGTTCTCCTTGTGGACGTTGTGGCAGATACCGTTCCCGGGCCGGGAGAAGTAGGCGCCGAACGTGCCCGCGGCCGACCGGAGGAAGCGGTGGTCGTCCGTGTTCTTGAAGTCGAACTGGTAGGTCTGGTGGTCGCAGTACTGTGCCGCCAGCTCGGTCTGGACTTCGTCGAGGCCGAGCGCCTCGAACTGCAGCCAGACGAGCGTCCCCGTCGTGTCCTGCGTGAGGACCTGATCGATCTCGATACCGATCTCCTCACCGGGGTCAAGCTCGCCCTCGACGAGATGCTCGTCGAGGATTTTCTCGGATAGCGTCTGTCCCATAGCATCCAGAGATGGGCCATCCGTGGGCATAAATCATGGGTAAATACCCGCGTGAGGCAACGCGGCGCCGACAGGCCTTTGTCCGCCCTCGCCGACCGGCAGCCATGTTCAGAAGCGGTCGGTTCGTCGCCGATCACCTCGGGGACGTGGACGCGGAGCAGGTCCAGCCAAACGGCGTCGATGTCCGACTCGACAGCGTCTACGAACAGGTCGAGCCGGGACGGATCGACCGGGGGGACAAAGCGGTCGGCGACAGGGCCGAGATCGACCCGGTACGGGGCCGTTACCATCTCGATCCCGGCGGCTACGTCGTGGCCTACGCGGACCTGATCCACATCCCCGATGGCCACGTGGGTTTCCTGTATCCGCGGTCCTCGCTGTTGCGCAACTCGTGTACGCTCGACACGGCGGTCTGGGACGCCGGCTACGAGGGGCGCGGCGAGGGGCTGCTCGAGGTATATCATCCGGTGAGACTCGAGCGTGAGGCCAGAATCGCCCAGCTCGTGCTCGCCGAAGCGGCCCA
>CAYUFG010000215.1:0-3182 GCA_964443815.1 uncultured Halobacteriales archaeon | reverse complement strand
GTCGACCTGTCGGTCCCCGACGCAGTATCGACCGTCGACGCACGGACGAACGCTACACTCCTGGTCATGCCGGGTGACGCGGCGGTCGACGCGGCGCAGGTCGCCGACTGGCTCGCCGACGAGAAGGTTATCGGCCTCTTCGGCCCGGCCGCGGAGGCGACCTGGATCGACTGGGCCGAAAGTGAGGCCATCAGCGATCACTTCGACACCGAGGGGGTCAGCGACGCCGAGCCCGATCCCCAACTGGTCGTCGCGGCGGCCGTCGGCCTCTCGCTCCCGACGTTCCGGTCTACCTGGGACGAGGAACCCTCGGACAGAGACGTCCTGACCGCCCTCGACGATGCACTAGTGGACGTCCACGAGCGTCGTGAGGCCGATCAGTAGGTCCAGCGCCTGGCCACCCGCTCGGCGATCTCCGGGTGGGCGTGTCGAAGCGACTGCGGATCGCGCTCGCCGGCAACGTTGAGGACGTGGATCTCGCCGCGACGGCCACCATAGACGTCCTGAAAGTCGTAGACTACGCCTGCGACGGTGACAGAATCCGGCACGTCCTCGCTGTCCGCCAGGGCGTCGACCTGCCGGTCGACGTTGTACTCGACGAGGTGGTTAATTGCGGCGGAGCGGTCAAGGTCGTCGGGGAGGGTCGCCACGCCCCCTTCGATGTGGGGTCGCAGTAAATCGACACAGTACTCGATTCCCGGTGGAGCGTCAAGGTCGCCGGTGATCGAATCGTAAGTCGCCGTCACGGCCCCGCAGCCGGTATGCCCGACGACGACGGCCAGCTCGGTTCCGGTCTCGACCAGCGGATACAGGACATCCCCGGCCACGAAGGTCTCGCCGCGGCGTCGCTGGCTGACGCGATTGCCGATGTTGCTACAGCTGAATAGTCTCCCCGGATGGTCGTTCCCCCAGAGATGATCCTGCAGGACGCGCGAGTCCGAGCAGCAGACCGTGACGGCGTCCGGCCGCTGTCCATCCTGGAGTGCGTCGAAGCGATCGGCGAACGCGTCGGCGTGAGCGTCGTTCCCGTCAAGGAGGTCGACGAAGGTCTCCAGCATACACTTAGGCAACGGAAGCGGGCCAAAAAGCGTGCGGATCAGTCCCGGCGGGCGGACAACGCGCTCCAGACGGCCACGACCCCGAGAAGGATGGCGGCCGGAAGCGGGAGCACGAGGTAGGCGTCCCGCATCCCGAGGCCGAGTTCGCCCAGGAGCCCCTGCGCCTGGGGCAGCACGAGGATGGCAGCGGGGATGACAAGGAACGCGAGTACGATCATCCCGACGAGTACCCAGCCGCGCCACCCGAACGACTCCGCCGGAGCGGCCTGGTGTGGGCGAACGCGGGCCTCGCCAGCGCCCCCACCATCTGACCGTGGCTCGTCGTCCTCACCCATCGTATTCGTCGTCCGGCACGACAACGACCTTGCCGAAGCCCTCCCGGTCCTCGAGAAGACCGTGGGCGGTCCGGATCTCGCTCATCGGGAGGACGTCGCGGATCCGCGGTTCGATGGCTCCCTCCCAGACCAGATTGAGGACGTCGTCGACCTCGCCGGGCGTACCCATCGTCGAGCCGAGAATCTCGTACTGGTTCCAGAAAATCTGGTTGAGTCCGGTATCCGGGTCGGCCCCGGTCGTCGCCCCGCAGGTGACGATCCGACCGCCCTTGGCCAGACTCGACAGCGAATCCTGCCATGTTGCTTCGCCTATGTGATCGACGACGACGTCGACCCCCCGACCACCGGTTATGTCATCGATCTTCGCGGCGAAGTCATCCGATTCGTAGTCGATAGCGTGGTCGGCGCCACAGTCCCGGGCGTGGTCGAGCTTCTCCGCGGAACTGGCCGTCGCAAACACCTCCGCGCCGAGATAGTCGGCGATCTGGACGGCAGCGTGGCCGACGCCGCCGCTCGCGCCGAGACAAAGGACGGATTCGTCCGGTGTGAGTTCTGCCCGGGTTACGAGCATCCGCCAGGCCGTCTGAAAGACCAGCGGCGCCGCAGCGGCCGTCTCCCAGCCGACCCCGGCGGGCACTGGAACGAGGTTCGCTTCGGGAACGACCGTCTGCTCGCTGTGGACGCCACGGACGTGTTCGCCGATGATCTGGAAACTCTCACAGAGGGTGGGGTCGCCATCGCGACAGAACTCACAGTGGCCACAGTGCTTGCCGGCAGCCACCGCGACCCGATCGCCGGGCTCGAACCGGTCGACGTCCGCACCGACGGCGTCAACCACCCCCGCCGCGTCGCTGCCGGGGATGTGCGGGAGCTCCAAGTCGAGCCGGCCGAGCGCCCCAAAGCCGATGCGCGTCCAGACGTCGAGGTGGTTCAGGGCACCGGCCTTGACGTCGACGAGGACCTCATCCCGTCCGGGTTCTGGGTCGACGAAGTCCGCATACTCAAGGACGTCCCGGTCGCCGTGTTCCGAGAACTGGACGGCTTGCATACCCACGTGCTCGACAGGCGGGCGAAAAACGCTGACGATTATCACTTGACAGCCGCCCCACGACGGAAGTCATGGGAATCGACTCTTCTTGTGTCAGCGAGCCAGCGGAGGGGCGGTCATTTATACGCTGTCGCGGCCAGGCCGGGACATGGTCGACTTCCAGTCGCGGGACACCCGACGGGGCGACGAGGCCGACTCCACCGGGCCCGAGGCTTCCGAGGACATCGGCGGCGATGCCGACGATCCATCGGAGGGGTCCGAATTATCTGAGAAGGGTCCCAACGAGGAGAGGGCCGAGGCTTCCACTGCCGATGACGGGATCCTCGGGTTCGCCGTCGTAACCGTCGGTAGCGATCGCTCGATCGACGAAGACAGGGCTGGCGAGGCAGTCGTGGCGGCGGTCAGTGACATCGGCGAGGTCGTCACCAGGGAAGTAATCAACGGGGGGTACGACGGTGTCCAGAGCACGGTCGGGACGCTAATAGAGCGAGGCGACGTCGACGTTCTCGTCATCGTCGGCGGGACCGGCCCGGAACCGGACGACGTGACCGTCGAGGCCGTGGAGCCGCTGCTCGACAAACATCTGCCGGGCGTCGGTGAACTGATCCGGCGACACTGTGCCGAGCACGGCGGGACCGCCGCGATTCGAACCCGGGCGATGGGCGGGACGCTCGATGGCGTGCCGGTATTCTGCCTGCCTGGGGATCCCAACCTGGCCCGAGTGGCGGCCGACGAAGCGGT
>CAYUFG010000214.1:0-3228 GCA_964443815.1 uncultured Halobacteriales archaeon | reverse complement strand
CGACCAGCGAGGTCGGGAACTTGCCCCCGTCGGCGGTCGAACGCTGCGATCGACCCCCGAGCGAGGGGAATCCCACGACTTCAGTCGTGGGAGGATGTCAAGCTATCGCCACCGCCGGTGAGTACCGCGCGTCGGGCTGGTCAGTGCTGGAACTCCATCCGGGCGACGTGACGCCGCTCACCGATGACCGGTTCGGGCTGGACGTCCTGGTGCCCGATGACGAGTTCGAGGAACTGCAGGCTGTCGTGGCCACGGCAAATTTCGACCGAACTGCAGTCTACACGGCTGAGGACGGCGGCGTCCGGTTCTACGTCACCGTGGTCGAGGCGACGGCGGTTGCTGACCTGGCGGTCGTGATCCCGGCGTTCCCCGTCTTGGAGGAACTCCCTGCACTCCGGATTCGTGCCGACCAAGAGGATGAGATGTACACCCACGTTCGGACGCTCGCGGCAGACGAAACGGTCACCTTCCGGCACGACGATCCGGATCTCTTCTGCTAACGTATCGGTCGGGTGAGTCGGGCCCTTCGGGTTCCTGAGTCGCAGCACGCGACCCGCGGATCGTTTCACCTGGGGACTCGGGGGCCCGGCTCGTGTGAAGTTCGCGTCTCACGACTTGCGATGCTCACCGCTCGCAGGGAACGTGGCGCTGCGGTCGTAGCGCTCGACGGGCGTGGCGGGATTCGAACCCGCGGTCGAGAGGTTAGGAACCTCTCGCCCTATCCGCTAGGCCACACGCCCTGGGCTGGCGTCCGCTCGGGGACGAAAAAACGCTTTCGAGCACCGCCGTTTCACTTCCGCCGCACTCTCCAAACCCACTTTGGCTCGTGACGCTGACCTACTACAAGTGTCGCCTATGACTGCGGGACGGGACCTCCTCGCGGAGTCGGACGTGGAGTTCGACCCTGACGAAGTCGCCATCGAGGACGCGGATGTTCTCTCCCTGCTCGAGCCGCCGGTCCGGGAGTGGTGGGTGGACGAGTTTGGCGCCTTTGTCCCGGAGAACGAGGGGTTTTTCACACCGCCCCAGACAGGGGCGATTCCGTTGATTCACCGGGGCGAGAACGCCCTCATCTGCGCGCCCACGGGGAGCGGCAAGACGCTTGCCTCGTTCATCGGAATTATCAACGAACTCTTCCGCCGTGATCGAGCCGATGGGCTCGAAAACTCGGTGTATTGCCTCTACATCTCGCCGCTCAAATCCCTCGCAAACGACATACATCGGAATCTGGCTGTCCCACTGGAGGGCATCTCGGACCGGCTCGACGACCGGGGCGAGGACGTCGAGGTCAGACACGCCATCCGGCACGGCGACACCGACGACTACACCCGCCAGCAGATGCTGGAGGAGACGCCGCACATCCTCAACACTACGCCGGAGACGCTAGCAATTCTGCTGAACTCGCCGAAGTTCAAGCGGAAACTCGAATCCGTCGAGTACGTCATCGTCGACGAGATCCACAGCCTTGCGGACAACAAACGAGGCACGCACCTCACGGTCTCGCTCGAGCGACTCGAGTCGATGACGGCGGGTTCGCCCACCCGCATCGGCTGTTCGGCAACGGTCGACCCGCTCGACACGATGGCCGAGTTCCTAGTGGGCCGGGAGTCACCCCGCGGTCCGTCTCGGGAGTGTGAGATCGTCGACGCCCGGTTCGCCCGCGAGTTCGACATCGAACTCATTTGTCCGACGGACGACCTCGTGGGAACCCCGCGTGGTTCTGTCCGTGACCGCTTCTATGCCCACCTCGACGACTTGATCGCGGGTCACACCAACACGTTAGTCTTCACAAACACGCGGTCGGGTGCGGAGCGCGTGCTTCACGAGCTCCGCGAACGGTTCGACGGATACGACGAGTCGAACTCCGGCTGTCACCATGGTAGCCTCTCCACAGAGCGGCGCCAGGCAGTCGAAGCGGGACTCAAGGCGGGCGAGCTCGACGTTGTGACTACGTCGACGAGCCTCGAACTCGGGATCGACATGCCCCACGTCGATCTGGTCGTGCAGGTGGGCTCCCCGAAATCAGTCGCGGCATTGCTCCAGCGGGTGGGCCGGGCGGGCCACCAACTTGGGCAGACGGTCACCGGCCGGATCCTTGCACTCGACCGAGACGAACTCCTGGAATGTGCGGTCATGCTCGAACGGGCTGAATCTGGCTTTGTGGACCGGGTGTTCATTCCGGAGAATGCCCGCGACGTCGCAGCCCAACACGTGTACGGAATGGCAATCAACGGACCCCGTCCGGAGGCCGAGGTCCGGGGCATCCTCCGGCGCGCATTTCCGTATCAGGACTTCGATGACGCCGAGTGGGCACAACTCTGTCGGTACCTCACCGCCGATTACCCTGGCCTCGAGCGGAAGAACGTCTACGCGAAGATCTGGCGGGACGAGAACGACCCGCCCGGTGGTGACCACCACTACGCCGACTATCCCGTTGGCGAGCCACTAATCGGCAAGCGGGGCCGACTCGCGCGGGTGATCTACATGACAAACGTCGGCACGATCCCCGACTCGTTCACTTGTTCAGTATTCACCCGGAACGGTGACGACAGGGTGGGCCAGCTCGACGAGACGTACCTCGACACGCTCGATCCAGGCGATGTCTTCGTCCTCGGGGGCGACCGGTACGAGTTCCGGTACCGCCGGGGATCGAATGTCTACGTCGACCACACCAGCGACCGGCCGACCGTGCCGTCGTGGTACTCCGAGCGGCTGCCACTGTCATACGACCTCGGCCGAGAAATTCTCGCGTTTCAGTCGACGCTGCTCGATCGGCTCGAACGTGGGGGCGAGCCGGCAGCACGCGTCTACCTACGGGACTTTCCGATCGACGACAACAGCGTCCGCTCGCTCGTCACCATGTTCGACGAGCAAGTGGCCTACGCGGGGGTCGAAAGTGTCAGCACTTCCGACCGGTTGGTCATCGAAGAGGAGCGTGACCACGAGGACTACGAGCGACGGTACTACGTCCACTCGCAGTACGGCCGCCGGTTCAACGACGGCCTCTCCCGACTGCTTGCGTACCGAATCGCCCAGGCGGCCAACGCCAACGTCTCGGTGGCCGTCGCCGACAACGGTTTCACGCTGTCGTTACCGCTGAACCGAAAGATCGACCTCGCAGGCATTCTCGCCGACCTCGACCCGGGGGCCGTCGAAGCCGACCTCCGGGCCAGCCTGGAGGGGACGGACCTGCTGGAACGGTACTTCCGCATCAACGCGACGCGCTCG
>CAYUFG010000213.1:0-3241 GCA_964443815.1 uncultured Halobacteriales archaeon | reverse complement strand
ATTGCCCACGGGTGGAAGCCCCAGTGGTACAGCGACACCGCCATCGCGACCTGCGCCGCCTCCGGGGAGGCGCTCTCGGCGCCGAGGTGCGGATCCACGAAGTGCCATACCGGTTCGGCGACGCCGAAGAACATGAGCCCGATGCCCATGCCCGCGCTGAACAGCATCGCCACCCAGGAGATGTCGCTGAACTCCTTGTTGGCGTCGACGCCACCGAGCCTGATGTTCCCGTACTTGCTCAGCGCCAGGTATATCATGAAGGCGATGAACAAGTTCGCGACCAGGATGAAGAACCAGCCGAACACGTCGGCTATTCCGGTCCGGACGTCGCCGTACAACGTCCGTGCCTCGGCGGGGAACGCAAGCGACAGTGCGATGAACGCGGTGATGACCACCGCCGAGATGGTGAACACCTGCGGGTGGACGTCGAGAATCCGCGTGTTCCCGATGCTGAGTTGCTTGTTCGTGTCGCCCGGTTCTCGATCGGTCTCCGCGTGGAACAACTCGACCTGGAGTCCTTCTCCACCGAAGCCGTCCTCGTCGTCGCCGCTGTCACTCATTCGGTACCCCCTCCGATTCCGTGACCGGTCGCGGTGTAATGTTCATGGATTGTAATTGGATTGGTTGTCGGCCCTGGCACTCGGTTCGGTATGCCTCGATTCTTGCTCCTACTACCTATGGCGTGTGTGAACTTACCATTCTACCTTGAGTCCTTCGCATAGCGTCAAACTACACACATGTATAGTTTCTTCCGAATAGAGACTGATTTATCGTTGTTCGCTGTCGAAAATGCTTGACGGTGGGCAGATACGTTCCCGACGGTCGGTCGATCGGTCGTCCAGCGACCCGGACGGGACCACATGCGGCTTCACGACGCTATGGCCAGAGAAACAGCGAACCGAGCCGATACGGGGATGCGACGAACGAGACGACGAGCGCCAGTATCGCGAGCAGGAACGCCAGCCCAGCGAGTTGGACCAACAGGTGCCCGTAGGCCGGCAGGAACATGACCGCCGTCATCAACACGACGACGCCCATGAGGAAGGCGAGGGCGACGCGGAGGCCCTTGGCCCTTGGGCTGAACTGGCAGCGGGGACACGCGTCCTGCTTGCCCTCGTACTCGTAGCCACACCGTCTGCAGTGCGGTACCCCGCCGATGCTCGGTATCATCGAGTTCCCCGGATACCGTCCGGTGGGGGCATCCGACCAAAGGCTTTGCCCCGTGGGTCCCGGCGGCGTGGAAGCGGGATCGTCGGAGCAGCGATCGGGAACGGGGTGGGTCGACAGCAGAGCGATCGAAGAGGAGGGGTTATTCGTCGTCGGTACGGTCGCTCACGACCGGCCGGAGCGGTCCGCGTCGGCGGAACAGCGTCGCGAGGAACCGCTCGATTCGCCCGGGTTCGTTCGACAGCGTCGGCATCCCCGGCATGTAGTTGACGAGCGTTTCCTGGGCGGCGTCGTCTCGACTCTCGGATTGGGTTCCGTTCATATGTATCTGAAAGGAGACCCCCGAGGGATTTAGGGATTCCGAAAGTAAATTTGGGTATTGTTATGTGTTCTTTTGGTATTGTGAGCCACTCCCGTGGGTCGGCGCGGCAGGGTCGGCCAGCCGCGACTACCGGGAGCCACCGGACCGGTAGCAACCTGGTGCCCCGGTAGACTTTTCGCCGCGCTCGCCGGACTGTGGGTCGATGATCGACCTTCCGGGTCGCGGTGGTGGGGCTGACGGAGGTGGTGACCGACCGCTGGACGAGGACCCGGTGGTGACGTGCACGTTCCAGGACGGGACCCTGTACGTCTACGACGACTGGGTCCACATCGAGCGCCCCGGCCGCTCGAAGTTCGAGGACAAGGCGATCGAACTCGCGGACGTGTGGGACGTCACCTTCGAGAAACGGCTCGTGATCAGTTACCTCCAGATCGAGCAGCGCGGGTTCGACACCGAGGATGGCAGCCTGCTCTCGACCCCGGTCGACGAGAACACGCTGCACTTCGGCCGCGGCAAGCGGGACTGCGCAAAGCGGGCCCGCGACGCCATCCGGGACGGGGCGGACCTCCGGTGAGCCGGCGCCAGGACAGGTTTATGCCGCGACGACCGGGATGGTATGTGGGGGAATACCATGGACTCGAGCGACACGACCGACGAACCGTCGGAACTCGTACAGCGCTGGTTCGACGACCTGTTCAACCGGGGTGACCTCGACGTCGCGGACGAGATCCTCGCCGACGACGTCAGCTACGACGGCCCACAGAGCCTCAGCCCCACGAACGTGACGGGGCCGGAGGACATCAAGGCCTACGTCGAGACCTACCAGACGGCGTTCCCGGACCTCTACTACACCATCGAGGAACTCCGAACCGCCCCGGGCGAAGTGCTCGTCCGGTGGTCGGCGATGGGGACCCACGAGAACGAACTGTTCGGCATCGAACCCACGGGTGAGGGGTTCACCGTGGACGGCATCGACGTCTTCGCGGTGGAGGACGGCGAGATCACCGCCGTGTACGCCCACTGGGACACCCTCAAGATGGTCCAGGAACTGGGCGTGGTCTCCTCGGTCGGCGCCTCGATCGGGTAACGCGGGCCCGCCGGGTCGGCGGTCCGACCGCCGACCGCCGACCGCCGACCGGAACGCGGGCGACCGGGCGGCCGACCCGACTGCCGATCGCAGCCGGAGCCACGAAACTCATCCTATCAAACTGTTGTCTATTCCCGTCGGTGTTCGGAGCCCGCTCCCTCGTCCTCCCTCCACGCTGGCACGTACGCTAACATTCATACCTCGATACCCGGAACGTCCGTGCTAGATGTCATCTCCTGACGAACCCATCCCGACGGACTACGAGATAGCGAGTTCGACCGACATGGAACCGATCTGGGAACTCGTCGAGCCGTGGGGGCTCGGCCTCGAGGACCTCCAGTACTTCGGCGAGTACACCGCGAAGGTGAAACACCACGCCCTCGACAGGCTCCGCGAGGAGGCCGAGGATCGGGCGGGGAACCTCGTGCTCGTGACGGGTATGACGCCGACCCCGAAAGGCGAGGGGAAGACGGTGACGACCGTCGGCCTCGGGCAGACGCTGAACCACCTCGGCGAGGACGCGATGATCGCCATCCGGGAGCCCTCGCTCGGCCCGGTGTTCGGCGTCAAGGGCGGAGCGGCCGGCGGCGGCCGCTCGCAGGTCCTCCCGATGGAGGACATCAACCTCCACTTCACCGGCGACCTGCACGCGCTGACCTCGGCGC
>CAYUFG010000212.1:0-3244 GCA_964443815.1 uncultured Halobacteriales archaeon | reverse complement strand
CCCTTCTACTTCCCGAGCGTGGGCGAGCACGCGAGCCTGCTGGAGGAACACGGGTTCGAGGTCCGCCACGCGCGGCTGTTCGACCGACCCACGGAACTCGACGGCGGGGCCGACGGCCTCCGGAACTGGCTGGCGATGTTCGGCGAGGGGCCGCTGGCGCCGGTCGGGGGAAAAGAGCGGGAGGATCTGGTCGCAGCCGTCGAGGATCGATTGCGTTCGGAACTGTTCGATCCCGACGCGGAGACCTGGACGGCCGATTACCGGCGACTCCGGTTCGTGGCGGTCGTGCCGGAGTAGCGCGCTGGCGGCGGGGTCGAACGTCCACTCGCGGGAGCACCCGGCGTTCGTGCCCTCGCTCGATCACTCGACCGCCGTGGCCGGGTCACCGGCACCGTCGTCTCCCACGTCGGGGTCACCGTCGCCGAGCACGTCGCCCAGCCAGCCGCCGTGCCAGAAGACGACGACGCCGATCAGCGTCGAGGCGACGTTGGAGGCCGCGATTCCCCACCAGACGCCCGCGGCACCCATGTCTGTGCCGAACAGCAGGACGATCGCCGCGACGATCCGGAAGCCCCACAGCGTGGTGACGCCCAGGATCATCGAGAGGCGGGTCGCGCCGGCGCCGTGGAACGCGCCGTTCATCATGTGGAAGATGGCCGTGACCGCCCACGTCGGCGCGACGATGGCCAGGAAGGCCCCGCCGTGGGCGATCACCGGCGCGGCGTTCTCGCCGGTGATGAACACCGCCACGATCGGCTCGGCGAACAGCGCGGTGAACGCACCGACGACCGCGAAGGAGGCGACGAGAATCGCACTCGCGAGGTACACCGTCCGTTTGGCGCGCTCTTCGCGGCCGGCGCCGAGGTTCTGGCCGACGACCGTCTCCACGGCCATGCCCATGCCGACCAGCGGCATCCAGACGAGCGATTCGAAGCGGGCACCGATGCCGTAGGCAGCGACTGCGTCCGTGCTCACGACCGCGACGAGCGCCGTGATCACGGCGACCGAGATGGCCTGCGTGCTCACCTCGACGCTGAGGGGTACGCCCAGCGAGACGAGTTTCTTGACCGTCGCGAGGCGCAGTCGGAGGTCCGTCGCGGATAGCGCGATCCCGACGCGATCGCTGAACAGCAACCATACACCGACGCCGGCGGCGAGCCCGCGGGAGAGGACCGTCGCCACCGCGGCACCTTCGACGCCGAAGCCGGCGAATCCCGTGGCGGCAAAGAGCGTGGACTGGAGTCCGTCTAGTCCGACCCACGTGAACAGCGGGTTGCCCTGGAACCCGAGGATGAAAACCGGATCCAGCAGGACGTTCAGCCCCACGCTGGCGACCATCAGGTACATCGGCGTCTTCGTGTCGCCCCAGCCCCGCAGCAGGGCCATGAACACGAAGAAGCCGAACGTGAACGGCAGGCCGAGGAAGATGATCCGGGTGTAGACGACGGCCATCTCCCGGACGGCGGTCCCCGGCTCCGCGCCGATGAGCCCCAGGAGGGCCGGGGTGAGCACGAAGCCCACTACCGAGAACGCGACCGCCAGGAGGGTGACGAACGACAGCGTCTGGCCGGCGACGTGGCTCACCTGCTCCTCCTTTTTCGCGCCGGTGTTCTGGGAGACGAGGATCGTCCCTGCGGCGGTCATCCCGCCGCCGACGCTGACGATCAGGAAGACGATCGGCCAGGAAAACGACAGCGCCGAGACGGCGTCCCGGCCCAGCCGACCGACCCAGAACGTGTCGGTGATGTTGTAGAGGGTCTGCAGGAGTTGGGTGGCGATCAGCGGCGCCGCTATCGCGAGCAACGGCCACAGGAGCGTCCCTCGCGTGAACCGCTCGCTCTGCTCGGCAGTGGTCGTCATTCGTCCACCACCCGGGGACCAGCCATGGCGTAGCGTGGTCGGTGGACGTTCATAGTGCTGCTGTGGCTGTGTGAATCACTGGCGAGCGTGTGGCGTCGGCCTCGGGGACCGGCCCGGTGAAGCGAGCACTGGTGGTGACTCGTCGAATCATTCCCCATCCCGAACGAGGTATCCATCGACGATGTCCTCGAGTCCAGCGACGGCACGCTCTGCGTGTGCGTCCTCCCCGAACACCGCGATGTTCGTCTGTGCACCGAGGATCGTGGTCACGTACGTCGCGGCGAACGTCTCGACGTCGACGTCGCGAAACTCGCCGCGCTCGATGCCCTCCTCGACGATATCGGCCACGAATCCCTCGAGGAACTCGCGGTCACGCTCGAGGACGTCCCGGAGTTCGTCGTGGTAGGGTGCCTGGGCCCGCAGTTCCAGCAGGACCCGCTTGAAATCGTCCTCCCCCGTATCGGTCCCGACCATGAACGTCGCAAGCGACAGCAACCTGCTGGTCGGGTCGTCGTCCGTAGCGAGTGCCTCGACCTCCACGTCGATATCGGCGAGTCCGTCCTCGAAGAGTCCGAGGAGGAGATCTCGCTTCGTGTCGAAGTAGTAGTGGACGAGCGACTGGTTCCGGCCCGCCCGGTCTGCCACGGCCTTCGTCGTGAACCCGTCGTATCCGCGTTCGACGAGGACCGCGTACGCTGCGTCGATGATCTCGGAGCGGGTGTCGCTGGCGTCGGTCATTGGTGTTGATTGAGTACTCAATCAATATCAAACTGATGATGTCCAACTGCCGTCTGTGAACGGCTCGCGCGAACCGATTTCGACCGCAGTTTCGGTCCGCCGGCGTCGCCACCGGCGCGTCCTCCTCGACGACGTTGCCGGTCCAGGTGCCGGTGGTGAACCACGTGGCCGTCGAGGATTGCCTCCGCGACGACAGGTACGACGCCGAGGCGGAGACCTGGACGGCAGATTACCGGCGGCTGCGCTTTGTCGCGGTCAGCCCGGAGTAGCTGTCGGTCCGGTGAGCGTCGATGTCGACCCAGTGCGGAGCGTCGACAGAACCGTTAAGCGTGCCTGCCCGAAGGGGACACCATGTTCTACGAGGCCGAGGACGTCCCCGACCTCGACCCGGCCGACGCGATGGGGCTTGTGGCCCACGAGATTCGGGTGGACATCCTGCTGGCGCTGTGGCGCGCCGCGGACCACGAACTCTCCTTCTCCGAGTTGTACCGTCGCGTCGACGTCGACGACACCGCGAAGTTCAACTACCACCTCGCGAAACTCGAGGGCCACTTTCTGGCCAACGTCGGCGACCACTACGAACTCATCTACCCCGGCCACCGCGTCGTCGACGCCATCCAGAGCGGCGCGCTGACGCGGCGGGACG
>CAYUFG010000211.1:0-3251 GCA_964443815.1 uncultured Halobacteriales archaeon | reverse complement strand
TGATGGCCGCTACCGGCCGAGCACACACGAAGTCTGGTCGATGGCGAGGCCCGTGCGCCTCGTGTGGGACGACGGTCGGAGTCACCACGCTCCCCCGAGAGGGACAGTCACAGTGGGGAGCGCACAGACCGGCGTACCGGTGACGCGAAACGTGCCTCGGGGGGTGCTGTATCAGCTCCCAGCGGAGGAATCCCACGAGTGGCCTCGTGGGAAGATGTCAAGACGATCAACCTTGAGTGCACAGGCCGGAGTACCGGCCACGAAAAGCGTACACCGTGGACGCCTCGTCGACTCCCAACCGGAGAAATCCCACGGCCTCCATCGTGGGAAGATATCGAACCGGATCCCCCCGTCAATCCGGCATCCCGGCTCGGCGTTTCCACTCCCGTTCCTGCTCTCGCTCAGCGACGTGGCGTTGGCCAGCCGCGAGCCGGTCCCGTGTCTCATCCTCGTAGGCACACAGGGGTTCGAAGAAGGTGTCTTCATAGCTCTCGAGGACGTCGTAGGACCACCGACCGTCGTCGAGAACGCCTCTGGGGAGGAAGTCGTCTCGGAGTTCGTCCGCGAGTTCGGTGCGTGCGGCATCGCGGAGGCCGTCCTCTGCGTCTGCGAGATGGTCCATCGCGTGGCCAACTTCGTGGTGAAATGCGACGAGATCGCCGTGTGCGCGTCGGAGCCACTCCACAGCGAGCTCTACATGGTGGAGTGCCTCGACCTCGGCCTCGGACATGTCGGGGGGTTGGCGATCGGTTGCCATGCTAATTGGTACCACGCCGACCGATTTGTGCCTGTCGGCGTCACAGCGCCGATTCGACCGCACTTGCGACGTCGCGCGCTCGCTCTGCCAGGCGCTCCGATACGTGGCCCGCCGTGACCGCTCCGTCGAGTTCGTCGTCGTCGACCCGCTCAACCCGACCGTCCGCGTGTTTGATCACGTCGACGTGAAGGTCGACGTACCGGACGGCGGTGGGGAAGATCTCGACTGGCGTGCAGATGTTGACATACGTTCCGCGCTCTGTACCGTCCTGTCCCCGGTACACCGTCGGATACCACCAGCGACCCTCGCTGATCGTCGTCACAGCGACGTCACCTGCCGCGCGTTCGACCTCCAGTGCATCGTAGCTCCCACCCGCGGTCATCTCGCGGTGGATCGTCACGCTGCCCTCAGGATCACGTTCGACGACCTCGCCCGTGCCGAGGTCGTACCGGTCTCCTTCGGGCTTGCCGTGGGATATGGCGATTCGATCGCCCTCCACCGGACCGAACTGCCGGGTGGCCGCCTCGAAAGGAAACTCCCCCTCGAAAGCGGGACAGACCGCTTCGGCGAAGTCTACGGCGGCGCCGGCGGCGTCGGTCGCCGCCTTGAGTCGGTGGTGGCCCGGCATCGTCTGGACCACCTCTCGGCGGACGTCGTCGAGGGCGAATCGGGATTCACGACCGAACCAGAGCCACTCGCTGGCCGTCCCCGTCCAGTAGGGGCCCAGGTCACGATCCGAAGGGGAGTCGGCATTGGCCAGCGCGTCATCGAGCGATTCGGCCCGCTCGCTCGCGTGTTCAAGCGCCGCGGCGAGCGCCTCGTGGGACTCGTCGAGGGCGCCGGGCGCCCAGTCTGTCCCCCACCCGTCCGGGGGCGATGCCGGAAGGACGTCGACGAGTGTTGGCCCGCCCGCGTCCGGTCGGCGCCCGCGTACGAGGTCGAGCAATCCACCGTGAATCCGAATATCGGTGTCGAGCACCGGCCGGTCGTCAACCCAGGGTGGTTGGGGATCCGACACCTGTACCCTGATCCGTTCGCCGACCTCGATTCGCCTCGACGTGGCTCGGTTGGGCAGAAAGCCGGTCCCCGTGCGAACGTCGACCAGTGCGCCGCTCCCGAGCGTCTCCGTCACCTGGCCTGCGAAGACGCCGTCCGCCGGAACGTCAGCCGACCAACGCAAGGTATCGCGTCCGACCGCCTCGAGCGTCCCCGAGACATCATCGACCCGATTTGCGTGGCCGTGGACGCCGACGCCCTGTCGATCGGGAGTCGTCTCGAGCCGGGCGTCAGCGGGCGACCGGGGAAGCTCTGCTTCCAAACGGTCGCGGATTGCCGCGGAGGGCTGGACGACGTCTTCGAGCAGGGCTGTGAGGGCGGTTGCGTAGATTCCCCTTACCCGGACGGTCATTGGGCCGGCCTCAGGGGGGCAGCGACAAAGGTCTGCTGTCCGCTCAAGCGAAGGCGTTCAAGAGCAGGATGAAGGCGCCGAAGAGAACCCCGAATCCGACGATCGTCCGCGGATCGATCGTAATCGCATTGCGATCCTCGGCATCGAAATACCGTACGAGGCCGGCACTGGACATCAGGCCGCCGCCGTCGGAACTGCTCATACGAACACGTCTTTCCTCCTGGGACTAAGCCTTTCGATTCGTCGACACCCCCAAAGGATTAACCTGGGGGCGAGGCAATACCGTCGTACATGCCTGTGACCATCAAGGACTTCTACGCCGACTGGTGTGGCCCGTGCAAGACCCAGGATCCGATCCTCGAGGACCTCGAGGCGGAGTATCCGGACATCGAGTTCGAGAAGATAAACGTCGACGAGGAACAGGACGTCGCCAACGAGTACCAGGTCCGCTCGTTACCGACGCTCATCGTGGAGACCGAGGACGGCATCGTCGAGCGGTTCGTCGGCGTCACGCAGGCCGACGACATCGAGGCCGCGTTCGAGACTGCTCGCGAGTCCGCGTCCGCCTGACTCGCGCTACTCGACGCGGAGGTCGTGGTTATCGTCCGTATTCTCGTTCCACTCGAGTTCGAACTCAACGCTGAGTTCGCCCGCCCCGTCCGCCGGCCCTCCCGCTCAGCTTTCACCTCGAAAGTCGGTCTCCGGGATGGCGAGAGTGTTACCGACTCCTCGCCCGCGGATAACGTGATCGCCTCGCCGGCGTCGAGCGATTCGGCAACGCGCCGGAGGTGAGCGGCGATCTCGCTGCGGTCGAGGCGGCTCTCCGTCTCAAATAGGACCACTTCGGGCATGGAGCGTTTGGAGGCCCGAGCGCAAAAGCACTCGTATCCCCGGGGGACCTCGAGAAACCTGGACCAGGTGAGGGGCTCGTGGGTGTTGGAGTTCGGTGAAACCGATGGGTAGGGCGGTGCGGCATGGCGGAGCACCGCCCGTTGTTGGGGTTCGGGACGGGTGCAGGGGTTGCCTGCCCCGGTAGCAATCAAATCCTGGAAGATTGTCAACAACAAGGTTGACACGTTAACCCGC
>CAYUFG010000210.1:0-3259 GCA_964443815.1 uncultured Halobacteriales archaeon | reverse complement strand
CCGAGGGCGGGGAGACGTAGCCGACGACGCCGCCGTCGAGCGCCCCGAGGATGTCCTGCATCGTGTCGGGGTCGTCGCCGACGATGAGCGTGCGGCCGGTCTCGCCGCGCGGGCGGCGGCGGATCGCGACGAACCAGAGCGGAACGGTTGTGAGCAGCAGCGCGCCGGCGACGACGAGCGTCGCCCGTGGTAGGCGATAGGTGTAGTCGAAGTAGCCGATGGCGGCCAGCGCGATGCAGCCCAGCAGGACGCGGCGCGCAGTGAGTTCGGCGACGTCGAGGATCCGTCTGGGCCGTGGCTTGTACAGCGGCGCCAGTGCCGCGAGCATGACGAGGGCGGTCGTCGCGGCCTCGTAGGCGAACTCGGTGCCGATCGCCGGCTCGAAGGGGAGGTGGCCGATGACGGGGAGCAGGGAGAAGCCGGCCTGGAGGGTGGGGAGGTTGGCGATGCGGACGGCGAGGACGGCGAGGGCAGCCACCCCGAGGACGCTCGCGAGCCGGTACCGCCACCCGCTATTCATGTACACGTCTCGACGGGCGATATGAATAAACGCTCTCCTTCGTCTGACGGGCGTCGGCTGGCGACGGCGATGTCCCCGTGACTGCTGACATGCAGATATCTGTCCACCGAACCGATAGTTTGAGCACAGTGCCGTGGGTGGCGTGTGGCCGTGTTCGATCCGGCGCCGGACGCCGACGGGCCGCCACGGTGGCACGGGGACCGGGACACGTTCGATCGCGTGTACGACGCCGTTTTGGGCGTGTCGTCTCCAACGGCGTACACCGACGTCGCCGACCTCGCGGGCTGCGCCCCAAATACCGCCAAGAAACACCTCGAGCGCCTCTCCGTGATGGGTTTCGTCAGGGCGGATCGGGAGAGCCGTCCCGCGCGATACGAACGCGACGAGGGCTACCTCGAATGGCAGGCGGCGACTCGCATCGCGAACGAACGCGCCGTCGAGTCGATCCGCGAGCGGGTCGACGCACTCGAAGCACGACGCGAGGAATGCGAATCCCGCTTCGGTCGGTCCGACCCGGGAGCGATCGCCGTCTTCGATCGCGACGACCACGAGGCGGTCCACGAGCGCATGGCGGCGATCGGCGACTGGGAGGGCGTCGTTCGGGACATCCGGCTGTACCAGCTGGCCGGCCAGCTCGCCAGAAACGGCGGTCGCCTGCTACCGGCCTGAGACTCGATGTCCGATCCGGCCGACGAGCCGACGGCATCGACGGGGCCGCCGGATCGACAGACGCTGCGGCTCCTCGAGCGGCAGCGTGCCGCGGATCCGCTCGTCGTCGAGACCGACGTCGATCCGAATCCCCACGAGCCGCGGCTGCTCTCCGCCCACCTCGATCCCGACGGATATCCGGCCTCGATAGTCTAAGACTCGCGTTACCACTGATTGCACGACGAAAATCAGCGAAATCAACTTCTACCTACGCACAGCTACATACCGGCCGGTTTCACCACAGGAGTGGGACGGGTGGACGTGGTCGTGAAATCCGGCACGTCCAGCCACTGCTCCGAGCGACGCCTACGGGCCTACGTTTCGGACTGTGAGTAGGTCACGGAGGCCGTCCGTATCGAAGTCAGTGTCGGAGACGACCAGTTCCGTCCCTTCGGATCGAGCTGTCGCGGCAACCATGAGGTCACGTGGTGACATGGGCATGCCGGATTCGAGAAGGTGATGCTGCAGCCGGGCCGCTTCGAACGCGACGTCCTCGGAGACGTCGACTGCGGCGACGCGCCCGAAGTTCTCACGCGCCTCGATGAGGTCCGTCTCACCGGCTGTGAACACCTCACCGGCGAGCACTTCGTAAATACAGAGACTAGAGGTGACGACGACCGGTTGGTCATCGACGAACGCGACGACGTCCTCGACCCCATCGAGGTAATCGATGATAACCGACGAATCGAGAACGGTCACTGCTCGTAGCTCTCTCGGGATCGCTTGATCGCTTCACGGGCCTTCTCGGCTTTGTCAGTCCCAGTCCACGCGCCAGCGTTCATCCCCGCCCCATCGTTGGCCAGTCGGTCGAGGAACTCGTCCCAACTCTCGTCGTCACGCTTCAGCCGCGCCAACTTCTCTTTCGTTTCGTCGGAGACGCGAATCGACGTGCTCATACGCATACATCGTGTATGCAGCCGGAAGTAGTTTGAGGGAACGTCCACCGCTGGGCTGTGAGGACACTACGACGCCAACACGAGCGGTTCGTACCACTCGCGGTTCTCGCGGTACCACGCGACGAACTCGGCGACGCCCTCGCGGATCGTGTGCCCGGGCTCGTAGCCGAGCAACTCCCGGGCCTTCGCGGTGTCGGCGTGGGTGTGGTCGGCGTCGGCGTCGTACCGCTCGGCGAACTCCAGCTCGAGGTCGGGCGCGAGCTGGTCGCGGATCTCGCGGGCCAGCGTCCGGATCTCGATGGTGTCGGTCGATCCGACGTTGACGGCTTCGCCGTCGGCGGCGTCCGAATGCAGCAGCGTCCGGTTGGCCTCGAGGACGTCGTCGACGAAGGTGAAGTCCCGCGTCTGGGTGCCGTCGCCGTAGACGACGGGCGGGTCGCCGTTGATGCAACGGGAGACGAAGTTCGAGATGGCCATGTTCGGCCGCATCCGGGGGCCGTAGACGGTGAAGTACCGGAGCGCCACCGCGGGGACGTCGTAGACCTCGTGGTACGCCATCGCGTACCGCTCGGCGGCGAGCTTCGAGGCGCCATAGGGCGACACGGGCAGCGTCGGGTCGGTCTCCGAGAAGGGGAGGTATTCCTCGCGGCCGCCGTAGACCGACGAGGAGGAGGCCAGCACGAACCGCTCGAGGTCCGTGTCGCGGGCCGCATCGAGGAGGTTGAGCGTGCCGTCGACGTTGACCGCGTCGTACTCCCGCGGGGCCTCGACGCTCGGCCGGACGCCGGCCTTGGCAGCCTGGTGGTAGACGTAGTCGGCGTCCGCGACCAGGTCGGCGACGAGATCGCCGTTGCGGACGTCGCCCTCGACGAACCGGTAGTCGACGCCCCGATCGGTCGCGGTCCCCTGGTGGACGCCGATGGTGTGCTCCTTGATCCCGAGGTCGTAGAAGGGGTCCATCGCGTCGAGGACGGTGACGTCGTGGCCGTCCGCGAGGAAGGCCTCGGCGATGTGGCCGCCGATGAAGCCGGCGCCGCCGGTGACGAGGACGTGCATGGGGTGTCGTGCCGGCAGGAAAGTAAAAACCAATCGAAGTTACTGCCCGGCCGGGTCCGGCACCGCGGGCCGCAGAACG
>CAYUFG010000209.1:0-3280 GCA_964443815.1 uncultured Halobacteriales archaeon | reverse complement strand
ACGTTGGCCGTTTCGGCAAGGGCTTCGATCATGGTTAAGACGTGTTGTGAGTTCGATTGCTCCGAACAGCCGTATCTGTCTCTGCGCACCCCATAAAACTCTCGAAAAAATCCGATATGGATAAACGATAGCAGCCAGCGCCGCGGATTTGGGGTTGCCTAGTCAATAAAATGTCCTTATATATCACGAACCCCTGAATACCGAGTCGCGAAAGCAGAAATACGCCCCTGCAGGGGTGCGAGGCCGTAGATGGAAATCTACCGCGCCGTCACCGATGCGGCACAGCTACCGAGGGAGTAGTCCTCAGAGAGACGAGACCGCCGCGAGTCGTGCGCGACGGACCGGGCGATCAGTCGGGGGCGATGATCAGTCGGCGGGCTGGGTGCCCTCGTGACCGAACGGCTCGTACTCCTCGCCGCCGCCCTCGTAGAACTTCTGGAAGAACTCCACGTACTCGAGGCGGAGCATCTGGATCCCCGCGGCGGTGATCCCCAGCAGGAGCACCAGCACGTGTCCGAAGACGAACACGAGGATCGCGAGCGGAATCCCGATCCAGGCCGGATCCATCCAGAGCAGCCCGACGAATTCCTGTTCGTAGCCGGAGACGTCGTACGTCGGAAGGTTGAACGCGGTGTAGCCGTGGTCGGTGTAGCCGCCGAACACGAGCAGGTTCACCGCGAACGCCATCCCGGCCTTCGCGAGCAGGACGGCGACCATCCGCAGGTACGAGAGGACGTGGCCGAACGCCCACGCAGGCACCTCGAAGACGCCGGCGATACCTTCACCGATGCCGACCAATACGACGCCGACGAAGAAGGCCGCTAGCGCGACGAGGCCGGCGACTTCCGGAACGACGGCGTAGTCGGCGACGAAATCCGGTTTCTGACCGACGGCGTGACCGCTGAAGATCCAGATGAACAGGCCGTTCATCGCGAGGATCCACGACAGTCGCTCGTAGACCGCGGCCTTGAGCCCGTGGCTGAGCTCGTTGATGAAGCCCAGGATCAGCCCGAGATTGAGGTGGATCAGGCCGAAGACGAGGCTGAAGACGATCCAGAGGATCGCCCACTCGGTCGACTGCAGCCCCTTGTCGAACGAATCCATGAACAGATACGTCGACAGCTGTGAGTGGAGCCCCTCGGGCATCCAGTACTCGATGTGAACGCCGAACATCTCGTCGTAGAGCCAGCCGAAGATCACCGTGAACGCGCCGGCCCAGATGCCGATCGTCCCGACCGCTTTGCCGGCGTCGGAGTCGAACGCCTTCCAGGCGCCGTACCCCATCAGCATGTACAACAGCCCGTAGCCGATGTCGCCGATCATGTACCCGAACGCGAACGGGTACGTGAGGAAGACGAGCACCGTCGGATCGAGCTCGCTGTACTTGGGCTGGCCGACCATCTTCACCAGCAGTTCGAACGGCTTCGCCGGCGTGATGTTCTTGAGGATGACCGGCGGCTGGTCGTCCATCGTCACGGCGCCGCCCTGACCGGTCGTCGTCCCGCCGTCCGTGGCAGCCCGCTGCTGCTCGGCCTGTGCCGGCTCGGCGTCGGCGGGTTCGTCCTCGCCGCCGTCACCGCCGTCGCCGTCTCCGTCGGAGCCGGTGTGGGCTTCCGCGCCGTGTTCGTGTTCGTCGTAGTCGGCGACCTCGAGTTCCTCGATCTCGACGCTGTCGCCGACGGCGTCGTTCAGCCCGGCGACGAGCCGATCGTACTCGGTGGCCGGAATCCATCCCTCCGCGACGAACGCGTGCTCGCTCGTCGCGAACTGCAGGGGTGCCTCCGCCTGCTGGACCTCGATGGTCAGCTCTCGTTCGGCCCTCCGGAGGAAGCCGCCGTGTTCGCGCGCGATCTCCTCGAGTTCCGCGTCGATGTCGTCGAGCTGGTACTCGAGTTCCTCCTTGCGCTCCTCGAGCTCGGCGACGTACGCGCTCGGACTCTGTTCGGTGTCGGGCACCTCGTGACGGGTGACGTCGACGCCGACCAGGGCGTCGTCGAGCGGCGCCTCGCCGGCGTCGTCCGTGGGCGCGGCCACGACGGCCACGACGTCGCCGCCGGTGAACGTCTCGAAGGCCCGGATCTCGTCGGACGCGGCGATCGCGTCTTCGATCTGGTCGACCGGTCCCTCGACGACGGTGACGTCGACCGTCTCGTATCCCGACAGCAGGTCGAGGTCGATCCCCAGCTCCGCGAAGGGGGCCACGCGGTCGATCTTCTCCTCGACCCGCCGGAGTTCGTCGTTGACCTCGCTGCGGCGGTCGTCGAGTTCGTTGACGCGGGTCCGGATCTCCTCGAGTCGATCCTCCCAGCCGTCCTCGAGTGCTCCCGGCTCGGCCGCTTCGTCGGACAGCTCCAGGGTGCTCTCGAGGGCCCGGACGGTCACCAGCTTCTCGGAGCCACGGTCGGCGCCCTCGATGGGCTCGCCGTTGTCGAACCCCTGCCAGGAGCCGTCGTAGTCCGAGAGGTGAACCAGGTTCAGCTCGTGGACCGTCTCGATGACCGCGGGCATGACGCCCTTGGATCCGGTCACCGAGACCTTGCTCATCTTCTCAGGTCTGAGCATGGACGTCCTCCTGGAACAGTTCGACGACGTGGTCGGTCACTTCGTCGACCCGATCCCGGGCTTGCGCTGCGAGCGCCTCTCGCTCCTGCTCGCCCTCCTCGAGGACGCGTTCGCACTCCGCGTCGATCTCTTCGCGCGCCTCCTCGAGGCGACGCTCCCTGAGCTCTCGCGCCTCCTGTTCCGCTTCCGTGCGGATCTCCTCGGCTCGTTCCCGGGCCTCGGCGATCCGCTCGTCGCGGTCGTTCTGTGCCAATGCGACGATCTCGTCGGCCTCGTCCTCCGCCGACTTAATTCGTTCGAGAACCTCTGGCCTCGGCATACTCCTATCGGGTGAAATTTACGAGAGCGCGTATATGGTAGTTGCGAAAGTGAGCGACCACTCGTCTGGAGCCGACCGGTCGACGACGCTCGAGTATCCGTCCGTCGTGACCGACCGAACAGTAGACATATCCCGATCCGTCTGAAATCCCTCCTTAATGGGAGTCCTCGAGAACAAAGCCCGGGCCCGACTGTTCTACAAGTACCTCTCGAAGGTCTACGACCGAATCAATCCCTTCGTCTGGAACGAGGAGATGCGCACCGCGGCCCTCGAGTTGCTCGACCTCGAGTCCGAGATGACGGTGCTGGACGTCGGCTGTGGCACCGGCTTCGCGACCGAGGGGCTGCTCGAGCACGTCGACGAGGTGTACGCCCTCGACCAGAGCGAACACCAGCTCGA
>CAYUFG010000208.1:0-3286 GCA_964443815.1 uncultured Halobacteriales archaeon | reverse complement strand
TGCGGGCGGCGCTCCAGACGAAGGTGCGACACGGCGGGACGGTGTCGCTGGCCAGCATGGGCCCCCCAGGTTACAAGGAAGTCCTCGCGGAAGGAATGGAAGACGTCTACGCGGACGACCTGTACCTGTTTTCCGACCGCGAGATGGGAGCAGCCGACACCTGGGCCACCGCGATGACCATCGCTACGGGGATCGATCAGATGGACGTGACGCCGGACCTCGTGTTTGCAGGCTTCAAAACGGCCGACGGGGAGACAGGTCACACCGGTCCGCAAACCAACTGGTGTCTCAATATCCACGATGCACTCCCAGATTTTCCGCTGATCACGCACGTCATCGCCATCGATATCGACGAGAACGAGGAGAGGGTGCGCGTCAAGCGACTCGTCGAGGGCGACACCTCTGAGATTGAGACGGTCGAGGCCGACCTCCCGGCGTTCATCGTCACCGACCCGGAGTTCGAGGCTAGCTACCGCAAGGCCGACCACCGGCTTCGGTATAAGGACCTCCGTGCGGACGCCAGAGCCCGCGCTCCCGATGCCGAAGACGAAGTCACCGTCTGGAACCACGAGGACCTCAACCTGGATCCGGACTTTATCGGTCTGGACGGCTCGCCGACGATCGTCTCCGGTGTCGATCCCATTCCGAAGGGCGAGGGATCGCGGGAGGCGACCGAGCTGACGCCCGACGACCGCGACGGAATGGAACAGGTCTTCGAGGAGATGGCTGCCTTCGCGGGGGGTGACTGAGCATGCCCGAGATCGACCCGAGGGAGCTCGAGATCGCCGAACTCGGCCCGAAGATCAAAGACGTCGACGACGCTGAGGAGCTTCGCGAGATGCTCGAGCTGGAGGAAGGCGGCGAGGACCGCGTCCCGGTCAAGACGCTCATCGAGGACCGCCTCGAGAAGCTCGAGGGCGAAGACGACGAGGTCGACCCCGCATCCGTCGACCTGACCGAGCTGACGGTCGCCGACGTCGCCAACATGGTCCGTGATGTGGACGATCCCGAACTACTCGAGGACCTCCTCGAGCGCGAGCAGGACGGCAAGGACCGAAAGGGCGCCAAGACCCAGATCGAAAACCGCATCGAGTCCCTCACCGGCGGTGACGACGACGAGGAGCGGGTGGTCGAGTACGTTCCACCCGAGGAGAAGTATCCCGAACTCGACCACCCCACGGCCGACAAACGTTATGTCGAGGGGGTTTCCGGCGAGACGTACCGCGACATGTGGGTCTACTGCGAGACCCAGCATGGAGAACTGATCGACGTCTCGAAGGAGATGCTCGGTCACTGCCGGCGACTCATGGACGCCTACAACGCCGAAGGAGAGGGCGACGCACCCGACGGCGAGACCGCAAGTTACGGCGGCGACGAGGCCGGTGAGTCCGAGGACCTCGTCGCAGTGATCATCGGCGACGACGTCGAGGATCTGGCCGCGGAGGCCGTCGCCTACGGCGCAGACCGCGTCGTCTACCACGAGGACGACCGGCTCAGTCGGTTCCGGCACAAGGCCTACACGGAGATCATGTGTCATATGTGTCGGGACTGGGACGTCGCTTGGCGAGACTATCACGAACCCCGATACAATATCTTCCCGGCGACCGACAATGGCCGTGACCTCTCGGCGCTGGTCCAGGGAGAGCTCGACTCCGGGCTGGCGTCGGACTGTTCTGACCTCTATATCCAGAACGCGATGATCTCGAATCCCGCGAAGACCGGCACGCCCGGGGACAGTAAGGAGTTCGACCGGATTCTCCACATGCCCCGGCCGGACTTCTCGGGCTTCGAATACTCGACGATTCTCTGCATCGACAAGCCACATCGGGATTTCCACCCACAGGGCGCGAGCGTCATTCCCGGTACGTTCGATCTACCGGAGCCTGACTACGACCGAGAAGGCGAAATCGTCGAGCACGATCTCGATCTCCCCGAGGACTGGTTTCAGGTCGAGATCACCGATCACGACACGCTGGATTCGGGTGTCGACCTAACGGGCCACGACGTGGTCGTCGCGCTCGGCCGCGGGATCGGCCGCGATCCCACCGAGGGCATCGAACTCGGCCTCGACCTCGTGGACGCCTTCGACGACGCGGCGTTCGGGCTGTCCCGCGGCGTCATCACTGCGTCGTACCAGTTCGGCGGCCACGTTGAGCAATACGTCACCGAGGAGCGCCAGATCGGCGAGTCCGGCCAGGCGGTCGAGCCCGATCTGTACATCGCCGCTGGCATCAGCGGTGCCGTCCAGCACACCGTCGGCATGGAGGACTCGGACACAGTGATCTCGATCAATACCGACCCCGACGCCGACATCAAGGACTACTCCGACTATTACATCCAGGGCGACCTCTTCGAGGTGCTGCCCAGACTGACCGAGGCGATCGAGCAGGGCGAGTTCGCGGCAGCCGTGGAGGCAAGCGATGACTGAGGACTACGAACACTACGAGGCGGTCGTCGTCGGGGCCGGTCCCGGCGGCGCCGCAGCGGCGGCGGCACTGGCCGAGCAGGGCGTCGAGACGCTCGTCCTCGAACGGGGCGTCGACGCCGGCTCGAAGAACGTTTCCGGCGGATTACTCTTCGCCGAGGAGTCCGCGCCGTACACACTCGACGGACTGTTTCCCGACTTCCGGGAGGAGGCCACGGAGCGACCCATCGACGAGTCCTACATCCACAACGTCAAGGGGAACAAGGTCAAGACTCTCGACCTCGAGCGGGTCCACCACCACGACACAGCCTGGTGTGACGCGGTCTTGCGCCGAAAGATGGACTCCTGGCTCGCCGAGCGGGTGCATGAGAAGACTCGCGAGACGGGCGGCGGCCTGCTGACGGAGGTCCGGGTCAACGGCCTGCTTCGCGAGAACGGCGAGATCGTCGGCGTCACGTGTGACGAACTCGATCCGATCACGGCCGACGTGATCGTCGCGGCCGACGGCGTCAATTCCGAACTCGCCCGGGACGCCGGCTTGATGGACTGGGAGGAACCGGAGGAGTGGTTCCAGGGCGTCAAGGCGGTCGTCCAGATGGACGCGGACACGATCGAGGAGCGCTTCGACCTCGACGGCGAGGCCGGGGCCTCTCACCTGTTTTCGGGCGACCTCTTTGACGGCGTCCGCGGCGGGGGCTTCCTCTACACGAACGAGGACACCCTCTCGATCGGGACGGTCTTCCACCTCGACTCCCTCGCCGACAAGCGGGCGGAACCCCAGGAACTGCTCGATAACCTGTTGACCCATCCGCTGCTCGACCAGTGGTTCCAGGGCGAGTACGAGGAGATCGAGTACAGCGC
>CAYUFG010000207.1:0-3298 GCA_964443815.1 uncultured Halobacteriales archaeon | reverse complement strand
TGGACGTCACGATGCTCGGCGTCGACGCACCGCCGATGGCGCTGTTCAACATCCTCGGCGAGAACGTCACCAACGACGTCTACACACGGCATCTCGCGGTCCCCGGAACCGAGGGGTACACCGCCCTCGGACAGCGGGTCGCCGAGCGGTTCGACCGGCCGATGTACGTCTATCAGTCCATCGCGTACATGACCGCGATGATGATCGGCGAAGCGGCCGCCGAGGTCGGCGCCGACCCGACGGGTATCGCCGACTACGTGCGGAACGGCTCCTTCGACATGCTGTATGAGAACCCCCTCGAGTACACGGAGTGGGGCGAGTTCAGGAACCCCGTTCTCCTCTACAGCCAGTTCGTGGAGGGGGCACCCGACTACTATCCCGACGCGACCTATGACGTCGAGGTCGTGGCGGAGTCCGGCGAGCTGCCGGCGCCCGAACCTGGCTCGTAGGGGACCACTCCGTACGCAGCACCCCGGCTCGCATCTCCCCGTGTTCAGCGCTTTTCTCTCAATGCCCAGCGTGACCGGCAGGCCGCCGTACGCCCGGTTCTCGGCCCCGCACGAGGGAATGTGAATACCCAACACACCACGTCCGAATATTCCGGACGATTCTCTCGATCTGCCGACCACACCAACTGTGCACGCCCGGAGCATCACCAGTTCCGGTTACGTTGGCCCCTCGTCGGCCGTGCACTGACCCGAGACGAATGTCGGCTGTCAATACTTCCGATATATCCGAACGAACTAAGACGGTAGGGACACAGTCCACGACCGACATGCCCGGGACGGCCCCCCTGAAGACGGTCGACACGACGTTCCGGATCGTCGAGGAGCTCTGGCGGCTCGACGGGGCGGGCGTCACGGAACTCGCTGAACGCATGAACATGGCCAAGAGCACGGTGCACGACTACCTCCGAAGCCTCGAGGAGGCCGGCTACGCCGTCCGTGACGAGGACGGCTACCACCTGAGTACGAAGTTCCTCCAGATCGGCGGCCGGCTGAAGTGGCGGATGGAGCTCTTCCACGTCGCCCGGCCGGAGCTCGTGCGGCTCGCCGAGGAGACCGGTGAGGAGGCCAACCTGACCATCGAGGAAGCGGGCCGGGCGGTTATCGTCCACGCCGAGCGGGGCGAGCGCGCGTTGAACCTCGGGGACTACACGGGGATCCACACGCCGCTTCACACGCACGCCTCCGGAAAGGTCATCCTGGCCGCCCTGCCCGACGACGCTGTCGACCGAATCATCGACCGACACGGCCTGGAGCGGATCACCGAGCACACTGTTACCGATCGCACGGCGCTCGACGACGAACTCGAGACCATCGCCGAGCAGGGCTACGCCGTCGACGTGGACGAACAAGTGCTGGGGATGGGCGTCGTCTCCGCGCCGATCGTCGACGATCAGGGAGCTCGCGTCCACGGCGCCGTCGGCATCGTCTGCCCGTCGCGCCGGCTCGCCGACGAGGAGTACGTCCAGGAACTCGCCGACGCCGTCCGGCAGGCGTCGAACGTGATCGGGATTAACTACCGGTACGGGTCCTGATCTCGTGGGTGCTGGTTGGGAGCGTTCCCTTTACGAGGCTACCTCTGTAAAGGCAGTTGTCTACTGGGTCCACATCGAGTCCCGGTTCCTGTTCGGACTCGATCACGGCCGATGACTCCAATCGAGCTATCCGAATATATCGGATACAGGCCCTTTCGAACGACGCTATCGACACTAGCTATTCCGACCGGCGTTGTCGTTCTCACCTCTTGATGACCTGGGCCGGACTGCTCAATCTACCGTTGATGGCTTCGCCCCGATGAACGGATCGAGCTGGAAGTCGATGGGATCGGCACCCTCGCGAACCGAATCCTGAAACCACCTACATTGTGGCTGATTTGGGAGAATCGCTGTCGAATATGAACATCGACTAATCGATAATTATCTTAATTATGATAACCAAATCTATACTACAATATAATATTGAATACAACTTCTATATTATTGATACAAAAATAGATTTTTTATAACTGTATTCTTGATGCTAACTGTACTGTCCCGGATTCAGATTCACTCCCCTGTCTCGGTCGGATTCTTAGTTCGATACTGTCTCAACCCCGCGACCAGTCATCGTCCAGCGATCGGCCCTGCGTCACGCCAGAACCACTGGATCCGGGATTTGGCGTCGGCCACTGACTGCAGTGGCTGTATCTGAGAGTCGGGATCGTGATCATTGGGCTCGCGCTGACGCAGCCGGGGATACGGCGACTGCCGGGACCCAGTCCGCGAGCGGGCGGCCACAACACTCAACCACGAGTAGGGCGGACATGGGTCGACCCGTCTAATGGACCGGCAGCCCCGTCGCCGCGCGGCACTCCTGGTCGGTGGCTTCGCGGTGGTCACCCTCGTCACGCTGGTGCGCACGATCGGCACCAACGGAGACGTGACCACCTTACCAGTCTTGCTCGGGCTCGGCCACCCGGTTGTCCTCACGCTGCTCGTGATCGGGTACGTCGCCCGGTATCGCGACCACCGCGAGGCGGAGACGCTCTTCGAGACCGCCGGGCTCGGCGCCGCGTGCCTCTCGCTCCTCTTCGCGTTCGCCGGCGGCGCACTGATCTGGGGCCAATGGACCCAGGGCGTCGAGGTCGTCACACCGGAACTCGCGGTGCTCAACACGGCGCTGGGCGGGGCGCTCTTCGGGGTCGTTCTCGGCCACCTCTACGGGCAGACCGTCGTGCAGCGTCACGAGCTCGAGGCCAGGGAGCAGCGGCTGTCGGTCATGACCCGCATCCTGCGGCACAACCTGCGCAACGAGCTCAACGTCGCCCGCGGCTACGTCGGCGTGGCGGCCGGCCGGGCGTCGGATCCGGTGGCCGACAACCTCTCGAAGGCCGCAGTGGCGCTCGACGACCTCATCTCGACCGCCGAGCGCACCATCGACGTCCAGCGGACGCTCGATTCGACCCCGGCGACAGTCGACCTGGTGGACGCGACGGACCAAGCGGTCGCGAGCGTACGATCGGCCCACCCCGACCGACCCATCGAGCTGGACGCCGCGCAGTCGGCGCTCGAGGTGGCCGCGCTGCCGGAGATCACGGACGCGCTCGAGGAGCTCATCGAGAACGCCTGCCTGCACGGCGCCGACCCGGTGGCGGTTCGTGTCTCGACCGACGCTGGTCGGGGGACGGTCGAGATCATCGACCAGGGGACGGGGGTCCCACGGTGGGAGCTCGAGGCCATCGAAGGCGGCGAGGAGTCCTCGCTCCAGCACGGGAGCGGCCTCGGCCTCTGGATCGCGCACTGGGTCGTCGAGGG
>CAYUFG010000206.1:0-3369 GCA_964443815.1 uncultured Halobacteriales archaeon | reverse complement strand
GGGGAAAAGGGTTGTCGTTGCGCCCCTCGAACCGCCTTTCGGCGGTCTCCGGACGAACAGTAACGCCGGTCAATTGGCCGATATCTCCAAGGGGTTGCCGGCGGACCGGGGCGCCGCCCGCTCAGATGTGGCGCTGTCTACGTGCGAAATATGCGGAGTATCCCGAGAGACCGGCAGGCGTGAATCCGTCTGGGGGGTCGTCCATAGGTCAGTTGATCAACACTTGTACCACGGCTCGATGGTCTCGTCTCCGTGGAGCGTAAGGCCCACATCTTTGATCTCGCAATCGAAATCGGCCGGCAGGTCTGGGTCGTACTCCCACCGGGTGGAGATCCCTCCCGGGGTGAAGGCATGGACTCGCCGCGGGGCCGTTTCGATCGCTCCCCGGCCGACCATCTGTTCGGGGCCGACGGAGAACACCCGACTGAAGACCGTCTCGCTCGCGCCATCAACGAGCCTGACCGCAATTTCGGCGTCGTCATCCGTCCGGTTCTCGACGACGACCTCGGCGGGTTCAACCTCGGTCTCCGCTGGACCGCCAGGAAGAACGCTCGCACAGCCGGCCATCGTGAAGACCGTTCCGGCACCCAGCGATGCGAGTACGCTACGTCGGGTCCGCTGACCGATCCCGGAGGGGGTCGACAGCTGCCTGGAGGGCATTGTTTCACTGTCGTCACGACAGTAGAAAGGCCTGACGAACCCCGTCATGGAGACCCCCATCGGGTGAGGCCGGTGCGCCCGGCGCAAACGTGCCACAACTCGAATCACCGATACCGACGCGGCGGACGACTCCCGCAGCGGTCGCCAGTATGGTGAGGTCTCCATGGGCACGTGCTCAGTTGGCTCGCGGGCACGAGCCTCTCGCGACGTGAAACTGTCTATAAGGTTCCGGTACCGGACCCCGCGGCCCTCCCTTGCTAATCGAACGCGCCGAGGTTGGACTGCAGGCGTCGATCCGGGCTGGACATGGTCACCTCGTAGCCGACGAGGTCGCGCATGTCGACCGCGTAGGTGCTGCCAGCACGCTCGAGAACGAGCAGGCGGCCCTTTGTCCCCAGAACCGTTCCCGCGGCTATCGTCTCACCCATCGGCCGCTCGGACAGGTCCAACCCGTAGTCGAAGGCGAAGGTCTCGATCACCTCGAAGTCCGCCAGGCGGTCCATCCAGGCAGCCTCGTCGACAGACCGGTGTAGTCCCCGTCGCTTCGTCGCGACCCGCACGCTGTCGCCCACATCGGCGGCGAGGTCTGTCTCGATCTTCCGGGCGATCCGGCCGTCGGCCACAGTCCGAAGGTGGGCCGCACGGTCTGTCCCCTGTTCGCGGAGGCGCGTCTCGAGCCGCCACGATCGTGTGACACCCACCTTGAACGCGTCGGGGGCGAACGCCGCCAGGTAGATGGCGTGTTCCTCACGACAGGCGTCGATCGGGCGGTCGCAAGCGCCCGTACACCGCGCACAGGGCCACCGACTGATGTGCCGATCGCAGTAGGGAGCCGCCGGTGTTTTGCAGGCGCGGTGGCCGTCGTCTGCCAGCTCGCCAGCGCAGTGCCTCGTCTCGAGCGTATACTCGAGGGCAGTCCCAGTCTTCAGCGTCCGGCGGTCGACGTCGCCGTCATGGGCGATCAGGAGGGCCGCTCCGGCCGACTGGTCGGCCGCGGGCTCGTAGCCGACGATCTGCACGCCCGGTGTTAGTGGGGCCACAAGATAGGGCTACTGCTCCGTGAGCTCCTGAACCAGTTCGCGAGCGGCCCGCTCAACCGCCGTGTCGCTCTCGAATCGCGGCGTCCAGCCGAGAGACGCGAGTTTCCCGACGTCGAGGCGCATCCGGGGAACGTCCCCGGTCCAGCCGCGGTCGCCGCCGGTATAGGCGTACTCTGGCTCGAGTTCCATCTCGCTGGCGACGATATCTGCGATTTCCGTCACGGAAGTCGTCGTCTCGGTACCGAGGTTATAGACACTGTAGTCACCTGTGGCTTGGCGGACTACGTGACACATCGCCCCCACGCAGTCGCTCACGTGCATGTAGGACTTCTCCTGGCGGCCGTCGCCGAGGATCCGCAATCTCTCCGGATCCTCGCGGAGTTTTTCCACGAAATCCGGAATCACCGCGCCCCGAAGACGCGGGCCGACGATGTTCGCGAAGCGGACCACCCACGCCTGCATGCCGTGGCTGTGGGCGTACGTCGAGACGAGCCCCTCCTCGGCGACCTTCGCGGCGCCGTAGGCGCTGATCGGCTCGAGAGGACCGAAGTCTTCGGGAGTCGGTCGGGGAGCCTCGCCGTAGACCGTCGACGACGACGTGTAGAGCAAGCTGTCGACGTCTGCGCTGGCCATCGCCTCGAGAACGGTGTAGGTCATTGCCGTGTTTGCCTCGAACTGGCCGCGGGGAGCTGCAGTGTCGACAGCCTTGCCGGCGGCAAGGTGGCAGACCAGGTCGACCGACGGTTCGAGCACCGATTCGAGGACCGACCGCTCACGAACATCGCCTTCGAGAAAGTCCGCTTCGTCTGGGACCCACTCGCGGCGACCCGCCGATAGGTCGTCCACGACCGTGACTGTGGCGTCCTGAACCAGCCGCTCGACGAGGTGCGAACCGACGAATCCGGCGCCCCCGGTGACGACGATTCGGCTGCCCGCGAGGTCCATATCGGCGGATCCGCCACCGCGAAGATGTGTCTTCCGGTCCGCAAACGTCTACTGGCCGGGACGCCGATCACCCCACATGCAGAACACGCCGCCGGTGGTCGTTCTCCGCCTCGGCCACCGGCCCGGCCGCGACGAGCGCACTACGACCCACGTCGGGTTGACCGCGCGGGCGCTCGGCGCGGATCGGGTGATCCTCGTCGGGGACGCGAGCAGCCGACGTTCGTCGGTCGAGTCGGTAACGGAACGGTTCGGGGGCCCGTTCAGTGTCGAGACCGCGGACGACCCCGAACGAGTCGTCGAACGCTGGGAGGGCCGGATCGTCCACCTGACGATGTACGGCCTGCCTGTCCAAGAGGAGGTGACGACTGTGCGGGCCGAATTCGATGCAGGAGCCCCCCTCCTCGTCGTCGTGGGTGCGGAGAAGGTCCCCTTCGAACTGTACGAACGCGCGGACTGGAATCTCGCTGTAACCAACCAACCACACTCCGAGATCGCCGCTCTGGCGGTGTTCCTCGACCGTTTATTCGCGGGTGAGGAACTCGACCGCGAGTGGGAAGGCGCCGACCGTGACGTGGTTCCCCGGGCGACCGGCAAACGCGTCGAGGAGCGGTGACGACGGCGACCCGATGCTTTTACCAGGCTGACACCCCCATACTCCGCTAATGGCTTTTGAGGACCTCTTGGAGGACCCGGTCATCCAGAAGTACCTCCACGAACTCGTGGG
>CAYUFG010000205.1:0-3459 GCA_964443815.1 uncultured Halobacteriales archaeon | reverse complement strand
CGGCGGCCTCCGCACTCACCCGCAAGTCGCCCGCGTTCGCCCGGATGACGGCGTCAACCGGGGCGAACGGTAGCTCGACGCCCATAGCCCGAGTGGGGGCGCTGGCGGCCTTAAGGGTTTCCGATGGCCGCTTCAGACCACGTCGTCGGCGAGGAGCCGGCCGTCGACGAGTTCCCCACGGGCGGTGACTTCCTCTCCGAGCCGGAGCGACTCCTTCGTCTCCACGGTCATGGTCTCGGTGCCGTCGTCGAGGATTGCGGGGTCGCCGGTCTGGACAACCGTGCCGGTGAACTCGACGTGGTCACCCTCGCTACGGGTATCGCCAGGATCGGCGCCGGTCGACTCATCGCCGTCCGACGTCGGCTCTCCATTTCCGTCGCCGCCTTCGCCAGCGAAGGCTGAAAGGCCGCCGGGCTCCTCGTCCTCGGTGCCGACGTGGGCGTCTACCGCCACGTCTGCGTCCTCGAGGACAGTAACCGTGGACCGCCACCCAGCCGAGGCCTCGAGGTCGTCCTGCCAGCCGTCTTGTATCTCGACGTCCGCCGCCAGTACCTCGTCGCCCGGTGCGATCTCGAGGTCGGCGAGGTCGCCCCACAGCGCGACCCTGATGTCGCCCGACTCGTCCTGGAGGCGGACGTTGCGGACCTGGCCCTCCGAGCCGTCGTCCCGGTCGAAGGTGCGTTTTGGATCCGTCGAGCGGACCACGCCCGCGAGGTCGACCCGGTCGTCCAGCTCCACCTCCGCGATCGGCGTCGCGTCCGGCGTGTATTCGACGGGCTCGTCTACTTCGGTGACCGCACCGCGGTCCCCCACGTGGAGTTCGAGGTCACCGTCGCGTTCCCGAACGTACCCGTCGACGATCTCGACCGCTGTCCCAGCTTCGATTTCCGTGGCACGATCCGCTCGCTCGTCCCACAGCGTCACCCGCACGCGGCCGGTTTCGTCGCCGAGCGTGAGATTTGCCACCCGGCCCTCGGTGCCGTCGTCTCGCTCGAAGGTCCGCGGGTCGTCGGTACCGAGGACGAGTCCCCGCAGCGTGACATCGGACTGGCCGAGGGTGAGCGTTTCGACGTGCGCCGCGCCACCTGGGTCGACGTCGATCTCCGTGTCGGGATCCGCCTCAGCGCGGTCGACGCTCACCTCCAGCCCGTTGTAGCCCTCCTTCGGCCGGCCATTGACCTTCAGCACGTCGCCGACGTCGAGTTTGCCGTCAGCAACGGCCCCAGCCTCCTCGTCCCAGAACGCCAGCCGGACCGTCCCGGTCTCGTCCGCGGCCTCGACGTTGATGACCCGGCCGTCATCGTCCTCGCCCTCGCGCTCGAACGTCCGCAACTCTCCCACCGAGAGCACCTTGGCGCGGAAGTTCACCTCCGCCATACCCGTCTCGATATCGGAGACACTCGCCACCTCGTCGTCGCCGATCTCGTGGGCGACGAGCATGGCGGCGGTCTCCTCGTCTGCGAGCCCCCCCATCTGCTCGACCTTCGCCTCGACCGCCTCCCGGAACTCCTCCTCGGAGACGTCCTCGGCGTCGAGGTCGGCGTAGATCTCCTCGATCGCGCCCATGGGACTGGTGCTGGGTCAGCGCCCGCTTAAGCGTTGTCGTTGGACCGGCAAGCCGTCGCCTTCTTGCGGTTTCTGTATCGCCATCCCGAGTGACGCGTTTCGGACGGACGCCGGATGAATCGGGGCCGACCCGGGGCAGTGGCGGCCGCGCAGATACGATCCAACCGACGGGCGTCGTGGTATCGGATATGGAGTGTGGGGATCAGTCGCCGTCTGTGCTCGAGGATTCGCGACCGCCGCTCATGATCTCACGGCCATCGTGGCTGACCGTCGCGCGTTTCGGCGTCCCACCGCTGAACGTCGCCATCGCCTCGTAGTCCACATACACGAGCGCCTCCGTACACGCCTGATTCTCGGTTCCCTCGCGGTCCTCGGTACGGACGGTGAGGTGCACCTCGTCTACCTCGCTGTCGTACTCGATCGCGTCCATCGCTGCCGTCTTGCACCCGTCCGACCCCTCGATGGTCCCCGTGAACCGCACGCGGTCGTCCTCGTCGTGGAAGGTGACGTCGGCGCTCGCCTCGCCGGTGTGGTCGATATTTTTGACCTCGAAGTCGCTGTCGACTAGTTCGATCGACGGCTCGTCGGTTGGCGTGTCGGTTGCGTCGCCGGGCGCGCCGCCGGCGGAACAGCCGGCAATCCCGATTGCCGCTATGGACGCCGCGCCTCGCAACACAGTTCGTCGTTGCATACTCGAGCCAAAGATACGGACGGAAAAGGACCCACCGCTGAGTTCGACGTGGATTTTACCCTCTGTGAACTCCCTCCGATCGCCCGCGCACGGGCCTCCCCGACCCTCGCTTGTTGCGGTCGGGGTTTCCTGTCTGTGTCGGAGCTTGCATCCGACGTTGACACAGCGGCACCTGACTCCGCAGGCGACGTCACGTTGCGGGCGGTTCGGCGTGTCTCGCGCCTCCCGGTTCGACACGCAGCCACACCCATCGTTGCACGCTTGTTGTCGCGTGTGAACGCCGCCGGAAGCGTGGCGAGCATCGTACTCCCCCGCTCGCCCGCGAGGGCGGGACGGTTCGGCCGAGAGCTCACGTGGTATCGTAGACCGGGAAATCTCCCCACGCTTCTGGACGGGAAAGCCTCGCCGGTGACGGCAAGGCGGATGTCACCTCGTGACCGTGAAGGCGCCGTCCTCGTCGACTTCGACGACGGCGTCAAACAGGCCTTTGAGCGTTGCGAGCTCCTGGTCGGTGTGGGCCGCAGGGTCGATGTGGAAGTGCCCAACGCCGCCGACCGTCTTGATCCGGCCGGTAACGACGTGGAGGAACCGAAAGGTCCGCTGGAGGTCCGCGTACTGCAGGAGCGAGGTGATAGAGTCGAAACAGACGGTCAGCGGTTGGCTGTCCTCGGCCGCGTCGGCCATCGTCGACAGCATCTCGCTGAGTTCGATGCCGATGCCCGTCAGATCCGAAGGATTCTCCACGGTGGCGACCTGCCAGTCGGTGCCGCGTTCGGCCTCCTGTTGGCCGATGGCGACGATGCCGCCGCGCGCGGGGGGCTCCCCGACACGGCCGTCCCAGTCCTCGATCCACTCGGCCGCGGACTGGGTGAATGTCACCGAAAGCACGTTGGTCGACGCGGGCGGTGTCTGGGTCATGAGCTCCAGACAGGCGTCCCGCTTTGGTGCCCCCATTGACGGTGCCAGCACCAGGACGTTAGCCACGCCCTCGAGGTCGGGGAGTACGGGGGCACCTCCGTCGCCACCGGATTCCAGCCGCTCGGCCATTAGGGAGGAGAGGCGTCCCGAGACCATAAAATGGCTGGATAGCCGCCCTAGCGGCCCCGGGAATCGAAATCCCTATACACGGACCTGCGTTACGGAGATTCGAGTCCGGGTAGGGTAGTGGACTATCCTCTTGGCTTGCGGAGCCAGGGACCGGA
>CAYUFG010000204.1:0-3476 GCA_964443815.1 uncultured Halobacteriales archaeon | reverse complement strand
TCGATCCGCTCCTCGGCCCACGCGATCGCCTCGTCGATCACTTCTGCGGGGTCGTCTTCGAATTCGAAGTCCCGGACGTGGTCGACGGCCTCGTCGGCGTGTCCACCGAGGAGGTGAGTTTCCTGGCGCTGTACCCCCGCTGGGACCAGCCGAGCGAGGATGGAGTTGCGGGCTTTCGCGGTCTCAACCTCGGTCAGACGCGTGGAGGGGTCGCGGTCGACGAGGATGGCGAACGCCGACAGCGTCATGTAGGTCCCGAGGCGTTCCTCGTCGCCCGCAGCGCCCGGCAGTTCGGCCGCGACGTGTGCGCCATAGCCACGGTCGTCGAGGGCGTTCTGCAGGGTAGCAATCTCGCTCGCGTCGGCCGTACCGAGTAGCAGCACAGAGGAATCGATCGTCTCGATGACTGTGTCGAGCGCCGCGGCGACGTCGGCGCGCTCGTCGGCGTCCGCACCCAGCGCCGAGAGGTACTCGCCGTCGGCGATCTCCCGGAGTGCCCCGAGCTGGCTGCGGAGGTGGTCGCGTTCCTTGGGCTGGCCCCAGTACTCCCTGAGTTTCGACCGCTCGCCGACCGGTTGGACGTCGAGCGATTCGTCGCTGTGGCGGATGGCCTCGAGGGCCGCCTGAGCGCTCTCGACCGTCGAGAAGTAGGTAATGGTCTCCTCGACGCACACCTCGAGCACCTCCCGATCCCGGGAGAGGACGAGGTCGATCTCGCCCCCGCGGAGGGCCTTTTTGATGGCTGCGCTGTTGTCGAAGTCGTCGAAGGACCTGACGTCGAAGAACTCGTCGAAGCCGTCGACCGGCATGTCGACGATCGCGGTGCCCGACAGCGGGATAGCTTTGCCGACGGACATCTGGGCCTTCTCATACGCCTTGCCGAAGGTGTCGGCCGTGCCCATGACTTCACCCGTGGACTTCATCTCTGGACCCAGGCGCGGGTCGCTGCCCTGTAGCCGGTCGAACGGCAGCACGACCTCCTTCACGCTCACCTGCTCGGGGATCTGCTCCTCGTAGTCGAGTTCTTCGAGGGTCGCGCCCGCCATCACCTTCGCGGCGATCTTCGCGATGGGGACGCCCGTGGCCTTCGAGACGAAGGGCACGGTCCGGGAGGACCGCGGATTCGCCTCGAGGACGTAGACCTCGCCGTCCCGGACAGCCAGTTGCACGTTGAGCAACCCGACCGTGTCGAGTTCGCGGGCGATGTCCTCGACCACCTCGCGAACCCGGCGGTTGACATCACGACCGAGCGACCGCGGCGGGATCATGCACGCGGAGTCGCCCGAGTGGACGCCCGCGGTTTCGATGTGCTCCATCACGCCGCCGATGAGGACGTTCTCGCCGTCGGAAACAGCGTCGACGTCCAGTTCGACGGCGTCGGCGAGGAACTCGTCGACGAGGATTGGCTTGTCCGGCGATACCCTGACCGCCTCCTCGATGTACGTCTCGAGGTCGTCGTCACCGTGAACGACGTCCATCGCGCGCCCTCCGAGGACGTAGGAGGGCCGCACGAGGACTGGATAACCGATTTCGTGGGCGAGTTCGAGCGCCTCTTCCTTGCTCGTGGCGGTCCCGCCGTCGGCCTGGCTGATGCCGAGATCGTCCATCAAGCGATTGAACCGGTCACGGTCCTCCGCGAGGTCCATCGCGTCGACGGACGTCCCGAGCACCTCGCAGTCGAGATCGCGGCGCTCGAGTTCGATTTCGAGCGGCCGCCCGATATCGACGGAGGTCTGGCCGCCGAACTGGACCATCACGCCGTCGGCGTTGGTTGCCTCGATGACGTCCGCGACCTCCTCGGCCGTGATCGGCTCGAAGAACAGCCCGTCGGAGGTGTCGTAGTCCGTCGAGACAGTCTCGGGGTTGTTGTTGACGACGTGGGCGTCGATGCCCATCTCCCGCAGCGCCCGAATAGCGTGGACAGAGCAGTAGTCGAACTCGACGCCCTGGCCGATCCGGATCGGGCCGCCGCCAACTACCACCACGCTCTCGACGTCGCGGTCGACGCGGAGTTCGTCGCGCTCGAGTTCTGCCGAGACGGGATCCCGCGCGGAGTAGTAATACGGCGTCGTCGCGGCGAACTCGCCGGCGCAGGTGTCGACGAGTTTGAAGTCCCGATCGATCGTCGCGTCGTCAACGTCGTCGACCTGGATTGCCGTTCCACCATCCGTCTGTGCGGGTTGCTCGCCTTCGACCGCGCCGCGCTCGTCGAGGAGGCGATCCGGCAGCCAGGACGCGTGGGTGTCGTCGAAGTTCCCACCCGCGAGTGCCGTGATCTCCTGGTCGGTGAAGCCGGCGGTCGCAGCGGTGGAGAAGTCGCCCTCGCTTGCGGCCGCGGCGGCGTCCGCGATGTTCCGATACCGCTCCAGGTACCACTCGCGGATGTCCGAGAGTTCGTTGATCCGCTCGATCGAGAAGCCACGCTCGAACGCCTCGAAGATGGCGTACGGGCGGTCAGGGGAGGGGCGGCCGATGTACTCCTCGGCCAGCTCCTGGTCGTCCACGTGCGTCCAGTCGACCGCGGGGGCGTATTCCGTAGAGCGGAGTGCCTTGAGCATCGACTCCTCGAACGTCCGCCCGATCGCCATCGCCTCGCCGGTGGACTTCATCCCTGGGCCGAGGGTGAAGTCGACGTCGGTGAACTTGTCGATCGGCCACCGGGGAATCTTCGTGACGACGTAGTCGATGGCGGGCTCGAAGGCGGCCGTCGTCTGGCCGGTGATCTCGTTTTCGATCTCGTGGAGACGCTTGCCCAGTGCGACCTTCGCGGTGACGCGGGCGATGGGATAGCCCGTCGCCTTCGACGCCAACGCCGACGACCTCGAGACGCGGGGGTTGACCTCGACGACACGATACTCGCCGTTGGGCGTCCCGTCGTCCCGCCAGGCGAACTGGATGTTACACCCGCCCTGGATGCCGAGTTCGCGGATTACCTTTAACGCCGTGTCGCGCATCTCCTGGTGACCCTCGTCGGGGATTACCTGCGAGGGTGTCACGACGATGGACTCCCCCGTGTGGATACCCATCGGGTCGATGTTTTCCATGTTGCAGATTATGATACAGGAGTCGTCGGCGTCCCGCATCACCTCGTACTCGAGTTCGATCCAGCCGTCGATCGACTCGGTGATCATCACCCGGTCGTCACGCGAGAGGTTGAGGCCGCGACGAACCGCCTGTTTGAGCTCATCCATCTCGCCGATAACACCCGAGCCCGCCCCGCCGAGCGTGTAGGTCGTGCGCATGATGACCGGCAGGCCGCCGACCGCCTCGACGGCGTCTTCGACCTCGTCGACGGAGTCGATGGTGATCGACTCCGGGACCGGCTCGCCGATGGACTCCATCCGCTGCCGGAACATGTCCCGGTCCTCCGTCGCGTAGATGGTGTCGAGTGGTGTTCCCATCACGTCCACGTCGAACTCGTCGAGGACGCCCTCCTCGGCGAGTTCGGCGGTGACGTTGAGGCCGGTCTGGCCGCC
>CAYUFG010000203.1:0-3532 GCA_964443815.1 uncultured Halobacteriales archaeon | reverse complement strand
GACGGCGATGCCGCCCGCTTCCGCCGTATCCGCGGTCGGCTGCCCAATGGCCCCGACGACAGCGCTCCGGAGGCCGTCGACGGCCGCGTCGCGTAAGCCGCGTTCGTCCGCGATCTCGAGGAAGTGCTCGACCGTGAGCGACGAGGTGAACAACGCCACGTCGAGGTCGCCCGCGGCTGCAGCCTCGATTGAAGAGCCGGCGCCATCCGGCCGATCCAACCGGTAGAGGATCGTCTCGTGGACGTACCCGCCGTGAGCTTCCAGGCCATCAGTGAGGACGGCCGAGCCGTGGTCGCTCCGTGCCACTTCGACCCGAGCGCCGTCGACCTCGCCGGCCAGGGCGTCCACGAGTCCCGAGGAGGAGTACTCCGTCGGGACGACGTCGACGGCGTAGCCCACGGCGCGCATCGCGTCCGCGGTCGACTCGCCGATAGCACAGAGCGTGGCGTCTTCGGGTGCCCAGCCGGCCTCGTCGACGAGTTCCGCGCCGGTCTTGCTCGTGAGTATCGCGATGTCGGCGTCGCTCCGGGGCCGTGCCCCGGTCGGTTCGACCGCGAGGAGCGGGTCGGCGACCGCCCGGCCGCCCAGGGATTCGATCGTCGCGACGGCGTCGTCGAGCCGGCCGTCGTCGGGCCGGAAGACGGCGACGGTCGGGCGGTCGCTCATTCGTCGGCCCCCACGACCATCCATTCACGGACGGCCTCCCGAACGGCGGCGACCTCACCGATGACCGTGACCGCGGGTGGCTCGATTCCGACAGCGTCCCGGGCCGCCACGATCGTGTCGAGGGTTCCGGTGGCCACCTGATGACCAGGCCGGGTGGCCCGTTCGATCAGCGCCACCGGCGTCTCGGGATCCATGCCAGCGTCGAGGAGCGCAGCGGTGTACTCGGGGAGCCGCGTAACGCCCATGAGGACGACGATTGTTCCCCCGGCCGCCGCGAGGGCGGCCCAGTCCACACTCGACTCCGGCTTGGTCGGATCCTCGTGGCCGGTCACGATCGTTGCCGACGAGGCAAGGCCCCGGTGCGTGATCGGAACGCCCGCCACCGCCGGCGCGGCAACCGCGGACGTCACGCCCGGGACGACCTCGAACGGCACGTCGTGCTCGGCGAGGTACCGCATCTCCTCGCCACCCCGGCCGAAGACCGTCGGATCCCCGCCCTTCAATCGGACAACGTCCTGGCCACGTCGGGCGAGTTCGACCAGCCGCTCGTTAATCGCGGACTGGTCAGTTTTCTCCCCATGTCCACGCGAGCCGACGTCCTCCAGTCGCTCTCGGGGCACACTCGAAAGCACGTCAGCGCCGGCGAGTTTGTCGTGCAGGACGCGGTCTGCGCTGTCGAGGAGGTCTCGTGCACGGACTGTCAAGAGATCCGGGTCGCCCGGGCCCGCCCCGACGAGGGAGACGCTCCCGGTCATGCGCCCCGCTTGGCCTCGTCGGGCGACTCGCGCCGGGCCGACCGGATGAGGGCAGCGGCCCCGCGGTCCGCGAGGCCCGCGGCGAATTCCACCGCGGCCTCCGCGTGTCGTTCGACCGGTAGCTCCCGCGTGGCCGCGACCTCCTCTGTCCCGTCGCGCGACTGGACTCGAACCGTGGTGGCGACGACTTCCCCCCGGAGCCTCGCGTGGATGCCAACGGGCGCCACACAGCCCCCGCCGAGTTCGGCCAGGATCGTCCGCTCGACGGTCGAGACTACACGGGAGGGTGGATGGTCGATGACGTCGTGGAGGGTGTCGGCGACGTCGCTATCTGCCCGCGCCGTCACCGCGATCGACCCCTGGCCGGGCGCGGGAACGAACTCGGTCGGATCGAGGGCGTGGATCTCGAGGTGGTGGGCGAGGCCGCTGCGCTCCAGTCCGGCTGCCGCGAGCACGAGCGCGTTGTACTCGGTCTCGGCCTCGCGCTCGAGTGCGCGGCGCTCGATCTCCGCGAGAGATGCGAACCACTCGTCGACGTCCCGTTCGAACGCCTGGACGTCCCCGGCGTCTCCGTCCTCCGCGTCCGCCTCGGCGTCGACCCGTCGCTGGTGTTCGCGGTGAAGGGTCGGTGCGAGCAGCTTCTCCACCCGCGTATCGACATTTCCACGGATCGGCTTGACGTCGAGGTCGGATCGGGCGGCCCGGAGCTGGGCGCCCCGGCGCAGACTCGACGTCCCCACGGTGGCCCCCTCGGGTAGGTCGGAAATACCGCCCCCGTTCGGAGTCACCAGGACATCGCCCGCGCGTGCTCGTTCGGGGATCCCCGCGACGACCAGGTCCGGAGGCTGGTCCGTGGGAACGTCCTTCATCGAGTGGACGGCTGCGTCGACAGTCCCGTCGAGCACTTGCTCGTCGAGCGCGCGGACGAACGCGCCCGTCGTGCCGAGCTCGTGGATGAGTTCGTCGCTGAGTTCGTCGCCGGTCGTGGTGACCTCGACGACTTCGACCTCGATGCGGCGGTCCTCAAGGGCGTCGCCGATCGTGCCGGCCTGGCGGTGGGCGAGGTCCGAGCCACGCGTCGCCAGCCGGATCGTCCGCCCACGAGTGCTCATTGACGACTCTCCGCGGTCGGGGGTGAAAAACGCATCACTTCTCGAAGACTGCAGCCGCCACGTACGGGGGCTGAGGGGGACAGTCACCAGGGTTCGTCCTTGAGGCCGAGGCCGTAGGCGATGGCGTTTGTGGCGACGTGCAGGACCGGCGTCACGACAAACACGGTCACTGCGACGGGGAGGGTGAAAGTGTCGAGGAACCAGTCGGGGGCGGTAATGAACGTAAGGAAGAGGGCGCCGACCACGAAGTCGAGCTGGTCGACGCCTGGCAGCGGCGCACCACGCTCGCGACCCGTCCGGCGTTTGAGGAAGGAAGCGGCGATGTCTCCGAGCATGGCGCCAAGCGGCAGCGCCAGCGCTGCAACGAGTGGAAACCGAGGGAGGGTGATGCCGACGCCAGCGGAGAGTCCGGGTCGAATAGCATTCAGTCCAACCGCCAGCGCCACGCCAGCCAGCCAGCCCCCGGCCGTCCCGCGCCAGGTTTTGCCGTCGCCAAGCAGGCGCCTGCCGCCCCACGTCCGGCCGCCGTCAATCGGTGGCCCGCCGCCGACGACCACGGCGACGTTGTTGGGTACGTACGCGGGCAGCATGGCCCAGACGGCCGTCGCCACGACGCCGAACAGCGCCATTGGCGGTCCGTCGCCGGCCCGGGCCTTAGGTGCGCCGACACGCACTTCCTTCTTCCCGCCCGGAAACCGGGCCATACTCCCGCCGGTTCGTCCCGCTCGGGTCGGCGGCCATCGCCCTCTTGTTAACCCGCAGGCCCAACGCCGAAGATATCTGCGTCCCCCCGATCTGCCCGGCGAGCACGACAGGAGGCGGTGGCCCGACGGCGCCGATACGGATGAGTACATGCAGTTGCGCGACAAGCTCGCGGGACGGACTTGCACGCCCGCTCGACCGGCAAGCCCACGCAAGTCGAATTCGACGTGGCGAAGTCTCTCTTCCGCCCGAGCCTCGCCTACCGAAACCGGGAGCGGTTGACCGCGCGGACCGAAC
>CAYUFG010000202.1:0-3565 GCA_964443815.1 uncultured Halobacteriales archaeon | reverse complement strand
CGGATGGGTTCGGGCGGATTTGAACCGCCGGCCTCCTCCATGTCAAGGAGGTGTCGTAACCGGTCTAGACCACGAACCCGCTCGTTTCGTCGCTACTCCACAGGGGCAATTGAAGGTTACGAATCGGGGGCCATCGTCCTACGTTTTGATCGGGAGGAACCGCGTCAGCCGTTTGAAGAGTCGGCGTTTCCATCCCTCCGGCTCGGCGTCCTCGTCTTCCTCGATGGGTTCGGCCTCGTCCCAGTCGACGACCATGGCCTCCCTCGGGCGCCCGCGGCCATAAACGTGACCGGCGGCCGGCTGCTGGGCGGCACCCGATACCCTTATTGCGATGAACGGTATTGTACATTACAAGCCGAAATCGTACATTAGTGTCATGCAAGACTACATCGAACGCGTCACCGACGGTGAGGATCTTACACAGGCTGAGGCCAGGGATGCGGCCCGGGTCGTTTTCGAGGACGCCACGGAGGCCCAGATCGGCGCTCTGCTGGCGGCGCTCCGCGCAAAGGGCGAGACCGACACCGAAATCGCCGGCTTCGCCGAGGGCATGCGCGAGGCCGCCCGGACAATCCAACCCGACCGCGACACGCTGGTCGACACCTGCGGGACGGGCGGGGACGATTACGACACCATCAACGTCTCGACGACGGCCGCGGTCGTCGTCGCGGGAGCGGGCGTGCCGGTCGCCAAGCACGGCAACTACTCCGTCTCCTCGTCCTCGGGGAGCGCTGACGTCCTCGAAGAAGTGGGCGTGACGGTCGACGCCGAGCCGCCGGCCGTCGAGCAGGCCATCGAGGACGATGGCATCGGGTTCATGCTCGCGCCGGTGTTCCACCCTGCGATGAAGGCCGTCATCGGCCCGCGCCAGGAACTCGGGATGCGGACAGTGTTCAACGTCCTCGGGCCCCTCACCAACCCCGCCGACGCGGACGCGCAGGTGGTGGGCGTTTACGATCCCGACCTCGTTCCGGTGCTGGCCGAAGCGTTGTCGCATATGGGCCTCGAGCGGGCGCTCGTAGTTCACGGATCCGGCCTCGACGAGATCGCGATCCACGACGAGACGCGGGTCGCGGAACTCGATGGCGGCGAGATCGAGGAGTACACCCTGATGCCCTCGGATCTCGGCGTCGATCGACAGGAGATCGACGCCGTCGCAGGCGGCCAGCCCAGCGAGAACGCCGCCGATCTCCGGGGGATCGTCGAGGGCCGGGTCGACGGGGCAAAGCGGGACATCATCCTCGCGAACGCCGGCGCCGCCATCTACGTGGCAGGCGGCGCGACCTCCCTCCGTGACGGCGTCGAGCGGGCCGCGAACGCGGTCGACGAAGGCGGCGCCGCCGCGAAGCTAGACGATCTGCGCGGTGTCGGCGCATGACCAGAGTGAAGATCTGCGGCATCACGAACGCCGCCGACCGGGACGCGGCGATCGATGCCGGCGCCCACGCGCTCGGTTTCATCGTCGACGTCAGCGTCGACACGCCCCGCGAGATCAACCGCGATCACGCCGCCACTCTCGTCGACGGCGTCCCGCCGTTCGTGACCTCAGTCCTCGTGACGATGCCAGACGCCGTCCAACCCGCGGCTCGCCTCCAGGAACACGTCAACGCCGACGCGATCCAGATCCACCGCGGCCTCGCCCCCGAGTACGTCGCCGGGCTCCGTGAACGGGCCGACGCAGGGATCATCGCGGTCGTCGATCCGGACGCCGACGACCTGAAGGCCTACGCCGACGCCGCGGACGCGCTCCTCGTCGACACGCCGACGTCGTCCGGCGGTGGTGGGACCGGAAGGACACATGACTGGGACCGGACGGCGGCGCTGGCCGAGTCGGTCGACGCACCCGTCGTCCTCGCGGGCGGGCTCACGGCCGAGAACGTCGCGAACGCAGTCGAGCGGGTTGGACCATTCGGCGTCGACACCGCCAGCGGCGTCGAGGCCGACGGCGGCGAGAAGGACCACGACGCCGTACGGGCGTTCGTCCGGAACGCGACGACGGGGGTATCAGCGTGACCGGCTCGACGCTCGACGTCTCGCGTGAAACCTTCGTCGAGCAGGCCGATGCCGACGGCCCGGTCGTCGTCCGGGCCGCCGCGGACCTCGCGGCCGACGTCGAACCGCTCGCCGCGTACGCGGCCCTTTCGGGCCGGAACGACGAAGGTGGCGTAGCTGACTACGCGTTCCTGCTCGAGAGCGCCGAGAAGGTCGCCTCGAGCGACCCCAACGGCGCATTCGCTCCGACCCGGCGGGACCGTCACGCTCGGTTTTCCTTCGTGGGCTACGATCCGAAGGCAGTCGTTACCGTCGACGGTGGTGCAACCGTCGAGGTACTCGACGAGCGCTACGCCGATCTGCTCGACGAAAACGGCGGCACCGTCATCGATGACCTCCGGGCGGCGCTGCCGGACGTCGAACTGCGTGGGTTTCCCGAGTCGGACCGGCAGCATTTGGAGGGCGGGCTCGTCGGCTTCCTTTCCTACGACGCCGTCTACGATCTCTGGCTCGACGAGGTGGGCGTCGAGGCGCCGGACTCGCGGTTCCCCGACGCGCAGTTCGTCTTGAACACGGTGACGCTGGTATTCGACCACGCCGAGGATGCTCTGTCTTTGGTGTTCACGCCGGTCGTCCGGTCGGCCGACGATGCCGGCCGGATTTACGACGGCCTCGCCACAGAGGCGGAGCGGGTCGCCGGGCGGCTTGCAGACGCCGGCGAACCCGCGACGGCTGGATTCGCCGTCGACCGCGAGACCGCCGGTCCCCGCGGGGCCTACGAAGAGGCGGTCGAGCGGGCCAAGGAGCACGTCTACGCCGGGGATATCTACCAGGGCGTCATCTCCCGAACGCGGGAGCTGTACGGCGACGTCGACACGCTCGCGTTCTACGCGGCGCTCCGCGACGTGAACCCCTCACCCTACATGTACCTGCTCGACTACGACGACCTCGCCATCGTCGGGGCGAGTCCGGAGACGCTCATCTCGGTGGGCAACCGCCGCATCGTCTCGAACCCCATCGCGGGCACGTGTCCACGCGGGTCGAGCCCGGTCGAGGACCGCCGGCTCGCTGGCGAAATGCTCGCCGACGACAAGGAACGCGCCGAGCACACGATGCTCGTTGACCTCGCGCGGAACGACGTCCGGCGAGTGGCGGAACCTGGCAGCGTCCGTGTCGAGGAGTTCATGAACGTCCTCAAGTACTCCCACGTCCAGCACATCGAGTCGACGGTCACGGGGACGCTCACCCCCGACCACGACGCGTTCGACGCCGTCCGGGCGGCCTTCCCAGCCGGGACGCTCTCGGGCGCGCCCAAGGTCCGCGCCATGGAGATAATCGACGATCTCGAAGCCGCACCTCGCGGGCCATACGGCGGTGGAGTGGGCTACGTGTCCTGGCAGGACGACGCCGACTTCGCCATCGTGATCCGCTCGGCGACGATCGAGGATCTGGGCGACGAGGATCGCGTGACCGTCCAAGCTGGGGCGGGGATCGTCGCCGACAGCGACCCCGCCGCGGAGTTCGACGAGACGGAGTCCAAGATGGACGGCGTGCTCGTGGCGCTCTCCCGGAT
>CAYUFG010000201.1:0-3605 GCA_964443815.1 uncultured Halobacteriales archaeon | reverse complement strand
GCGCGATGATCTTCTTCTGGATCTCGGAGGTGCCCTCGTAGATGGTCGTGATCTTGGCGTCGCGGTAGTACCGCTCCACATCGAAGTCGGTGGTGTAGCCGTAGCCGCCGTGAACCTGCACCGCCTCGTTCGCGACGTCGACGGCCGTCTCGCTGGCGACGTATTTCGCGATGCTCGCGGACAGCTGGTCGACGCCACCCTGGTTCCGCCGGGCGGCGTCTCGGGCGAGCAGCGTCGCTGCCCGCAGGTTCGCCTTCATCTCGGCGAGCTTGTGGCCGATCGCTTGGTGTTCGACGATCGGTTTGCCGAACTGCTCGCGTTGGTTCGCGTACGCGACGGCGTCGTCCAGCGCCGCCCGGGCGACGCCGACGGCCTGGTTCGCGATGACGACTCTGCCACCGTTGAGGATCTCGAAGGCGGCGGCGAGCCCCTCGCCGACCTCGGTCAACCGATTTTCGGCGGGAATGCGGGCGCCGTCGAACTCGAGCGTGGTCGTGTCGCTGGCGCGGAGTCCGAGTTTGTCCTCCGGCTTCCCGACGGCGAGACCGTCGACGTCCTTCGGGACGAGGAACTGCGTGACCGTGTCGCGGTCCTCACGATCGGTTTTCGCGAAGAGAATCACCACGTCCGAGCGCTCGCCGTTGGTGATCCATTGCTTGGTCCCGTCGAGGACGTACTCGTCGCCATCGAGCCGGGCCTCGGTTGACAGCGCGGCGGGATCCGAGCCAGCGTGTGGCTCGGAGAGGGCGAAGGCGCCGACGGGCCGCCCCTCACACATCTCCGGCAGCCAGCGCTCCTTGTGTGCCTCGTCGCCGAAGGTGGCGATGCACTCCGTGACCATGCAGTGCACGCCGAGCGCCGTCGCCAGCGCGAGGTGGCCCGCCGCGATTTCCTCGTTGACGAGCGCGTAGGTCAGCATGTCGGCGTCCGCGCCGCCGTACGACTCCGGCACGCGCAGGCCCGGCAAGTCGAGGTCGGCCAGCCGGTCCCACACGGCCTCCGGGAATGTCGCCGTCCGCTCGGCCTCGCCGGCAACCGGCTCGACCTCGTCGGTGACGAACTCCCGGACAGCGTCCCGCACCATCGCTTGCTCCCCGGTGAGATCCATGTCCCGTGGTGAGCGTCGATCGGCGTAAATCCCCGGGCGGAGACTCAAACAGACACTGTGGTAACGGTAAGGGCCATTTTCGGGCCACACCATCCACCGAATATGCGCACTCGCCGTGGAGTTCTCGCGTCGACCGCCGGCATCGTCGCGCCACTTGCCGCCGGCTGTACCGGTATCCTCGATGGGTCGGGCGAGCGCCATACCATCGACGTGCTCAACGGAACGGACACGGCCCACCGGATCGCGGTGAGCGTGTTCGACGAGGACAGTGCCGTGCTGTTCTCACGCGAGTACAGCCTTGAACCCGGCACCGGCGACGAGAACCGTATCCTCGAGGGCTCGCCGGCGAGGGTCGAGGTCGCAGTCGATGGTGATGCGCCGGTATCGTTCCCCTGGGATCCGAATACGACGCCGACGTTCGCGACGAACCACCCCGACGGCTGCCCGGACGGAACGACGACGAGTCTGACTGTCCGGTACGGACTCGGCGGAAGGGCGGAGGTCGTCCCGATCTTCGGTTGCGAGACCGCAGCGTAACTCAGTTGGCGAACTCGGTCTCGAGCAGGAATTCCCCGAGGTCCTCGGTCACCTCGCGTGGGTTGGTCGCGAGCCGCCGTTCCTGAACCAGAGTGTTCTCGACGACGGTGTCCACTTCGTTGGCGGTGACGTCGAAAGCCGCGAAGGAGTCAGGCAGGCCGAGGGAGTCCCGCAGCCGCTCGCACTCCCCGATCAGCGCCTCGGCGGGGTCGTCCTGTGCCTCGACCACGCCGAGACCGCGGGCGACGTCGGCGTAGGCCGCCCGGCGGACGGGCAGATTGTACGTCAGGCCCGCGCGGACAGACGCGGCGAGACACTCGCCGTGTGGCCGGTCGCGCATACCGCCGAGCGTGCTTGCGAGGGCGTGGACGGCACCCAGGCCGGAGGCGGAGAACGCAGTGCCCGCTAGGTGAGAACCGAGGCTCATCGCCCGGCGGGCGTCGCGGTCGTCGCCGTCGAAGACGGCCCGTTCGAGCGAGCCGTGGACGAGTGTCAACGCGCGCCAGGCCAGACTCCGAGAGACCGGGTTCGCACCCTGGTACGTGATCGGGCGGGGCTCGACCCACTGGTAGTCTCGTGCGAGGAAGGACTCGAGCGCGTGGACGAATGCGTCGAAGCCCGACCGGGCGGTCACCGCGCGTGGCAGGTCGAAGGTGAGCGTCGGGTCGACGACGGCGACGTCGGGCCGAAGGAACTCGTCGCTGACGCCACGTTTGACTCCCTCGTGATGGATGACGGCCGTCTGGGTGGCCTGCGAGCCGGTGCCGCTGGTCGTGGGGACGGCGATCAGCGGGGCGATGGGTCCCGGGACGGAGTCCACGCCGACGTAGTCGCCGGCGTTGCCGCCGTGAGCGAGCAGCACCGCCGCGAGTTTTGCGGTGTCCAGACAGGAGCCGCCACCGATCGCGACGACGCCGTCGACGGACGCCGTCGGGAGCTCGTCGAAGTCCGCGGTCGAGGGCTCGGTCGTTGCGTAATGAACGGTCGGCGATACGCCCACGCTCTCGGTCGCCCTGTCGAGAATGCCGGCATCCTCGACGCCCTCATCGGTGACGACCAGCGGTTCGTCGACCCCGTACCGGGCGAGTATCGACCCGAGCTGGTCGACGACGTCGTCGCCGAAGCGGGTGTCGGGCGCGGTGAATCGTAGTGGCGTGGATCCCGGCCGGTCGCCCTCGTGTGCCTCCATACTCGTGCCACTCGCGAGGCGGCCATAAATGGCACTACTGCGACTCTAATCACTCGTCGTAGGTCGCGATCTCGACGAGGTTGCCGTCCGGATCCCGGAAGTACACGGAGGTCATCGGTCCGCGCGCTCCGGTTCGCTCGACGGGGCCCTCGAGGATCTCGACGCCCTGTTCGCGGAGCGTCGCGACGACCCGATCCGCCGACGAGTCAGTCAATAGACAGAAGTCGCCGGTGCCGACGCGAGGCAGGTCGGCCACGAGTCCCGCGTCGGTGTCTGGACCGTGGAGGTTGATCTTTTGGTCGCCGAACCGGAGAGCCCGGCGGTCCTCGCCGAAGGTGACGATGTCTGCGCCCAAGTTGGCGTAGAACTCGCATGCGGCCTCAAGGTCCGAGACCGCGAGCACAAAGTGGTCGATGCCGGTGAAGTTCATCCGTACTCACGCCTGCAACGTGGAGGCATGCGATCCACTTTGGCGAGTAGGCACTTCGGTGGTGGGGTCGGGGATGGCACCGCCTAAGGCCCCCGCCGACCTCGAGAGTCCAATGGCAGTGGACGAGTCGGTGCTGCGCAGTGCCCGGAACGCTTTCCTCGCGTTGATGATCGTCGCGCTCGGCGTCGGTGTCTACCAGTTCGTCACCGCCGGCCGAATTGCCCCCGGGACGGCTGTCATCTGGGGGACAGGAGCGGCCGTATACTACGCTTCGAAGTACTACTACGGGCGCGCAGGCGTGGACTGAAAAGGGTTAACTGAGTGGCGCCGGAAGGGTGCCG
>CAYUFG010000200.1:0-3626 GCA_964443815.1 uncultured Halobacteriales archaeon | reverse complement strand
TCCGACTCCTTCATCGGCGAGTGACCAAAATGCACAAAGACGTCCGTACGGCGCATGAGATAGGTGTCGAGGTCACAGGCTCCGTAACAGGGCTGGCCGGAGAGCATGACGGTAACGTCCGCAGGCAGTTCCTTCCGGAGATCATCGGAAACGGCCGGACCCCGTCGCTTCAGCCCCTCAGGGAACTGCAGGCCGACGGTATCGGCATCCCGATCATCGACGGCGTCCACGATCCGCTCGAGTTCGTAGTCCCACTCGCGGTCGTGGCGGAGGGCCATGCCGGTGTTGCGGAGGTCGCCGGCGGGGAACGACCCGGCGGGTTCGCGACTCATTGGGCACCCTACTGTTGGAACCTGTATAACCTCGACGCTTCTCCGGCACATTGAAGCCCCGTCTCCTGCTAGAACCGACAATGAGTCTCGAACCGGAGGCCGAGCCAGCCCAGTCCGAGCCCGAGGAGCGCGTCACCAGCCTCGCCCGCGACCTGAGTGACGCCATCGCGGACTTGCCCGAGTATCAAGAATTCCTCGAGGCGAAGGAGCGTGTCGAGGCCGACGAGGACGCACAGGCGCAGATCCAAGAGTTCGAACAGGTTCGGGACGAATACCTGACCGCCCGAGAGACGGGACAAGCCACCCAGTCGGACCTCCGTGCTCTCCAGCAGGCCCAAGAGGAACTCCATGCGATCCCCGTGATGTCTGAGTTCCTACAGGCCCAGAACGACCTCGAACTACGTCTGCAGGCCGTCAATGAGGAGATCAGCGCCGGCCTGGCCGTTGACTTCGGCGAGAAGGCCGGCGGCTGTTGTCAAGACTAACCGACCATAGTTTTCGGCGGAGCTGAAGGCCTCACTCCAGAACCCTTAGGCCGGTGGCCCGGGTGATCCGGCCATGGTCAATAGCGACTGGGATGACTGGCTGCCGTCGGCTGTCGCCGCGGCCGACCCGGACGGACTCGCACTCTGGTATCTGGGCTGTAATGGCTTCGTCGTCAAGTCGAGCGGCGGGACGACGCTCTTCATCGACCCGTATCTCGGGACCGGTGATCCCCCACGTACGGTTCGGATGATTCCCGTCCCCTTCGACCCGACCGACATCGTCGAGGCCGACGCCATCCTCGCGACCCACGAGCATACCGATCACGTCCATGGGCCGAGTCAGGCGCCGATCATGGCGGAGACGGGTGCAACGTTCATCGGCCCGGAGGACAGTGTCGCCGTCGGAAAGACGGACTGGCCAGAGCGCTGGACGATCGCCGCCGACCAGTTCGAGACCGTCGAGCCGGGCGAGACCTTCGCCCTCGGCGATCTCGAGATCTCCGTCTATCGGGCGAACGATCCTGACGCCGACGGCCCGGTCGCCTACGCGTTCGAACACGACGCCGGCACGTTCGTCCACGGCGGCGATGCGCGACCGGGGGACTTCGGCCGTATCGCCAACGCTCACGAGATCGATGTCGCCGCGCTCGCGTTCGGCTCCGCAGGGATGATCCCGGACAAGGAAACACGGGAGCCCACCTACACTAAGTGGTACAACGATGAGAACGAACTAATCAATGCCGCTCGCGAACTCCGGACGGAGACGCTCGTGCCTACGCATTGGGACATGTGGAAGGGCCTGACGGCGGATCCCCACGCCCTGCACGACCACATTCGGTCCTTCGAAGCCCCTCAAGAGCTTGAGATCGTCGAAATCGGCGATAGGCTCGACATCCGGTAAATCCGTCCAGCCGACCCAGCAATTAGGTTTAATACGGATGCTGAGAGCAAACGTTATGATGAGTGATTCAGAGGCGTACGAGGCTGTGACGGTGTCCGAACAGGGGGTGACGGTCACGAAGCGGTTCGAGGAGGATGAGTTTCCGGTGCCCGCAATTGCGTTCGATTTCGTCTCGGAACGTGACGAGAGCGTCAAGCTGACGCTGACGGATCCCGTTCCCGACGGGGTTGCGGTTGAGGACCTCGGCTTCCACCCGGAGTACGGCAGCGAATACTGGACCATCGACGAGGAAGCGGTCACGTTCGAGCGTGAATTCCCCGCCAACAGCGAGTATACAACGGTCTACGGCATCCGCGCGACCGGGACGGATGACGTAGAACGCTTTCTCGAACCACCGTCAATCGGCGCGGTCGATCCACCGCTATCGACGGATAACTCCCCGACGGAGGTCATCGAGGACGGCCAAGACGTCGCCCGTGACGTCATCAAGGGCGAGCAGGATGGCCCTCAAGCCTCGGAAAACGACGAAACAGCGGACGAGGATGTCGAGCCGCTCGAACTCAGCGATCCCGACGACGAGGCACGTGAGAACACCGGGGGCGCGAATACCGATCGGGCCGATGTCGATTCGGGTTCCCGTAGCGGGCCCGAGGGCGAGAGCTTGGTGTCGGCTCTCGCAACGGAACTAAGGAAAGGCGAAGTCGCGGTCGAGGATGTAAAACTTCTGAGAGAGGCGCTCGAGATAGCCGGCGAACGCGGTGGGACCGTCACGGCCCGCGTCGACAAAATCCAAGCAGATGTGGCCGACTTGCGGGCATACATCGACGCCCTTGAAGAATTTCTCGGCGAAAACGGGACCGCCGAAGAAGTCGTCGAGGACTTCCGAAGGGATGTCAACGACCTCACTGACTCACTCGCCGCGGTCGAATCAACGATCGATATGCACGATGATTCGTTGCGGACGCTCGAAGACGACCTTTCGTCACTCAGATCGGGCGTGGAGGAACTCGAATCGGCCGTCGCGTCGTTGGAGTCCGACGTCGACGAATTGGAGGAAGAACTCGACGACGAGGGCGTCACCGAGCGGGTGGACGACCTTGAGGCTGAACTTGATGACCTTCGGTCCTGGCAGGAACAGATCAAACAAACTTTCGGCAGCTAGGCCTTAGCGTTGCGTTGCTCAGTTTGCGAAGCAGCCTCCTCCCGAAGCTGCAGCTGTCGTCCATCGATGATCTAATAACGCGTCCGAGATACCCGAGATTTCATTCCCACGACTGGAGTTCCTGATCTGTTACTGCTGGATTTGACCGGATGATTTCGTGCATGGACCATTCTGAGCGGGCTTAGAACTAAGAATCCCGTACAGCAAACCACCGGTATCAGCAACTACGGGATAAATCATTGTTATAGCTAAATAAGGTTTATATTGTGGGTGAAATGGACCCACTCTGCCGATCGATCGCGTGAACTTGCCAGTAAGCCCGCTCGTGGTCAGAAAACCGAGTAGATGTTTGCCTGGTAAACGTCACGAACACGGTCGCCCCAGTCGTGAGTGTAAGTGTCGATGACGTCCTGTGCGACGTCGCCCCGGAGGTACTTCACAACGCCACGGTCACCGGTCCGGTCCCGGAGATGCGTCGTGAAGAAGTGGCGGAAGTAGTGTGGGGTCACGTTCGTCTCCGGGCCACCACCCGCTTCATACCACCCGTACTGCTCGGCGTTATCCGTCACGATACGATGAACACCATCTGTCCGGAGGCGTTTCCCCCATCGCTGGCCGGTGTTCACAAACAGCGGCTCCGCGTTCGATGTCGCATCGGGGCGAACGGCCAGCCATGCCCTGAGAACCCGCTCGAGTTCCGAATCTATCGGTATCGTCGTAGCCCGCTGGCGCTTGTTCGATGCCGT
>CAYUFG010000199.1:0-3673 GCA_964443815.1 uncultured Halobacteriales archaeon | reverse complement strand
GGGGAGTAGCGCCTATAATCAGCTAAAACTGCCGCTCGAAGTCGTGAATCTCCGAGACCGTGTAGTAGGGGCCGCCGAGTCGGCCGACCGACTTCACCTTCGACATCTCGACCTCGCCGTCGTCGTCGAGGATGCGGTCGTCGAGGTGGACGTGCTTCACCTCGCCGAGGACCATGACGCGGTCGTAGATCTCGTGGTAGTCGTAGAGCTCGCACTCGAGGACGGCCGCCGCATCGGCGACGTACGGTGCGTCGATGGTAGTACACTGTGCCCGCTCGAGTTCGGTGTAGTCGAACTCACTCTCGCCGGGGTCGAGGTCCTTCGAGGACAGGTCCATCGGCTCGATGAGGTCCTCGCTGGAGAGGTTGACCGCGAACTCCTCGCGCTCGATGGCGTTCTTCGCGGAGTCCTTGTAGCCGCCGTGGTCGGCGTTGGGCGAGTTGAACATCACCACGGGGTTCGCCGAGGAGATGTAGTTGTAGGTGCTGTAGGGCGCGAGATTGTCGACGCCGTTCTCGCCCGTGGTGCTGACCCAGGCGATCGGGCGCGGGGTCACGACCGACTTGATCACGCGGCTGTTGAAGCGGTCCGCCACCTCGTCAACGTCGTATTCCGGCATGGGCGGAGGTGACGGCCGGGATCTAATAAGCCATCCGACACGCGGCGGCCGGAAGTTGGCTTTATGGGTGCCTGGTCCGTCGCGGCGGCCATGTTCGACGGACCGACGCTCGAGGACGAGGTGGCGATCGTGACCGGGGCCGGACAGAACATCGGCGAGGCCGTCGCCAAGACCTTCGCCGAGGAGGGTGCGGGGGTGGTCGTCGCCGACATCGCGGGTGATCGGGCGCAGTCGACGGTCGACGACATCCTCGACCGGGGCGGGCTGGCGACGGCCACGGCGACGGACATCTCCGACGAGGGAGACGTGGAGGCGATGGTCGAAACCGCGGCGGCCGAATTCGGCCCGGTCGACGTCATGGTCAACTGCGCGGCCATCAGCGAGCGGGCGACGATGTTCGACCTCGACATGGACGAGTTCGACGCCGTCATGGACGTGAACCTGAAGGGGACGTTCCTGACCACCCGCGAGGCGGCCAAGTCGATGCGCGAGTCCGGCGGCGGTCGGATCGTGAACTTCGCGTCGACCTCGGCCCACGTCGCCCGACCGCTGGGGACGGCGTATGGCATGGCCAAGCGGGGCATCCTCAGCTTCACCGAGTCCGCGGCTTACGTGTTGGCGGAGCACGATATCCGGGTGAACGCAATCTCGCCCACGAGGACGGGCACCTCGGTCGGGGGCAACGACGAACGGGAGCGGGAGCCGGACCCAGACATCCTCCGTGGACGGTGGGGCGAGCCGGCGGACCAGGCCTACGCCGCTCTCTTCTTGGTCTCCGAGTACAGCGACTTCATCACCGGCGAGGAGCTCGTCGTCGACGGCGGCGCGCTCGCACAACCGTACCATCGGTAGGATCGACGACCACCGGCGGCCTCTCAGTGCGCCATGTGAGGCGGCGCCGGGTTCGCGTCTCTTGTGAGTCCCACGCGACGGGAGATTCAATGCCGAGGATCCCAAGGAAAGTGTATGCCGGAGTCGCCGGAGGCGGTGCGCGAGGCACTCGAGTCGCTGTCGGCGGAGCGACTCGCATCCTTCGCCGCCGCCCTCTGGCGAGCCCGCGGCTTCACCGTCTCCCGGTCGGAATCGCGAGTGACGGTCGCCAGAGACGACGAGGAGCGCGTCCTCTACGTTCGGGCCGCCGGGGAGAGCGAGGCTGTGCCGGCCGGCGTCGACGGCGTTATCACGACCACCGACGACGACGTCGACGTACCGACGGGTGTCGAGCGGATCGGTCCGGACACCCTCACCGACTACTTCAGGTACGCGATCCCGGATGTAGCACGCACGCGGCTCGGGGCGGAGTACCTCGGCCTCGATCCAGCCCCAGACCGGAACGACGGCCCGGGGACGGACGCCGACCGCGGGGCGGAGCAGATCGATACTGTTGGCGACCGTTCCGCCGCCGGACCTCCCGGAGCCGACGGTGACGACGACACCGACGGTGATCGAACGGCGGAGAGCGAGAGCGACCGCACGACCCGGACAGGAACGCGACGAGCCGTGCTCGTTGGCGCTGGCGCGTTCGTGGGCGGATGGGGTGTGGGTGCAGCGACGGGGATCGGCCCGTTTGGCTCGGGCGACAGTGCGTCGGCCGACCCTCCGGAGACGCCAACCCCGGAGCCCGAGCCGACCGTCGCCGTACCGGGACTGTCCAGGGATGGCGTCGCGGACGCCAACCGCCTGGCGGAGGCCCACACCAACCGCATCGAGGCGACCTCCTTCACGATCTCGTCGATCCAAACCGTCCACGCCCAGAGTGGGAGCCTGCTCGCCTCTCTTGGGATCACAACCCGGATCGGCGCGGACCGCCGATTTCAGTCGGAAATCGCGACCGGTGGCCCCGATGGACGGCCACTCTTCGGTCGATATCCTGCCGAGGCGGCTCTGTTCTCCGCCGGGGATCGGCTCTACCGCAAGCTGACCGTCGACGGCGAGACGACCCACAGGTCAGCGCCGCTGGGCTTCGGCGTGAACGGGTGGTTTTACTGGTCGTCGACGTATCCCTTCGGCAGCATATACTACTCCGCCGAAGGCTTCTATCGGGACCTCTTCGCATCGGTGCCGGTCTCGCTGACCAGTATCGAGAGCGATGGAGACCCACCGTATCAACTGGTTGCGTCGGGAACATCGCTTGCGGAACCCAACCCACAAACGTTCCCGCTCGTCGACGCCGACGACGGTATCGAGGCTGTCGACCTCGTCGCGACAGTCACCGGCTCGGGACTCGTCGAGTCGCTTCGGCTGGCGTACGAAGGCCAACGCGATAGCGCACCGGCGACCGCTCAAGTCACGACCAGGTACCGCAATCTCGGTGATACAACGGTCGAGCGACCAGAATGGGTCGACCGCGCCGCACCAGACTGAATGTCGTCGCGACCTTTCCCGAGTCGGTGGTGTCGCCAGAACACCCGCATCGAGAAATGGCCCGCCAGGGGTTTCCAAGTGGCGTGTGGAGGTGGCGGTCTGTTACATCTATGTCGTATCGTAATGATATAGATAGTAACGATGAAGACGGTCACTACGCGCATCCCCGAGGGCGACGAAGAGGCACTCACCGAACTCGAGAATGAGATGAGTGCCGATCGGTCGGAGGTGCTCCGGCGTCTCATCCGACAGGGTCTGGACGACTGGCGCAAGGAGCGGGCACTGGACCAGCTTCGCGAGCATAGTATCACGCTACGGAAGACAGCGGAACTCGCAGAGATTTCGTACGTCGAGATGCTGACACTTGCCGCGGAGGAAGGCATCGATGTGGGGTACACCACCGACGATCTCGAACGCGATCTTGACCGCATCTGATGGTCGTCGTCGATGCATCTGCCCTGATACCGCTCGCGCGAGTCGGGCGACTCGACCTCGTTTCCTACTTTGACGAGGTTCGGACAACCGAAGAAATACGAGCGGAAGTACTCACAGAGGGGGAGCAGGGTACTGCGGCGCTTGATGAGTTGATGGCGGATGTGGCAATTTACGAGACGCCCACCCAAGCGGAGGAGGTGGCGATGATGGAAGGAATCGCCACGGCTGACGCCTCGGTCAGCTACCCACCGCTGA
>CAYUFG010000198.1:0-3726 GCA_964443815.1 uncultured Halobacteriales archaeon | reverse complement strand
ACTCGACCTGCGAACGAGGTGAGCAGTGGAAGTGTCCGCGAAGAATTTGAAATAGACGAGTTGCAGTGGCGATCGAAGCGAGGTGGCTTACTTGGCGTGGGTCAAATCCTGTCGCCCTTACTCCCTCGCCATGTCGGTTCTCGTTCTGATACCAACCTTTAACCCCGGACCGCGGCATGCCAATCCGTGACCTTTTGGCGTGCGAAACCCGCCGACGACCTCTACGCTGAAGTCGCGGACTACGATCTTGTCCTCGTCCCTGACGCCCCACTCGCGAGCGCGCTCAACCGTCGCCTCGACGTGGCTCACTTCGGTGACTTCGCAACGACGCCCCGTCGCCTGGCCGCCGGCCGCCGCGAACGGGCCGAGGATCGCACCGCGTTCCTCGAGGTCGTCGACCGGACCACTCACGACTGGAAATCCCTCAGCTACGCCATCGGCAACGTCCTCCAGTGCTGGGAACACAGAGGCACACTTGATGCCATCCTCGACTACGACCAGTATGTCGACGATGTGACGCGTGATGTCGTGGACATCATGGCTGATCTCCGAACTACCTCGAGCCGGCTCGAGGCCTACGATCCCGACACTGGCGACGTCGCAGTCGTTGGCGAGCCGCTCTACACCACGCTCGAACGCAGCGTCTTTCCCCACGAGTACGACGGCATTCCGCTATTCACCGACGACGCTTTCGACCTACCGCCGATGCACCTGTTCGACGCCGCGACGGACATCGTCGATGCGATCATCGAGACCATCTCGAGGGATGACGCTAGCAACGTCGCAGTCGTCCTCGAGGGTACGAGCCGCTATGCCTCGCTGATCGAATCGGCGCTCGCAGCCAATGATATCCCTTTTTACGGCGGACCCGACGTCGTCGACGACCCGGCACTCCGGAGTTATATCTCGCTCTGTCGGACGGCCTTCGTCGGCGAGGAGATCTCGATCGCCGACGTCCGTCCGGTCCTCGCTCAGCTCGGGATCGACATCGCTATCGACCACGAAGAGAAGCGACTCCACGCCGCCGATCTCGGGGAGACAGCGTGGATCAGGACGTTCTGTGCCGATCTCGGAAACCGTACGTTCGCCGAGTCGCTCGACGCATATGAGACGAGAATCGATGGTGAGTTAGCCGAGTTCAGGGCCGAACTCGAACGTCTCGGCCTCGGGAACACGCGCGTCACCGAGGACCGGTTTGACGCGTTGGTCTACTACCTCCAGAGCTACGACATCCCGATGCGCCGCGACAACGAGGGAGTGCTACTCGCGGACGCGAAGTCCTCCGGGTACGTCGACAGGCCCGTGGTCTTTTACGTCGGTCTCGACGAGGACTGGACCCATTCCGCCCCCCGCCGACCGTGGGTCGACTCCGAGTCGCAGTTCGACCGCTACCTCGGCCAGTTTCAACTCCTCCTGCAGAGCGGCGTCAACCGGTACAACCTCGTTCAAGACACCGCCGGCGGCCAGCCGGTGACGCCGTGTCTGTACTTCGGGGAGTTGCTGGCGGACGAGTACGACCGCTTCAGCGACCTCGAGTCGGTCAGGTACACGCACCACCCCGACGACCGGAGCCCGGGCTTCGACCGCGAGCACTCAGTCACAGCGCCGGAAACGATCGACACGATCAGCAACTCGAGTTTGACCACGTACGTCAACAGCCCGCGGGACTACTTCTTCGACCGCCTCGTCGACACTCCCGACAGGGATTACTTCCGAGAGGGAAATCTATTCCACGACTTCGCGGAGTGCTACGTGACCCATCCTGACGTCATCGACGAGGCCGCCATCGACGAAGTCGTGGAGGTGATGCTCGCGGACGCAGAACCGCTCTTCTCGGAATTCGAGCAGCCCCTCCGGGAACGGTCATATCGCATCGGCCTCGAAACCATCGTCGAGTACCTGGACGCCAAGCGTCCCTTCGAGACTGACTTCCTGACGCCGTCCTCGGGATGGGGGACGAACGTCGTCGCGGAGTACTTCGGGGTGGCCGTGGACGCGCCAAATACCGAGCGCTGGTTCGAGGATCGGGGACTCAAGATGAAGGGTAAGATCGACCTGATCGCCGGCCCGAACCACTTGCTTGACTACAAAAGCGGACGGAAGAAGCGCCGGCGTGACGTCGTCAAGCAGTCCGCCATCGATCCGCCCGACGACACGCCCGACTTCCAGGCGGCGATGTACCTCAGTTACTACCGACAGACACGGCCAGAGGAACCGCTCGAGTTCACGTTCTTCCACTTCCTGGAGACGCTCGACGACGTCGTTGCCGGGACGGCCGATCTCGACGACACGCTTACCACCGTCTCGTACTACCCATGGACCTTCGACGAGTACATCGCCTCCCGGGAGGCTTACGACGAACTGCTCGACGGCTACAGCGACTGCGTCGCGACGTTTCAGAACCTCGGGTTCGCGGCCTTCCGGGAGATCATGGGCGGGCTCAGGTTCCCGGACACGACCGACCGATCGGAGCTTCGTGGTTCCGGCTTCGCGGACCGGTTCGCGGAAGCCGTCGCCGAAAGCACCTCGGCCGACGTCGACGCCGAGAAGGGCGTCGACCAGGCAGTTAGACGCCTCGATGGTATCAGGGGCCGGACGTACTTCCGCGAGGACCTCGACGCGTTCGAGGCCTTCGTCGAGGAGCGCATCGATCAACTGAACCGGTACCGGTCCGGCGAGGCGCGGTTCCCCATCGAGGGCTTCGCAGGCGAACCCAACTACCGCAGAGTGGACCACCGGGACTTGCTGTTGGAGGGCGGCGATGACTGAGCCAACGCCAAACGAGAAACAGGCCGAACTCATCGAATCCACGGACGGCATTTATCTCGTCGACGCCGGCGCCGGCACGGGGAAGACCTACGCAATCACCCGACGCTACGCCGAAATCATCGACCAGCCAGGCGTCGAACCGGACGACGTCCTCCTGGTGACCTTCACGCGGAGTGCGGCCACGGAGATGAAGGAGCGCATCGTCGACCACTCCACCTACTCGCTTCGGGAGCTCGCCGACGCCTCGATCCAGACGTTCCACTCCTTGTGCTTGGACCTGCTCCAGGAGCGCGGCCACCGGGCGCCGACCCACCTCGGCCTCGACGAACGCATTACGCAGACCACGCAGATCGTCGAGGACGACCTCGTCACGGACGACCGCTTCCGGGAGTTCTACACTATCTTCCAGGACGATCACCCCGAGTACGCAGACTTCTACCGAGTGCTCGGGAACGGCGGCGACCTCCAGGCCGTCATCGATCAGTTCGCCTCGAAGGGCATCATCCCGACGGCCGACGGCTGGTACCGGACAAGCGAGGCAGCTATCGACGGGGATTTCGACGCCTTCAGACGGGCCTTCGATGCGGCCAACGAACCCAGAAATGGGGGGCAAAAGCAGTCGGAGCTCCGCGAGAAATTGCGTGGCTACGGGGACGACAAAACCTACCTGCCAGACGCCCCCAACAGGGTCGAACTCAGGGGTGACGGTACGAAACGGGCCCAGGAGGCCGCCGCCGAGCGGGCGTTCCACGAGGACCGCGTCGCTCTCAAGGAATTCGTCCACGACATCTACTTCGGGTTCCTCGAGTTCGCCCTCTCCCGAAACTACCTGACCTTCGGCCTGCTGCAGGTCTTCGCGTTCGTCCTGCTCTGTGAGGATCCCAGTATCCGCGAGGCGGCTACCTTCGAGTACGTGATGGTCGACGAGTTCCAGGATACCAGCGAGATCCAGTTCAA
>CAYUFG010000197.1:0-3735 GCA_964443815.1 uncultured Halobacteriales archaeon | reverse complement strand
CAGCACGCCCCACACCGCGTACACTCGAAGCCGATGGACTCGATGGCGTCCGCGAGTGCGGCGGTGTCGAGATCCCGCGCCCGCTCGAGTTCGGCTTCGAGGGACTTCATGGCCGGTGTAGACGAGGTCCGCTCAAAAGGGCTCGGCTCTGCTACCGTCCCACTCGACACGATCCTCGACCGCCAATTTCTCGAGATGTGCGACGACCGTCGCACGCGCCAGGTCGCGAACGCCGGACAGGTCCTTCTCGTAGGCGAGGTCGAGAATCGCGTCGAGTGACCGAGCACCGTCTTGGACGGCGGCAACGACGCGAGCTTCGCGGTCGAGTCTATGGTCGATCAACCGTAAGCACGTCGCCCGTGACTCCTCGATGACGGGGCCGTGGCCCGGGTAAAGTCGGTCCGGGTTTGCGGCGTGGATACGTCGGAGCGACGTGAGATACGCCTGCATGCTACCCTCGGGTGCACCGACGACCACGCTTCCCTCGGCGACGGCGAGATCGCCGCTCAGGAACCCGTCCGCGACCTCGAAAGCGACGTGTTCCGGCGCGTGTCCGGGCGTGTCGACGACGGGGACGCCCGAACCCGCCGGAATTGAACCGCCGGGTCGGAAGGAACGGTCCGGCGTCACGGCAGTTGCATCCGCAAAATCGTCCTCGCGGCCCCATCGAGCCCATACCGTTAGGTCGAATCGGTCAGCGTAGGCCCCGAGTCCGTCGACGTGGTCCGGGTGGTGGTGGGTCACGGCGACGTCGGTCGGGTCCGCAGCCGCGAGGGCTGCGTCGAGTTCGTCCGACTGGCCCGCTGGGTCCACCAGCAGCGATCCCTCGACGAGATAGGCCGCCGTCTTGCCGCCGGGGGCGCGGGTCCGGGTCGGCACGGTGACGCGCTCGATCATCGACCGGACCGTCGGCCGGCCGAGGGGATAAATGCGGCCCTCGGAAGCCATCCAGTACCGTTTTAATCCCGCCGAAACGACCCCACGACGTGAAAGGCGAGGAGTGGTATCAGGCTGACGACGTCGCCGAAGCCTACGAGGACAAGCGCTTCTCGCGCGGGGGTCGCCTCATCGACCGTCGGGAGAAACGCGCCGTGTTCGAAGCACTCGGGCCGGTCGAGGACCGCGAAATTCTCGAGATCGCCTGCGGAACCGGCCGATTCAGCGTGATGCTTGCCGAGCGGGGAGCGACCGTCGTGGGACTCGACGTCTCCGGCCCGATGCTGACACAGGGACGCGAGAAGGCGCGACAGACGGAGCTGTCCGGCCAGCTGGATTTCATGCGGGGGGACGCCGGCCGTCTCCCATTCCCCGACGATCACTTCGATGCCGTCTTCGCGATGCGATTTTTCCATCTGGCGGATACGCCACATAGCTTCCTCACGGAGATGCGCCGCGTCTCGAGATCCGACGTGTTCTTCGATACGTTCAACCGGTTCTCGAGCCGGTCGCTGTACAACTGGGCGCTGCCGATGGGCTCACGGCTGTACTCGAGTGGCGAAGTCGACCGTCTGCTCTCCGATGCTGGAGTGCGACTGGTCGACGCTCAGCACGACTGGATCGCCCCGTACGGCGTCTACCGCAAGTTGCCGAATCGACTGGCATCGGCCCTCCGCGGAGTCGATAAAGCCCTCGGCTCGACCCCGCTCGGTCGACCGCTCGCGTCCGTTTCGTACTGGCACGGGGAGGTCTAGGCCGAGCCCGCCGGGTTTATACGCGCCCATCGTCGACGGGGCACAATGCTCTCGGTGGTGGTACCGACGCTGAATGCACGTGACGACCTCGGCGCCTGTCTCGACGCGCTGGCAGCAAACGCGCCGGGCGCCGAGGTCATCGTGGTCAACGGGCCCTCGGCGGACGGTACCACCGGCATGGTCCAGGAGCGCGGCGACGTCGACGTCCTCGTGGAACTCGCAGATCGCGGCATCAACGCCGCCAGGAACGCCGGCATCGAGCAGGCCCGTGGGGACGCGATCGGCTTCGTCCACCCCTTCCGGTCGATCGAGCCGACCTGGCCGGAGGCTGTCTCCGACGGTCTCTCGGAGGCCGACGTCGTCACCGGCCCGACCCACACACAACTGACCGCTGGCGTCGAGACCGAATCCGTCGAGACCCGCACGATCGCCGGCCGTGAGATCACGTACGTCAACGCCGGGAACGTCGTCCTCGACCGCGAACCCCTCGACGAACTCGACGGCTTTGACGAAGCGCTCGAGGTGGGCGGTGGCCGCGACATCGCCCACCGGCTCGCCGGCCTTGAGTACACCGTTGCCTGGCGGGACGACATGGCGGTCAGCGAGTCCCTCGGCGCCGACGGCGGCGGCCCGGAGTGGGGGCCGAAGTACCACTCGCTGGCTTACCGACTCGTGAAGAACTACGGCGTCCGGCCGACGGTCCTCCGTCGACTCCTCGGCCACGCTGGGGGCGATGCGGTATCCGAGTTGCGGGGTGTATTGGACGGCGAGAGCCGCCCGTCACGGTGGTTCGGGACCGGACGGACGGTCGTCGCGAGCATCGTTGGCGGCATCAGGGACGGTCACGGTGCGCGGCGACTCGACCGAAGTCCACGGCGCAACCCCCGTGGCCGGTCCTCCCGGACAGATCGCGCCGTCGACGTCTACGACTGGCGGTAGGCCTCAGCCGTCGAGTTCCTCGACGACTCGGGCAGGGTTGTTCGTGAACGCCTTTCGCATCGCGTCCTCGGGGACGTCGAGTGTGAGGATCTCCATGATGGCCACGTTCGGATGGCTGGCGGGCGCCCCGCTCCCGAACAGCACCCGGTCCGGGTGCTCCATCAGGGCCCGCTCAAGCGGGTGACGAAGCCGGACAAAACTGGTGTCGAGGTAGCAGTCGTCGTGGGTTTCCAGGAGATCGATCGAGGCCTGCATCATGTCGGCCTGGAGTGGATAGCCACCGAAATGGGAGATCACGAGGGGGAAGTCGTATTCAAGGAGAGTGTCCGCGATGGCCGACGGCGGGAACCCCTGCCCCCCGTGGGTGACCACCGGCAAGCCGACGTTTTCGAGTTCCGCGAGCACCGCCGCGTCTGGCAGGCCGTCGACCGGCGGGTGGAGCTTGAACCCCGCGAACCGGTCGTCGTAGGCGTACTGCTCGACGTCATCGGGGCTGGTGTGGTGGTCATCTCGCGACGCCGCGAGGTTCTTCAGCCGCGATCCGGGACCGCTGCCCGGATCCCGCGAGCCGTTGATGCGTGCGAGGGCGACAAACGATCGACCGACGCTCAACCGGGCGACCGCGTTGTTGGCCTTCAGGTAGCCCCGGGACCGATCGGGCGGAAACACCAGCGCCCGAACGACGCCGGCCTGATGCATCTGCCGCTCGACGGCTTCCGGATCGGCGGCGTCCCGCGGCCGGCGGTCGCCGTCGGGTTCGAGCTCGACGTGGACGTCCAGTACCCGGAACCCGTGCTCCAGCTCCAGCATCTACCCGAGCCGAGTGCGCCGACCCCCATAAAGCGACACGTTCCCGGACCCGCAAGCGGCATATTTATATAGAACCGCTTACGATGATTTAGTGAACAACGATGTCTCAGTCTGGTCAGCGACGCATGGGTGGACAGCCCATGTTCATTCTCAGCGAGGATTCGGAGCGCACCCGCGGCAAAGACGCCCAGTCGTCCAACATCACCGCCGGCAAGGCGGTCAGCGAGGCGGTACGAACGACGCTCGGGCCTCGCGGCATGGACAAGATGCTCGTCTCCGACAGTGGCGACGTCGT
>CAYUFG010000196.1:0-3737 GCA_964443815.1 uncultured Halobacteriales archaeon | reverse complement strand
CCTCGACCTTCGCGGAGAACTCCGTGATCGGGTCGCCGGCGCCCTTGACGTTGTCCTCGCCGCCGGTGATCTTCCACTGGCGCTCGTAGCGCAGGCCGCCGCGGGGACAGAAGTCCCAGCACAGCGAGCAGCCGGTGCACATCTTGACGAGTTCGGGCAAGCCGTCGTCGCCGACGCCGATGGAGTCGGAGGGACACGAGGCGACGCAGGTGCCACACTGGATACATCGGTCCGCGTCGATGACCGCCTCGTCGAGCTCCATGAACCAGGTCTTCCCGTCGGGCGTCTCGATGTCGTTCATGTCCGACCGGATCGAATAGTCGGGTGTGTCCAGATCCACATCAGCCGGGACGCCAACGCGAGTGTCCGCACGGTCCGGCTCCCCCGCTCGGTGCTCGCCGGGGAGTTCCTGACTCGCGTCTGCCGCCGGTTCGGTGAACTCGAGATTCGTCAGTTCGCCGTGTTCGTCGGCGTTCGTCGGAGTGCCGCCAGCGACTTCCGCCCCCGCACCGTCCGCCATCGCGGGCCGGTCACCTTCGACACGCCGGGCACGCCGGCCGTCGGTCACCGTCGTATCGCCACCCCCACACGTGCAGTGGCCGTCGGCACACCCGTCTGCTCCCGTCGGGTCGGCGACGATCGGGGCCTGGTCGGGTGTGGGAATCGATTCGTCCTCCTGACTGGTCCGGCTCTCGGTCCCCGTGTCAACCGGAGGAACGTGCGTCCCGTCGTCGCCTGTCTCTGGCACGCCCGGGAGGCGGGACTCCATCGGGTCAGGGACTTCATCGAGCTCCGGTCCGATACCTGGATCCATTGCCGGGACGGGACCGTCCTCGACGAGGTCGAATTCCTCAGTCGCCATGGGCCACCCCGCCGGAGACGTTTGCGTCGGCGCCTTGCATGACGGTCCGCAACCGGTCGTTGCCGGCGCGCCGACACCACTCGTAGAAGCGTTCGCCCTCGTGGCGTTCGGCCGTGTAGGCGGCGAAGAGTTCCTCGAGAGCAGGAATCACCGCACTGGCGGGAACGGCCGTCTCGACCCAGTCGAGGAACTCGTTGTCGGTACCGAGGGAGCCACCGAGGCCGACGTCCATACCCTCGACGATGTTGTCGCCCTCCTCGTTGGTCGTGCCCTCGGGGTCGTCGATCTGGACCGTCTCGCCGCGGAAGCCGATATCGGCGATCTGGGGCTGGGCACAGGAGGCCGAGCACCCCGACATGTGCATGCGGACGACATCGAGGTCCTCGGGCGTGTCGACGCGCTTGTCGAGTGCCTTCGCCCACCGCCGAACGCGCTGTTTCGTCTCGATGATCCCGTAATTGCAGAATTCCGAGCCCGTACAGCCGACGGCACCCCGCGAGAACGGCCCGGGGTCGGCGCGGTATTTCCGGGCGAAGGGCTCGTCGAGCAGGTCGCCGACGTTCTCCGCTGGGACGTGAGTGATCAGGAAGTTTTGGTCGGTGGCCAGCCGAATCGATGATTCCTCGGTGCCGTACTGCATTGTAGCGCGGGCGGCCTCGGCGAACTCGTCGCCACCCATACGGCCGGCGATGACGTTGAAGCCGACGTATTTCAACCCGTCCCGCTTCTGGTCGTGGACGCCGACGTGGTCGCCGGTGTACCCCTCGGTGAGATCGACCCCCCTGGTCGGGAAGTGAAGGTCGGTCCGATCCCGGATAGCCTCCTCGAACGACTCCGGGCCGAGCTGCTGGACGAGGTATCGCATCCGGCAGACACCGCGGTTGTTGCGGTCGCCGAGTTCCTTGAAGGTCTGGGCGATCGCACGGCAGAACTCGACGGCATCGCCGGGCGGAACGAATACGTCCAAGGGCGAAGCCATCCGTGGGCCGTCCGAGAGGCCGCCGCCAACCTTGACGTGAAACCCATATTGCCACTCGCCATCGAGTTCCGTCTTGGCCGGCGTCAGGCCGACGTCGTTGATCTGAGACTGTCCACAGTCGTGCGTACAGCCCGTGATGGTCATCTTGAACTTCCGCGGGAGGTTGCCATACTCTCGGTTGCCCGTGAAGAAATCCGAGACCGCGTCGACGACCGGCTGGGCGTTGAACGCCTCGTGATCCGTGAGGCCCGCTGCGGGACACCCGAGCACGTTCCGGGCACCGTCGCCGCAGCCCTGGACCGTCGTGAGACCGACGTCGGCGTACCGTTCCCACATTTCGGGGACATCCTCGATCTCGATCCAGTGGAACTGAGTGTCCTGTCTGGTGGTGATGTCGACGAAGGCGTCACCCCAGACGGGGTTCTGCTCCTCGCCGCCGAACGTCTCGGGGGCGGTCGCCAGATCGCTCGTCACCTCGCCGATGGCTTCCGCCTGTTCGGGGCTGAGGTACCCACCAGGCACCTTCGTGCGCACCATGTAGTAATCGTCATGGACGCCGTGGGTGTACATACCGGCCCACTTGAGGCGCTCGAACTCGCCGTCACCGGCGCGTTCGGCGATTTCGTCGAATGAGAGTCCCTCCGCGGCGTACTCGTGGACGTCTTCGATGACGTCGAGCGGGTGCTTCTCCGCCTTCCATTGCTCGACCGTGTTCATTGCTGTATCCTCGTTCGCATCCGTAATCCCGGCGGGGACGACCCGCCGCACTGGGTTCGCTCAGGAGAGGCACCCACTTGACCCACTCCGTCACGGTCAATACGGCCACACTTCGCTCGTTCAGGAACGTGTTGCCGGTACGGGCGAGGTGGGTCGGAGCGGCACTCGGCCGCCAGCGCGTCTCCGCCCCGAATCGACGGATATCTCTCCGGTATCGAACATGTTCCCGTCCGCGATCGCGGCGGTTTTCTCCGGTACGTCGGCGCTACGCCTCGACACCGAGTAGTCGATCGACGACCCACTCGGGGTCGAACCGCTCGAGGTCGTCGTAGCCCTGGCCGGTACCGAGGAAGAGGATCGGCTTGCCGGTCACGTGCGCGATGGAAATCGCGGCCCCGCCCTGGGGGTCGGCGTCGGCCTTCGTCAGGATCGTCCCGTCGACTGCTGCCGCGTCGTCGAACTCTCGCGCGCGGTTGACGGCGTCCTTCCCGGCGACCGCCTCGTCGACGAAGATGGTGAGATCTGGGTCGATGACCCGGTCGATCTTCGCGAGTTGATCCATGAGTCCGTCGCTCGTGTGGAGCCGTCCGGCGGTGTCCCCCAGTACGACGTCAACATCGTTCGCATCGGCGTACTCCACCGCGTCGTAGATGACCGCGGCGGGATCGCTGCCCTGCTCGTGAGAGATCACCTTCTTCCCCAGGTTCGCGGCGTGTTCCTGGAGTTGTTCGTTCGCGCCCGCCCGGTACGTATCGCCATTGGCGAGTACGGTCGAGAATCCCTCGCCTTCGAGGTAGCGAGCCAGCTTGGCGATGGACGTGGTCTTGCCGACACCGTTGACGCCCGTGAAGACCAGTGTTACCGGCTTGTCGGCGTCAGCGATCCGTGCCTCGAGATCGAACTGACCGACGCTGATCACGTCGAACAGCGCCTCACGGAGGGCGTCCCGGGCGAGGTTGCCGGTCGACTGCAACCGCCGCCGTGTCTCGCCGGTGAGGGTTGCCTCCACACGGTCGAGGATCTCGCCGGCCACTTCCATCTCGACGTCGCTCCGCATGAGCGCCATCTCGAGGTCGTCGAGGTACGGCTGGAGGTCGTCCTCGTCGATGACTGCCTTTCCGCTGGCGAACAGTTTCGCGCGCTCGCCGAGGCTACGGTCGGCGGCTTGCCCTCCCTCCG
>CAYUFG010000195.1:0-3749 GCA_964443815.1 uncultured Halobacteriales archaeon | reverse complement strand
TCGAAGGTGGCTGCCTTGCGAGCCCACAAAGACCCGGAGGAGCTCGCTGACAACGAGGAATACCTGGAGCTCGCCGAACGGCTCGAGGCCACCCGCGAGCGGCTTGACGAGACGGCCCGGCGCTTCGACGCGAGCGACTTCGCGGCGGCCTTCAGTGACATTAGCGGCGACGCCCGCGTGACGACGAGCGACTGAGCGACGCCGTCAGGCTTACCCCCGTTCTCAACCGAGCGTGGCCCGTGGTCAGTTCACGGATCGTCACGGCCATCGCCGGGCTCGGGATCAGCGTCCTGATCAGTGTCGTCGCCTGGTTGGTCTTCGATACGCTGTTGCTCTTTCTGTTCGTTCCGTTCGTCCCGCTGCTCCTACGCGGGGCTGGGTCAGCGTCACCCGATCGGGAGGCCCGCCAGTGTCCGACCTGTGGGTTCAAATCTGCGGACCCGGCGTTCGAATTCTGCCCGCGGGATGGCACCCGGCTCGAGTGATCGCAGGCGTACCCAGGCGACCGTGGGTCGGGTTCACACCTGCGACTCGACGTACTCGACGGCGGCCGCCGCCGAGTCGACCGCCGCAACCCCGGCCACCGCGTGGGTATCGAGTCCGGCGATCGGACGACCGAGGTCCAGGGCGTGGCCGATCTCCGAGAGCGTGCCCGATGCCCCACCGACGGCGATGGTTGCCGCGCCGTTCAAGACCACGAGCGCGTTCCGAGCGTTGCCCATGTCGGTCGCGATCGCGGTCTCGACGTGAGAGTTGGCCGCCGCCGGATCGTCACCCGGCAGGATCCCGACGGTGTGGCCACCCGCTGCGCTCGCGCCTCGACACGCCGCCGCCATCACGCCGCCGAGGCCCCCACAGACGATGTCGTGGCCACGCTCAGCGAGCAGCGAGCCGACCGACTCGGCCACGGTCTCGGTTTCCGGGTCCGGTTGGCTACCCCCGATCACGCTGACGCGCATGGCTTCCGCTGGGCGGCCGGTCGGGAAATAGCTCGGGGCGGCTCAGCCGGCGTGAGGACTCACTCGGCGTCCGCCGGCGTGTCGAAGTCGTGGAAGTGCTCGCCCTTCTCGGCCGAGAGGATGTTCAGCGCGGCCGCGGCGCCGTCGCCAGCGGAGATGATCGCCTGCCACTCCTCGGCGCGCACCATCGCCCCCGTCGCGTAGGCGCCGGCGATGCTCGTCTCCATGGTCACGTCGACGTCCACCACGTCGTCGTCCGTGAACGCACAGTCCAGCTCCTCGGCCAGGCCGCGCTTCGCCCCGGTCGCCAGCACCACGTAGTCGGCCGTGAACTCGCCCGCGTCGGTCGTCACGGTGAACCCGTCGCCGGTCGACTCGACCGCCGTCACCTCCTCCTCGCGGAGGTCGGCGTCGAAGCCCGCCACCTGGTCGCGCGACCGCTCGACGAACTCGGTGCCGTCCACGCTCTCGATACCGAGGTAGTTGAAGAGGTGGGCCTTATGCAGCCAGGTCTCGTCGGTGTCGAACACCACCGTCTCGAGGTCGTTCTTCGCCGTGAACAGGGCCGCGCTCAACCCGGCCGCTCCGCCGCCGATGACGATGACGTCAGCCATGGAAATCCGTTCGTTCGCGACCGGAATAAAAGACCGAGAAGCGGCGAGAATCACCCGCCGCCGAGTCGCCGCTCGAGGGTCCGGTGTCGGTACGTGAAGAGCGGCTCGAAGAACGGCTTCGAGAGCGTCGACAGAGTTCCGGGAACGACCGGGAGCTCGTACTCGACCCGGTCGGTCACGACGGTCTCGTCCCCGTCGGCCCGAAACGTGTGCGTATGGACCCAGTGTGGGACGGGCCCCTCGATCATCTCGTCCCGGAAGAACGCCTCATCCTCGTCCCGCTCCCGTTGGACGATTCGAGAGGTCCAGCGCTGGCGCGGCCCGATCCCAAAGGGTTGCATCGAGAGGCTGACCTCGCTGCCCGCTTCGAGCACGGCCGGATCGGGCTCGCCGTCCGGACCTCGCACTGCCTCGACGCGCAGGTCGAACCACGAGGGGGTCAGGGCGAGCAGTCCCTCTACGCCGTCGTGGAAGGCCCAAACGTCGTCGAACGGTGCGGCGACCCGGCTGCGTCGACGGTAGACGGCCATGGGTTCGGTAGCGCCGGGATTCAGAAGAACCCCGCGGCCATACAGTTAAGGGGCGCTTCCTGGTAGGGGCTTCCGACGGCCGATGGCGTACACCCTCGACTGCCGCGGCTGTGAGTGGGCGGTCGACGAGCCCGTCGAGCTCAAGGGCGAGGCGAACTGGCTCGCCGGGAAGCATATCGCCGAGACGGGTCACTCGGTCGCGCTCGAGCACGTCGTCACCGAGGACGAGGAGGACTTCTATCGCGGTGGCGGGACCGAACTCCTGACGGACCCCGTCCACCGACGTCCCTGAGTCACTTGAGCCGTTCCTGGAGGACCGAGGGGTGGGCCGCAGTAACGCCGTCGATGGGCAGGATTTCGTCCGCGATTACGTCGCCCAGTTCGTTCCCGTCGGCGGCCCGGACCTCGGCCATCAGCATGTGATCGCCGCTCGACGTATAGAGCGACCGGATAGCGTCGAGGTCCCGGAGCGCCCGGGTTGCGTCGACGAAGCGTTCGGACTCGACGTCGATACCGACGAGGGCGATGCTCTGCCCGGAGAGCTTCTTCGGATCGACCTCGGCCGCGTAGCCCACGATGACTCCCTCGTCCTCGAGCTTGTCGACGTACTTCCGGACCGTCGGTTTCGAGACGCCAGCGCGGTCGGCGATCTCCGCGTAGGACGCCTGGGCGTCGTCCTCGAGCACGGCGAGAATCCGCTGCTCCGTGGGCTCGTCGCTCACGGCAGACTCTTTTCTGTTACGGCAAAAAAACCTTCCGTATCGTAAAGGGATGCCGGCCTACTTGTGGCGATCGATGAAATCGGCCGACCGCTCCCACTCGGTGCCCTCGTCGAAGTACCGTTCGGCTACCGGCTCCTCGGGCAGGTCCCCGATGTGCCGCTTCTCCTGCTGGTAGGACCGACGACCGTCCTGGACGAAGTACCGCCCGGTGAGCACCGTGCCCTCGTGGAGGATGTCCTCCGTCTCGTGCATGATCTCCGCGGCCTCGCGGCGGTCGTGGACGTCGAAGTCGTAGTCCTCTGACTCCTGGACGTCCACGTAGGGCACGTACTGCTTCGCGTCCTTGTTCCAGGTCGGGCACTGGGTGAGGAAGTCGATGTGGGCGAACCCGTCGTGCTCGATGGCCTCCACGAGGATCTCCTTGGCCTGGTTCGGGTTGACGGCGGCCGTCCGGGCGATGTAGGACGCCCCGGAGGAGAGCGCCATCGAGAGGGGCCGGATGGGGTCTTTCGCGTTACCCTGGGGCTGAGTCTTCGACTTATGGCCCTTCGGCGACGTTGGCGACGCCTGGCCCTTCGTGAGGCCGAACACCTCGTTGTTGAACACGATGTAGACCATATCGTGGTTCTCCCGGGCGCTGTGCATGAAGTGGTTCCCGCCGATGCCGTAGCCGTCGCCGTCGCCGCCTGCCGCCACGACCTCGAGGTTCGTGTTCGCCAGCTTCGCCGCCCGGGCGATCGGCAGCGACCGACCGTGGATGGTGTGGAAGCCGTAGCTGTCGAAGTAGCTGTTGAGCTTCCCCGAGCACCCAATGCCCGTACAGAGAAGGATCTCGTCGGGGTTCTTCCCGAGCTCGGCCATGGCCTGCTTCAGCGCCTTGAGGACGCCAAAGTCGCCACAGCCGGGACACCAGGTCGCCTGGGG
>CAYUFG010000194.1:0-3751 GCA_964443815.1 uncultured Halobacteriales archaeon | reverse complement strand
CCAGTACGGGTAACGATGCACGCCGCCCCCGGACCGCGAGGTGACGCCCGATGAGCGACTCGCGAGAGGAGGTCCGGGCCTACACTGTCCGGCTCGAACTCGAGGACAGACCCGGCGAACTCCTCAGAGCGCTCAGGCCGATCGCCGACCACGGCGGGAACCTCCTGTCGATCTTCCACGAGCGGGGCAACCTAACCCCGCGGGGCCATATCCCCGTCGAGGTCGACATGGAGGCGACGCCCGAGCGCTTCGAAGTCATCGTCGACGCGCTCCGCGACGAGGATATCAACGTGATCCAGGCCGGCGCGGAGGCCTACGCGGAGGAGCTGACGGTCTTGCTGCTTGGCCACCTCGTGCGGACGGACCTCTCGAACACGCTCGAGCGGATCGAGTCGTCGACGGACGCTTCGGTCAACGACTTTTCCCTGTCGGCACCGGAGGGTGGCGACGGTGAGTCGAGTGCCCGACTGCGGTTGGCGACCCAGTCCGGCGAGACCGCGGCGACGATCCAGACCATCCGTGACATCGCCGCTGCGAAGGACCTTCGCGTGGTCGAGCCGCTGACGGCAGGTGAGGTGACATGAGACTCGCTATTCTCGGCGCCGGCGCGGTCGGCGGGTCGGTCGCGGAACTGGCCGAGGAGTACGGTCACACCGTGACGGCCCTGGCCGACTCCTCCAGTGCAGTGGTCGAGACGACCGGTCTCGACGCCGACTCCGTCCTCGACAGGAAAGCCGAAACGGGTGTCGTGGGTGATGACGACATCGACGATGCGCTCGAGGGAGCGTACGACGTCCTAATCGAGGCGACGCCAACGACGTTGGGGGACGCCCAACCGGGTTTCAGCCACGTGGAACGAGCACTGGAACGCGACCGTGACGTCGTCCTCGCGAACAAGGGGCCGGTGGCCGAACGTTATGCCGACGTTCGAGAACTCGAGGCGGACAGCGAGGGCACGGTCCGCTTCGAGGCGACGGTCGGGGGCGCGATCCCGGTCCTCTCGACGATTGGCGACTTCCGGCCCGAAGCCATCACCGCCGCACGGGGCGTCCTCAACGGGACGGCGAACTTTATCCTCTCGCGGATGGCCGCCGAAGGGCTGGGGTACGAACACGTCCTCGCGGAGGCCCAGGATCTCGGCGTCGCCGAGGCCGACCCGAGTTTCGACGTCGAAGGGACCGACGCTGCCCTGAAGTGTGTGATCCTCGCGAACGTCCTCGCCGAGGGCGACCGAGAGTACAGGCTCGCCGATGCCGAGGTAGAGGGCATCAAAGACATTCCGGGAACTGCGTTGGACCTCGCCGAGGAAGACGGTCGGACTATCAGGCTCATCGGCGAGGTCACCGACGCTGAGGTGCGGGTGGGCCCTCGGCTCGTTCCCGAACACGCGGCGCTCGCCGTCACGGGGACCCGGAACATCGTCCAGCTGGAGACGACCCACGCCGGCCAACTAAACATCTCCGGTCGTGGAGCCGGCGGCCCGGAGACGGCCACGGCGGTTCTCGCTGACGTCGATCGGTTGGCCGACTGAGCGGCTGTCAGTCGTCGCCGACTACACTCGCGGGCCGTTCGAGCCGGAGGTCCTCGGTGGCGCCGGACTCGTCGAGAAGTCGCGTGAACTGCCCAGCGTTCGAGAGCAGCTTGTTCTCGGCCTTCCGAAGGTGTTCCTCGAAGGTAGCACGGGCGACCGTCGTCCGGGCTGCAAGGTCCGCGATCGACGCGTTCCGGGGCTGTTCGTAGTAGCCCCCCTCCAGTGCGATCCGCAGCGCCGCCACCTGGCGGTCGGTCAGGTCGCCGAACAGCCGATCGATCGGCATCAGCAGATTGTGCGGGACGCTGCTTTCCTCGAGGCCGGTCTTCGCGACCACCTCGATCTCACGATCCGATTCGAGGTCGGCGTGCAGCGCGGTGATGTCTGCCTCGTCGAAGGCGATCAGCGAGTACTGCTCCCAGCCGTGGCGGTGGACCGTCGGCGGCTGGTAGAGACAGTTGTGGTTCTCGAACCGCTCGACGATGGTATTTTCGAGATCGCAGAGGCAGGCCTTGGTGACCACCTGGAGTCCGTCGGCACCCCGGGATTCGTGTAGTATCGTGCCGAGGTCGGCGACGGCCTCGACCACTTCGTCGGACGGCGATTCGTCGGTGGTGATCTCGAGCACTTGGCAGTCGCTCAGGTACCATTCGCGGATCGTGAGGTCGGGGAACCGTCCCGAGAGCTCCCTGTAGGGACACTCGTGGCGGAGGCGGATCGACGTCTGGTAGAGGCCCATCGGTGAGACATTGGCGGCCGTTGGGAAAAGTGCCCCGGTTATAGCCGGCACTAGACCTATCGGCCTTCCCCCGTTACACTGAACTGTCATGGCGACGATCACAGCGGACGAGCTCGACCGACGGCTCCGGAATGGGGCCGACGATCCGCTCGTCCTCGACATCCGACGAACCGACGAGTTCGACGACTGGCACATCCCGGGGAGCGAAAACGTTCCCGTGTACGACGACCTCAAGAGCGACCCCGAAACGGCCGCCGCCCAGCTCGACGAGCTGCCTCGTGACGAGGAGATCGTGACGGTCTGTGCGGTCGGCCAGGCATCCCAAACCGCGACTGCCCTCCTTGAGGATCGCGGCTACGAGGCACGCACGCTCGAGGGCGGGATGCAGGGTTGGAGCCGCGTCCACCGCTCGGCGCCGGTCGAGGCCGATATCGAGGGGACGCTTGTACAGGTGGCACGTCCGGGCACGGGCTGTCTCTCGTACGTCCTCGTCTCCGACGGCGAGGCCGCGGTGGTCGGAGCCTCACAGTACCTCGACGAGTACGAGACGATCATCGCCGAGTACGACGCGGAACTCATCGCCGTGTTCGACACACACGCTCACGCCGACCATGTCTCCGGGGGCCCGGAGCTCGCGGCTCGCCACGGCGTTCCCTACTTTCTCCATTCGGCGGACGACACCGACGTCGGCGCCTCACACGTGTCTGACGGGGATATCTTCACCGTCGGCAGCGTGGATGTCGAAGTCATTCACACACCCGGCCACAGTCCCGGTAGTGTCACCTACGCCGTCGGTGGCGATGCGTTGGTGACCGGCGACACGCTCTTTCACGAGAGCGTCGGCCGGGTCGAACTCGGGATCGAGGCAAATCTCGAAGATACCGACCTGGCAGCCAACGCGTCGACCCTTCACGAGAGTCTCGAACGGCTCCGGGCCCGGCCGGGAAATCCGCTCGTCCTCCCCAGCCACGATCCGGGGTCACCGGAGCCACCGGTCGTTGCCCGTATGGACGAGGTCGTCCGACGGAATGACGACCTCGGACGCGACCGCGAGTCGTTCATCGCCACGCTCGCGGACGTGCCGGACCAGCCCGCAAACTTCGAGCGTATCAAACTGGTCAACGCCGGTGCCGAAACCGTCTCGACCGACGAACGCCGGACCCTCGAACAGGGGCCGAACAACTGCGCGGCGGAGTGACCGTGAACACGGGACAGTCCACAACACAGGGTATCCGGGCGCACCTTGGACAGTTCTCGCTGCACGTCCTGCTGGTGTTCGCGACCGGCCTGACACTCGGTGCGGAGCGAGTCGTCGTGCCCCTCCTCGGGGAGGAGGCCTTCGGGGTGACATCGCTGTTCGTCGTCGGCAGTTTCGTCGCCTCGTTCGGCTTCGTCAAGGCGATACTGAACCTCTATGCCGGCAAGTGGGGCGAGACCTACGGCCGCCGGCCGGTACTGATTCTCGGCTGGGCGACGGCGCT
>CAYUFG010000193.1:0-3787 GCA_964443815.1 uncultured Halobacteriales archaeon | reverse complement strand
CGATTCACGGGCGAACGTAGCGACAGGACGATACATAAGGGTTGGCTTTACAATACCTCAATTTCCATCTAATTTCTGGCCGTATGCCCGAATTACCCGAGAGTATTATGTCTTTAAGGTCGAGATTCATCCCATTTCCGGCCAAATATCCAAGGAAAAATGGACGATCGATTACCCGGTCAGAGCCGCTCGGCGACGGCTTCGGCGAAGTAGGTGATGATCAGGTCCGCGCCGGCACGCTTGATCGACAGCAAGGATTCGTAGGCGACCGCGTCGAGATCGAGCCAGCCCCGTTCGGCGGCCGCCTGCAACATGGCGTACTCGCCGCTGACGGTGTAACCCGCGACGGGGTGGTCGAACTCGTGACGGACCGTAGATAGGACGTCGAGGTACGGAAGCGCGGGCTTCACCATCAGCACATCCGCGCCCTGTTCGACGTCGAGCGCCACTTCGCGGACCGCTTCGCGGCCGTTCGCGGGGTCCATCTGGTAGTGCCGGCGGTCGCCGAAGGCCGGCGCGCCGTCGGCGGCGTCCCGGAAGGGCCCGTAGAAACTCGACTCGTACTTGGCGGCGTAGCTCATGATCGGGACCTCGGTGTGGCCGGCGCGGTCGAGGCCGTCGCGAATCGCGCGGACCATGCCGTCCATCATGCTCGACGGCGCCACCATGTTTGCGCCGGCGTCGGCGTGGGAGACCGCGGTCTTCGCGAGGAGTTCGACAGTCTCGTCGTTCCGGACGGTAAGTGCCGGATCGGTCTCGGCGTCCGGCTCCAGAACACCGCAGTGGCCGTGGGCGGTATACTCACAGAGACAGACGTCCGTAATCACGTACAGATCCGTCTCCGCGGCGATCCGGCGGACAGCCGTCTGTACGACGCCGTCGTCCGCCCACGCGCGGGTACCGCGGTCGTCCTTCGACTCGGGGATACCGAACAACAGGATTGCGCCGACACCCGTCTCGCGTACCTCGCGGGCGCGCTTGACGATTCCCTCAACCGGCACCCGTTCGTGCCCGGGCATGGACGGGATCGGCTCGCGCTCGTCGGCTGTCGCGTCGACGAAAACCGGTGCTACGAGATCAGATGGCGAGAGGCGGGTCTCGCTGACGAGGTCGCGCACGCCGTCGGCGCGGAGGCGGCGGGGCCGTCGCGACTGCTCCATGGCCGGGCTAGCAGGGGGTCCCTGTTAGCCCTACCGCTCCGTCGGAACGGCTTTGTGTTCGAACGCGCACGACCAAGCCGTGTCGCGTCGCCAACGCCTTCGTCGCGGGTTGGGTATCTCTCGGCGACGGCTCGTGGTCGCGTTCGGCGTGGCCCTCCTGACGGCCGTGATCGTCCTCGCACTCGAGTACGGGGGCCTCGCAACCCTCGGCGCGGAGACCTCCGCCGTGGCCGTTCGCCTGCTGGATCGCTGGGGGTATCCCGCCCTGCTCGGCGTTTTCATCCTCGAGGGCCTCATGTTGCTGTACCTGGCACCCAGCGAGAGTCTAGTCCCCGCGGCGATCGTTGCCTTCGGCGACCGGCCGGGCACGCTAGTTGCCATCCTCGCGTTCGCTGTCGTTGGCGCCACGCTCGGCCAGGTCGTCCTGTTCGTCGGCGTCCGCCGGGCCGGCCGAGAGTACGTCCTCGAACGAGGCTGGTTCGGTATCTCCGAGGCGCAACTGTCCCGATTCGACGCCTGGTTCGAGCGGTGGGGGCCGGTCGCCGTCCCCGTCACGAACACTATGTTGTTCGTCCGGGGCACGATCACCGTCCCGGCGGGCTTATCCGACATGCGGCTGCGTACCTTCGCTCTCCTCTCCGCGATCGGTACACTGTGTTTCCAGTCGGTCTTGCTGGCGCTAACGCTCGGCGTCCTCGGTGCGCTGTGAGCAGCGACTCAGGCCGCCGCTGCAGTCGGGGCACCCGTCGCCCCGGATGCCTCGATAGCTTCGACCAGCAGTTCGGTGATATCGATCACCTCCAGATCGTCCTCAAAGCCGCCAGTGAGCCTGCCGTCCTCGAACATCGTCACGCACATCGGGCACGCGACGACGAACCGCGAGACGTCACCACCGTCTGTGTCCTCGACGGCCTCTCGAAGGCGTTCCTCACTCGGCTTCGGATCCTCGTCGAAGTCCATCCATAGGCCGCCGCCACCGCCCCCACAGCAGAAGCTGTTGGCGCGGTTACGCGGCATCTCTTCGAGCGTAACGCCGGTTTGGCGGATCACCTCTCGTGGTGCGTCGTAGACGTCGTTGTACCGGCCAAGGTGGCAAGGGTCGTGGTACGTGACGGTCTCGGACAGGGATGCAGGAATCGACAGCCGGCCCGAATCGAGCAGGTCGTCGACGACTTGCGTGTAGTGGAAGACGTCGTCGGCCCGCCAGTTACAGGCCTCGAACTCCGGATACTCGTTTTTGAAGGTGTTGAACGCGTGAGGGTCGGTCGTGACGATCCGGTCGAACTCACAGTCCTGGATCGCCGTTGCGTTGTCCTCGACGAGCATTTCGTACAGTCCCTCCTCGCCGACCCGGCGGACGTCGTTGCCCGCGGTCTGTTCGTCTTCATAGAGGATGCCGTAGTCGACGCCGGCGTGTTCGAACAGCGTCGCAAGCGCCCGTGACACGTTCTGATTTCGCTCGTCGTAACTCGGGTAGTCGCCCACGTACCACAGGTACTCGACGGGTTCGTCGCGGGCGTCGGGAACCTCGAATTCGAGTTCCTCGGCCCACTCCGGCCGGGCGTGGTCCGGGTCGCCAAAGGTATTGCCCTGCTGGAAGACGTTCATCATCGCGTCCTGGACGTGTTCGTCCATCTCGCCGGCCTCGGTCAGCCGGCGGTTCATCTCCGTGAACTGCGTGACGTGCTCGATCTCGACCGGACACGCATCCATGCACGCCATACAGGACAGACAGGACTCCATCGTCCGTGAGTCGATGACGCTCGTTCCGCCGTCGGTGACGATTGGCACCTCGTCGGTGCGCCCAGCGTCGAGGTCTTCGCGGTACCCCTTGAGGTCTAGGATGACGTCCCGGGGGTCGAGTGGCCGGCCAGCTGCCTTCGCCGGGCAGACGGACGAACACCGGCCACACTTCGTGCAGGCGTCGTGGTCGAGGATCTGCTTCCAGGAGAAGTCCTGGATCTCAGAGGGGCCAATGTCTTCCGGGTCAGCGTCGGCCGGCACCTTCGGCAGGCGTACGCCCGCCTTCTCGTCGCGGGCGACGACATTCGCGAAGGACGAGAGCATGTGGAACGGCTTGGCGAAGGGCAGCCACGCGATGAACCAGAAGGCGAGCAGGGCGTGGGACCACCAGACGAGCGGGTAGAGTGACGTGGCGAGGTTTTCACCCACGCCGACGCCGGCGAGGACGAGTGCACCGAAGTAGCCGACGAAGCTGATCGTCTCGTGGGCCGGGAAGTCCGTGCCGACGATGCGGACTGACTCGAGGAGGTACCCCCCCACGCCGAGGGCGAACAGGGACCAGACGAGCAGTGCGTCCTCGCGGCTGGTGTGGATTCCCCAGAGCCGCTCGTTGCGTTTGACGTAGCGTCGGTAGATGGCGACACCGAGGCCGACGACGAACAAGAGGCCCATCGCGTCGACGACGAACGAGTACGAGAGGTAGAACTGCCCCTCGAAGAAGGACTGCCGGGACCCAGCGAGCAGTTCCGTGCCGTTGCGCCAAACCCACTCGTCGAACGCGAGGATGGCGGTGGCGATGAACAGGGTCAGAAAGCCCCAGAAGATGAAGGCGTGCATCAGGCCGCCGACGAGGTCGCGGTCGAACTGCTTCTCGTTGGTGAAGA
>CAYUFG010000192.1:2656-3791 GCA_964443815.1 uncultured Halobacteriales archaeon | reverse complement strand
GACGTGAGCGAGGAACAGCTCCGTCAGGTCGCCGAGTCGAGCATGACCGGGAAGGGCACCGGTGACGTCGCCGCAAGCGCCCTCGCGGAGACGGTCGTGGCCGCGATCGAGCACGTCCGCGACGGTCGTGTGTCCCGGGAGAACATCACTATCCACACCCAGACGGGCGCCTCGTCGTCGGCGACGGAGCTCGTCGAGGGCGTCATCGTGGACGAGGACCCGATCGCCGAGGAGATGCCACGCTCCGTCGAAGACGCCAGTATCGCCATCATCGACGCGGACCTCGAGGTGCGCGAGGCGAACATCGACGCCGAATACAACGTCACGAACGTCGACGACCTCAACCGGGCGCTCGACGCGGAGGAGAAGCAGATGCGGGCCTACGCCGACGACATCGCCGCGGCCGGGGTCGACGTGGCCTTCATCGGCGGCGACGTTGACGACCGCGTCAGCATGTACCTCGCCGAACACGGCATCCTCGCATTCCCCGACGTGGACGACGACGATACCGATGCAGTGGGCCGAGCGACCGGCGCCGCCCGCGTCGGCTCCGTCGACACACTCGAGGCCGACGACCTCGGCCACGCTGACTCCGTCTCCGTCCAAAAGTACGGCGACGAGAACCTCGTCTTCATCGAGGGCGGTGCGGCCGCCGAGGCCGTCACGGTCTTTGCCCGCGGCGGCACCGACCACGTCGTCGACGAACTCGAGCGCGCGCTCCGTGACGCACTCGACGTCGTCACCGCCGCCATCGACGAGGGTGGTGTCGTGCCCGGTGCCGGGGCGTCCGAGATCGCGATCTCCGACCACATCCGCGAGGCGGCCGCGAGCGTCGAAGGCCGCAAGCAGCTGGCTGTCGACGCCTTCGCCGACGCGGTGGACGTTCTCCCACGAACGCTGGCCGCGAACACCGGCATGGACCCGATCGACGCGCTGGTGGACCTCCGTGCCGAGCACGACGCCGAGGGCGTCGCCGGCATCATCAGTGAGGGACAGACCGGCACCATCGGCGACCCCGTCCAGCGCGGTGTCCTTGACCCCGCAGCCGTCAAGCACGAGGCAGTCGAGAGCGCGACGGAAGCGGCGACGATGATCGTTCGAATCGACGACGTCATCTCGTCGAGCTGATCGGCCG
>CAYUFG010000192.1:0-2556 GCA_964443815.1 uncultured Halobacteriales archaeon | reverse complement strand
CCATCTCTATCGCGCGGAGCCAGCCACGTTTGCCGGACTAGTTGCGTTTGCCGCCGTCGTGGTAGCCGCGGAACTCCTGTACTTCGAGCGGGACTGGCTCGACGAGGTCGTGCCGCCGATCCAGTAGCTCACCACTCGAGCCTTACCCGGCCACCGGCGTCGACGCCGAAGGTGTCGTCACCTCGGCCTTGGTTGACCGCGAGTTCGACGTTCCCATGGCTACCCACCGTCACGACCCGATGTCCGGGCTCGACCTGGGCGTATGTCTGGCGGGCGGCCGCCCAGACACCGTTGGCCTTGACGTGGGAGCCGAAGACCGGTTCGAGGATGGATCCGGGCACGTTCGTGATCACGTTCCCGAAACCGTCGACGGCCATCGCCTCGCCGACGGCGCCATCGTCGTCGATATCCGGGGTAGGGAAGTCGACCGTCTCGTAGTCGTCGACCGGAACGAGATCGAGCGCCTCGGGCAGTGCGTTCACACCGGCTTCGTGCACGCGGGCGGCGGCCGGTGCAAAGACGTCCCGGCCATGGAAGGTGCTGCTCGCCGGTACCGGGGGCCAGACACTTGCCGGATCGGCCGGATCCTCGACGTCCGCCGGATGCCCCTCCGGTATCTCGAAGACGGCCACGTCGCTACCCTTCGCGAGAGTCTCCGCGACTGGGAGCAGCACTCCGTTATCCGGGCCGACGAGGGCGTGCTCGCCGGCCTGCACGACCAGCGCCGCCCGGTCGGTACCGACGCCAGGATCGACCACAACTAGGTGGACTGCCCGTGGGAAGTACGGCAGAATCTGTTCCAGCCAAAACGCACTCGCTCGAACGTCTTGTCTTGGCAGGTCGTGGGCGACGTCGACCATTTCCGCGTCGGTGATACTCCGAATCACGCCTTTCATGGTCGCGGGATAGTGTGAGCCGAAGTCGGAGCTGCACGTCAGCATTCCTGCCTGGTTTCTCCCGCGAGTGGCTTGTAGTTTGGCTCACTCGTCGGCGACCGTATCCGTCCGTGCGAGGGTCCGGAGCCGTTCGACGCCGTCGATCTCCTCGATAGCCGCGACCACAGGGTTCGGCACGCGGTCCCGCCAGGTGTTGCCCTCGATCATCTCCCGGCGGATCTCGGACCCCTTCAGGCGGTCGCGGTCGGTCAACGCGGTGTCGCGAACCTCGTAGTCCGCCTCGTTGAACAGCCGTACCACTAGCGGGTTGTTCGAGTAGACGACATCGAACGGCGGACACATGCTCTCGGCGTGGCTGACCCAGACCGAGTTCCGGTTGAGGTCCTCTATCGGCACGACGTAACTCGTGACCTCGAACCCTTCGAGGACGTTCGTGATCATGACGATGCGTTCGCCGGCGGTGAAGGGGTTGCGCACGGAGTGAGAGGCGTCCGCACTCCCGATCCCGACGATCACCTCATCGATGTCGTTGGCGAGCCGTTCGACGAGGTGCCGGTGGCCGTTGTGGAACGGCTGGAACCGCCCGACCAACAACCCCCTGGTGGTCGTCATGGACTTGCCGTGGGCGCGGTGATTCTTAAAGGCCCCGAGGCGCTTTCTGCCGTCACTTCGTTTCGGTTGACGTCCACTCCGTCCAGCGGTTTTGGCTGAGTTATTCCGGCCCGACGGGAGAAAGTATATCACTGGACAGTCCTTGTGATCCGGTGTTAGACGAGTCTACATGAGCGAGCACATTGACACGGACGACGAGACCCGGGAGCCGGCCGCCGACGAGGCGGCCGAGGAGGCCGGGCCCGTCGAGGAACCCCCCGGCGACGAGGCGCCGGACCCGGCCGAGGACACTGACCTCGGGAGCGAGGTAGTGGCCGAGATCGACGAGGTCGCGGAGGATGACCTCTTGGGGGGCCTCTCGATCGACTCCTCGGCGGACATCGAGGTGCCTGAGCGCCTGGTCGACCAGGTGATCGGTCAGGATCACGCCCGCGACATCGTGAAGAAGGCGGCGAAGCAGCGTCGGCACGTCATGATGATCGGGTCGCCCGGGACCGGCAAGTCTATGCTGGCCAAGGCGATGAGCCAATTGCTCCCGAAGGAGGAGTTACAGGACGTCCTGGTCTACCACAACCCTGACGACGGCAACGAGCCGAAGGTCCGCACCGTCCCCGCGGGGAAGGGCGAACAGATCGTCGACGCCCACAAGGAAGAGGCCCGCAAGCGCAATCAGATGCGGACCTTCCTGATGTGGATCATTATCGCGATCATCATCGGGTACTCCATCCTTATCGTCCAACAGATCCTGCTGGGCATCCTCGCTGCTGGAGTCATCTACCTCGCCTTCCGCTACGGGTCCCGTGGCAACGATTCGATGATCCCGAACCTGTTGGTCAACAACGCGAACACGCAGACGGCCCCCTTCGAGGAGGCCACCGGCGCTCACGCCGGCGCGTTGCTTGGGGACGTCCGCCACGACCCCTTCCAGTCCGGCGGGATGGAGACGCCCAGTCACGACCGCGTCGAACCCGGCGCGATCCATAAGGCCAACAAGGGTGTCCTGTTCATCGACGAAATCAACACGCTGGACATCCGGAGCCAGCAGAAG
>CAYUFG010000191.1:0-3805 GCA_964443815.1 uncultured Halobacteriales archaeon | reverse complement strand
ATCGGCCACGCCGGCTACGTCCTGATCGCACTCGCGGCGCTGACGGGCACCGCCAACCAGGGCTTCGTCCTCGGCGCGGGCATGGCGCACTTGCTCGTCTACGGGTTCATGAACACCGGCGCCTTCCTCTTCGTCGGCCTCGTCGAGTACTGGGGCGTCGGCCGCACGTTCGCCGACTACAACGGCCTCGCGAGGAAGGCGCCCTTCGCCTGTGCGGCGATGACGGTCTTCCTGTTCTCGCTCGCCGGCCTGCCGCTCGGCGGCGGCTTCCTCTCGAAGTTCTACCTCCTCATGGCCGCGATCAATGGCGGTGTCGCCCTGCTCGCGGTCGCGTTGATCGTCAACAGCGCGATCAGCCTGTTCTTCTACGCCCGCGTCGTCAAGGCGATGTGGATCGAGGACCCCGCCGACGATCTCGAGGTCGACGGCTACCCGACAGGCATCTACCTCGCGATCGTGCTTGCCGCGGTCGTGACGCTGCTGCTGCTGCCTGCCTTCGGCCCCGTCGCCGAAACCGCCAGCAACGCCGCGAGCGTCCTCGTCGCGTAACCCACTGCTCGGCTTTCCGCTCGCTCGTTCCCGTCCGCTTAGAAAGCGCCAAGTGCCAGCCACCGCCAGGACGAATATGAAAGCGACGGCCCGGGCGCACCCGATCCAGGGGCTGGTGAAGTACCATGGGATGCGCGATCCGGAACTACGGCTCCCCTACCACGACTCCATCAGCGTCTGCACGGCACCGACGGCGAGCGTGACGACGGTCGCCTTCCAGGCTGACCGAGACGCCGACGAGTACGTGATCGACGACGAACACGTGACGGGCCGGGGTGCCGAGCGAATCCGGGCCGTCGTCGACCGTGTCCGTGAGCTCGCGGGCCTCGAGGCGAGAGTCCGGTTCAAGAGCGAAAACAACTTTCCCACGAACATCGGATTTGGTTCCTCGTCGTCGGGTTTTGCCGCGGCGGCGGTAGCGCTGGCTGAGGCCGCCGGGCTCGACTTGTCCCGACCCGAACTCTCGACGGTCGCGCGGCGGGGGTCGTCCTCCGCCGCCAGGGCGGTGACGGGCGCGTTCTCCCACCTCCGGGCCGGCGCCAACGATCGCGACTGCCGCAGCGAACGGATCGACGTACCGGAGGACCTTGAGGACGACCTCCGGATCGTCGCCGGAATGGTCCCCTCGTACAAGGAAACCGAGCAGGCCCACGCAGAAGCCGCGGATAGTCACATGTTCGAAAGCCGGATGGCTCACATACACGGCCAAATCGCCGACATGCGCGACGCCCTCTACGACTCGGATATGGAGCGGGCCTTCGAACTCGCCGAGCACGACTCGCTCTCGCTTGCGGCCACTACCATGACCGGCCCCGCGGGGTGGGTGTACTGGCAGCCACGCACCATCGAGATTTTCAAGGCCGTCCGGGACCTCCGCGCCGACGAAGACATCCCGGTGTACTTCTCCGTCGACACCGGCGCGAGCGTCTACGTCAACACCACGGTCGAGCACGTCGACCGCGTCGAGGCCGCCGTCGCCGACTGCGGGGTCGAGACCCGCATCTGGCGGGTGGGTGGGCCGGCGGAGGTTCTCGATCAGGAGTCGGCCCTCTTCTGATGGGCAGGCCGCTTTTGCCGACACGGCCCTAAATCCCGTCAATGCGCATCGCCGTCCTCGGTGCCGGGTACGCGGGCGTGGCGCTGGCCCGGACGCTCGAGCGGCGCCTCCCCCCTGCAAACGATCTCGTGGTCGTCGACGAACGGGCGAGTCACCTGGTTCAGCACCGCCTCCACCGAGTCATCCGAAACCCGTCGCTGGCCGACGAGCTCGAGATCCCGCTTTCGAGCGTTCTCGATCGGGCACGCCACCGCCAGGTCAGCATCGAGTCGGTCGACGCGGACGCGGGGACCGTCTCGCACGACGACGGCGACCTCGAGTACGATCTCGGTGCAGTTGCACTCGGGGCGCGGACAGACTTCCACGGTCTCGAGGGGGTCGCCGAACACGGCACACCGCTCAAGCGAATCGGTGACGCCGAGCAAATTCGGGCCGAAGCGCTCTCGGTGATCGATGACAGCGACGGCCGGATCGTCGTCGGCGGTGCGGGGCTGGCGGGTGTGCAGGTTGCAGGCGAGCTCGTCGCTCTCGTGAACGAGCGAGATGCAAACGAGGATGTCGCCGTTCACCTGGTCGAGCAGGCAGACCGAGTGGCCCCGACGTTTCCCGAACGGTTCCGGCGGGCGGTCGACGCGGAACTCCGAGATCGGGGCGTCGTCGTCGAGACCGACCGGGCCGTCGAGCGCGCCACGGCCGACCGGGTCGTCCTCTCGGACGGGACCGACCTGGCCTACGACCAGTTCGTCTGGACCGGCGGCATCACCGGCGGGTCGGCGCTCGGCGGCGACCGTCCGACGGTCAGGGCACGCCTCCGGCTCGGAGACCGAACGGTCGGACTCGGCGATGCTGTCTCGGTGGTCGACGCCGACGGATCCGTAGTCCCGGCGAGCGCCCAGACTGCTATCGCCCAGGCGGACGTCGCTGCGACGAATCTCGAACGGCTTGTAGCCTACCACCGCGACGGGGCCACGGGGTTCGAGCCAGAACTGGAGACGTACCGGTACGATACGCGGGGCTGGGTCGTGACGGTCGGTGACGGCACCGTGGCCACGGTTGGACCGGGTGTCTTGACCGGGGCGCCAGCACGTGCCTTCAAGCGCGGCATTGGCGCCCGATACCGTCGGTCGCTCGGTCTCGATGCTGGGCTCGCAGCCGGGGGTCGGGCTCACCGGCCCTGATTCCGCGACGGCTGACCGGGGATTTAAGATGTGATACTCGGGGGCTGGCGTTTAAGCCAGATGCGGAGAAACGAGTCGCCGTATGAGCATCAACCCGCGAAACTACGACCTCGACGAGCTTAGACGGCTCGCCGACGAGTCGAATCCCTCGGTCAACGGTAACGGCGAGGTCGGCGTGGAGGGCGCGGGAGACGAGCGAGCCGGCACGAACGCGCTCCGGGATGGCCTCTACCGGGAGTTGCTCCCGCTCGAAGCCGGCGGCACTACCGTCGAGAAGCCCTACCTCCCCGAATTACCGGAGTCCTACGTCGGCGAACAGTTCCTCTTCGAGTGGCTGGAGTTCCTTCAGATGGAGGCCGGTTACCAGGGCGCGACTGAAGCACTATCGTACTACGAGTCGATCGGCTGGCTCACCCCGGCGGTCGAGGCCGCCCTCGGGAACTACCTACTCGGGATCGACGACGGCGAGGGGACCGGCGAGCTCGACATCGATGACCACGTCCTTAGTCTCGCCTATATCGCGAAGCTCGCGTCGATGCGTCGGGGGCCGGGTAACTGACCACCTCCCGGTCTAGCGAGTCGATCGGGAGACCGTGGGGGTCGGTACGCCGGCAATCCATAATAATTAATAACCCCAGTCCCCTTGTCGTCGATGATGACGGATTGCCCACGGTGTGGGACACGAATGTCGTACAACGACCAGACGACGAAGCTCACGGAGTTCACTTGCCCACGGTGTCACAATACGCGGATCGAGTGGAAAGCTGGTCATCGGGTAACCGCCTGAAGCAATCCGTTCTGCCGAGAACAGCACCCGTCGGCTAGCGGCGCGTTACTCCCCGCCAGAGCCGCCGTACTTGATGAAGACGTAGGCCAGGCCCAGCGTCACGGTCATGACGACGCTCGTCGCCACGCCGAGCGTCATCGCACTCTCCGGGATCGGTTGCGGCCCGCCACCACCGCCGTCACCACCGCCATCGCCACCGCCGCCGGTCGTCGGGTAGTCGGTCCCGACGACGAC
>CAYUFG010000190.1:0-3867 GCA_964443815.1 uncultured Halobacteriales archaeon | reverse complement strand
CCAAGGTCTCGTGGAGCGCGAGCGCCTCGGAGGGAACGTGGAACTCGCCGAAGAGGCTCATACTGAATATACCAGGTCGAAGAACATAACAGAAGGTATGAAATACCGGCCAGTTCGTTCCCACATTGCTCACGCCAGCGTATTGTGGCAGCCTCGAATACGATGGCCACGGTGTAAGAGAGATACGCTCAATGGTCAGCAAGCTCTCGTTGATCTATCTTATCTCGATCAGAACCCGCTCGCTGAATAGACGACAGTATCCCTCCCAGGTTGATCCCAGGCTCGGGAAGAACGATCGGTCAGTACAACGAAAACACTTATCGGTGGATTCCGAGGCCGTCGACATGAAACGGCGACAGGCCTTGTTGGCCGGTGGTAGCTGTCTCGGCGCCCTGTTGAGTGGCTGCGTCGGTGAGACCGCCGGACCAGCAACCGGAACGCCAGGCCAAACCGCGACGGAGACGGCCAGTGAGACAGCAACCGGGACCCCGACTACGGAGACGCTCACGTACGATTGCGACGCTGTGAGCCGGCCGGCATCACCGGGACCTGACGCCGACCCCCCGGGTGACGTGGAGCGGTACACGTATCCTGCCCGGCCGGAATCGCTGTCGAACCAGGAGATGCGCTCCTGCGTGAAACGGTACGAGCGAGCGTATCGTCTGAACAAGCTTCGCTCTCGACACGGAACGTACCTCGAGCAGGCGAGCGTCTTCGTCGACGCGACGGACACCGACGACGCCCCTGATGGAGCCGGGATAGCGCGAGTCGAGTACGCGTATGGCGCCAGAATCGAAGGGGACGATGGCCCGATCGAGATGGACTCGCCGACGGTTTACGCCGCGTACTACGTCGACGACGACGTGGTGCTCCGGGCAGTCGAGACGGGACACCGGGACGACGAGACGCAGCTGATCCCGGACCCGATGGAGCAGGGGGAGCCGGTAGAGTGTTTCTGAGGTTCAGGGAGTGACGGATCCGCACCCACGGAAAACGTGTTCGCTCATTCATTTCCCGCCGGTCATGAGCGGGCGGTACGATCCGAGCGGCTCGAAACGATCGAACGCTCGTCTGCGTTATCGAGGATCCGCCGTCGTTTCGGCCCCGACCGTCTTGTGGGGCCAGAGGGAACGGCCGAAGACGATCCAGGCGAGACCGTAGAGGAGCATGGGCCCGGCCCACGGATCGGCGCCCTCTCCCATGACGTAGGTGGTGAAGGCTATCGCGAACGGCACGCCCACCGGCAGAGTGGCGATGAGGAGCCACGCGCCGATCTCTGGGGTCGACTTCGCATCGGTGCGGAGCATCGCGATCCCCAACACGAGCGCGCCGATCATCGCGACGAGCAGCCCGAGCAGGAACGCGAGGAACCCCGCCTCGGAGACGGGGGGCATCGTGAGGCTCGTCACGATCAATCCGAGGGTCGCGGCGATCCACCCGAGGCTGACGAGGCCGAAACCGGCCACCGCCAGGCGACCGAACCAGTGGCGTTCACTGACGTAGAGCGCCGGGAGTGCGAGTGCGAGGAGGACCATCGCGACCGTACCTACCGGTTCGACGATCACGAACTCTGCCTCGTTCAGGACGCTGAGCAGGGCGAGGCCCGTTACGGCTAGCAACACCCCACCGACGAGGCCGCTGAGGACACTGATCCGCATCCACCGGGCTGCGGTCGGCTGACGTATCTGACGGTGTTCGTACTGGGTCATGATATCTTCGAATCTCGAAAGAAGCGCTCGACAACTTGTCGACTCCTCACAACGATCCACAACGTTCTAGGCGCTCTCAGAGCATAACCCTACCGCTCACTCGGTCCGCGAAGGGCCCGAGAGTCGCCGTCGAATCCGGGAACCGGCATCCCGATTCCGCTCGCAATCGGGTCCCAAACATGGCGTGAGCGCCTCGATCAATTCGCCTTACGATTCGTCTGCTTCCGGCCGGTACTTCAACCGGGCTGAGAGCGTATGAGCCGTCTATGTCGACAGTCCAAACCAACGATATCGAGACGCACTACGTCAGTCGGGGTAACGGTCCACCGATCGTTTTCGTCCACGGCATGATCATGAGCGCCACGATGTGGGAGCCCCAGACGGCCGCCCTCAGCGATACGTACACGACCATCGCCTACGACGTCCGGGGCCATGGACATACCGGTGGCTCAGACAGAAAGCCCTACTCCATCGACCTCTTCGCGGCAGACCTCGATGCGCTCTTAGAAGCGCTCGATATCGACCGGGCCGTCATCTGTGGCCTCTCGATGGGTGGTGCGGTCGCTCAAGCGTTCGCCGCCGCCCACCCCGAGAAAGTGGCCGGACTCGTGCTCGCCGACACGTTCCCCACGGGCCCGATGCCGTTGACCCTGCGGCTCGCCCTGGCGAACGTCCGGTTCCTGGCCCGTCTCGACCGCTTCATCGACTACAAGACGCTCAATCGGTGGCAGCTTCGGATCGGCAACCGGCTCCTCCCCGGGATTTCGGGCGATCCGGAGGCCGTCCAGCGACTCGTCGATGAAGCACCGACGATCCCCCACCGGGAGTTCGTCAAGATCGCCGACGCGACCGCGCGGTTTCCGGACGCAGCTGTCGACCTCTCCACGGTCACTGCGCCGTCACTCGTCATCCATGGAGCGAACCTCCCGACGGCGAACGAAGAACTGACCGCTCGACTGGTCGGCCAACTCTCGAACAGCGAGGTTACCGTGCACATCGTGCCCGGGAGCGGGCACGCCTCGAACCTGGATAACCCTGCGTTCTTCACGGGGGTTCTGCGGGAGTTCCTCGCCGGTCGCGTCTACGATGACACCGCCACGGGCACTGGCTTCTCCGGGGGGCAAGGGCGCTCGGCCTGACAGGCTCAGTTTCATCGGAGACGGTGGATCCAGCCACTGGTTTTCAGCGGTCCCTGAAGCCCTACTTGAGAGCTCTCGGCCACGCGTGCTGAAGACCGAGCTCGTCTCCGCTACTGGCTCCCCCTCGATTAGTGAGGGGATTCGCGCTACCAGCGACTCCAGCACGATCTGAACTGCCCGATTCGTTTCCTGCGTCCAGTACCACTTCACTGGTCTGCGATCCGTCACGTAACCGAGCACTTGACGAGCAGCGGCGTCAGGTCCTCCTTCCCTGCAGGCCTATCGGTTCCGACTCTTCGGCACTATTCTGGATAAAAAATAGTGACTAACTATATCCGCGTGCGGCGTGAGGGGGACGGTCGCGATGGCAGTTATGACCCCGTTAGACGAGAGTGCGCTCGACGGTTTCGCCGCCGAGTGCCGTGGCACCGTACTCCGACCGGACGAGGAGGGATACGACGAAGCCCGGACAGTTTGGAACGCGATGATCGACCGCCGCCCGTCCAGCGTCACCCAGTGTGCCGGCGCCGCGGACGTGATCGCGGCCGTGAACTTCGCCCGCGAGAACGACCTCCCCGTCTCCGTGAAAGGGGCCGGCCACAACATCGCCGGCAACGCGGTCGGCGACGACGCCTTCATGATCGACCTCTCGCCGATGAGGTCCGTCCGGATCGATCCGTTCGCGAAGACGGCTCGGGTCGAACCCGGCGCGACGCTCGCCGAGTTCGATCACGAAGCGCAGGCCTTCGGCCTCGCGACGCCGGTGGGGTACAACTCGACGACTGGCATCGCTGGACTAACCCTCGGCGGTGGGTTCGGGTGGCTCTCGCGCAAGTACGGCCTGACGGCCGACAACCTCCTGTCGGCCGACGTCGTCACCGCCGACGGCGACCTGATCCACGCCAGCGAGGAGGAGAACGAGGACCTCTTCTGGGGCATCCGGGGCGGCGGCGGGAACTTCGGCATCGTGACCTCCTTCGAGTTCCAGCTCCACGACGTCGGCCCGGAGGTCCTCTCCG
>CAYUFG010000189.1:0-3878 GCA_964443815.1 uncultured Halobacteriales archaeon | reverse complement strand
CGATAGCGCTCGCGCCCGCGCCGGAGAAGACGATGTCGAGTTCGGAGATGTCCTTATCCGCGATGTCGACAGCGTTGAGCAGCGCCGCCCCGGAGATGATGGCGGTCCCGTGCTGGTCGTCGTGGAAGACGGGTACATCCATCTGCTCCCGGAGACGCTCCTCGATCTCGAAACACTCGGGCGCCTTGATGTCCTCGAGGTTGATGCCGCCGAAGGTTGGGCCCATCGCGTCGATGGTCCGGACCATCTCCCCGGGCGTATCGTGGTCGAGTTCGATGTCGAAGACGTCGATGTCAGCGAACCGCTTGAAGAGGACCCCCTTCCCCTCCATGACCGGCTTGGAAGCCGCCGGACCAATGTCGCCCAGGCCGAGGACCGCCGACCCGTCTGAGATCACGCCGACCATGTTCCCCTTGGCGGTGTAGGCGAACGCGTCGTCGGGGTCGTCACGGATCGCCCGACACGGTGCCGCGACGCCGGGCGAGTACGCGAGGCTCAAGTCTCGTTGCGTGTTCGTCGGTTTCGTGGTGGATATCTCGATTTTCCCCGGCGGGGCCTGCCGGTGGTACTCGAGTGAGTCCTCGTCCAGTCCCATGGTCAAACCGGCGCCTGCCGACACTAAAAACCCCACCGAAACGGGGTTCGACGTACGTCGAATTCCCGCGGCGCGGGGAGAGTGCGGGCCTTCATATAGGCCCACTCCCGAACCCCCGTATATGGACATCCGGTTCCGGCACCTCGCGGCGACGTCTGCCGGCCTCGCGTTCGTCCTGATTCTGCTCGGTGTCTACACCGGGGCCTCGGGCGCGGGACTGGCCTGTGCGGGCCGCTGGCCGTTCTGTGATGGATTCCTCGGACTGTTCCCCGCAAACTGGCCGAGTTTCGTCGAGTGGTTTCACCGATTCGTCGCCATGATCGCCGGATTCGTCATCCTCGGCACGGCCGTCGCGGCCTACCGCGGGGACCACGAGCGCCGGATCGTCGTCGCCTGCGCGGTTGCGGTACTGGTCCTCCCGGTTCAAATCCTCCTCGGAGCGAATACGATCTTCAACTTCGGTATCTGGGCGCAGGTGCTCCACCACGGCGCCGCCCAGATCATCTTCGGCGCTCTCGTCGCCGCGGCCGCCTGGGCGTACGCCGAGTAGACCTCAGGAAAAGTCGCCGAGTCCGGACTGTTGGGCGCCCGAAGATTCGTCGTCGGCCGGCGACGCTTCCTCGGTTGCCGGCTCTGCCTCCGCTTCTCGGTCATCGCCATCGTTCGGGTCCGGCTCCGGCTTGTCGCCGTCTCCACCGGTCGCACTTCCTCCCTCGAAGGCCCCCTCAGACCCCTCGACGGCTTCGACCTCCCGGAGATCGCGGGCGTCGACCACGATGTCCTGGACCTTGTTTGTGTCCTGGCCACTACCCGTAATCATCGAGACGTGTTCCGGCTCAAGATCGTAGGCCGCCACCATCGCGACCGTTAGCTCCCGGTTGTGGCAGTGGTGGGTCATCGCCGCCAGGTATGGCATGATCTCCCGGCGGGCAGCCCCGATGCTCGTGCCGGCCGTCTCGGCGATCTGCCTGGCGAGATAGTCGCGGGTCTCACGCGTACCCCGCGATCGGCCAAGTTTCGACCAATAACTCGGCGGTCCGTACCGGGTCCACCCGCCTTTTTCCTCGCGGCGGGCGGCCGCGACGCCCGCCGTCATGTTGTCAGCGGCGTATCGCCAGAAGCTATAGTTTTGCGTAGTTCTCACACGACCGAGCCACCGGTCCGCGTTCGCGAGGAAGCCGTATGCCGCCGCCAGTTCCTCGCCGTGGTAATCCTTCGGCATGTTGTCCTCGATCCAGTTGATGAGGTCGTCGGGCGTCTCGTCGACCTCGTAGGACGATTTCAAAGCCTCCTCGGCACCCGCTTCCTTGATCACCGTGTCGAGGTACTCGAAGATGTCACGGGTCCGGTCACGGGATCCGCTCACGACATCGTCTGCAGTGAGCTCCTCGCGGCCGTCCGCCATCGCCTGGAGGTCCTTGATCGCCCCCCGAAGGTCGCCGCTGTTGGTCGTCGCAATCTCTTCGAGGGCAGCGTCTTCGAATTCGATTCCTTCCTGCCTGCAGATGTCCCGGAGAACAGGGAGGATCGAGCGCTTGGAGACGTCCCGGAACTCGATGTCTTGGCAGGCGTTGCGCAGTCCGTTCGACATATCGTAGAACTCGTTGGCGATCAGCACCATCGGCTGGTTGGCCTCGCGGACAAGGTCGCTGATGGCGCGCGTCCCGCCGTAGTCGGCATTGCCGTGGAGGTTGTCCGCCTCGTCAAGGATGACGAGCCGCCGACCACCGGCACCCCCGTCGAGGGTGCCGCTCTTGGCCGCCTCGCCGGCCACACGCTCGATGACATCCTTGGTACGCGAGTCCGAGGCATTGAGTTCGATGGTGGGCCAATCCAGATCTGCTGCCAGCGCGTGCGCCGCGCTGGTCTTGCCGACCCCCGGGGATCCATGGATGATGACAGCCTCGCGGTGATCGTCCCATGTTTCGGCCCACTCTTGGAGGGCGTCGCGGGCTTTGTCGTTCCCGCGGACTGCCGAGAGAGTGTCCGGGCGGTACGTCTCGGTCCAGTCCGCCATTACCCGCAGTAGGTCGGAACCGCGTTTAGGGATTGCGGAGCCGATGCAGTGTCGGGCTTGATCGGGGTGACTAACGCCAGGCCGTGTAGCGATACGATAAATTGGATAGGTTGCACAATATAACGGCGCGTGATGGGCCCGTTCGACGACCTGGTCTCCGACGTTCAGGAGGCCCTCGCGATAGAGGGATTAGGAGGCCTGGATGAGGTTGAGGTGCGCGAAACGCTCACAGAGATATGCGATCAAGAGGTCTGGGGCTACCACATCTTCGGAGCGTGCAACCCCATGTTCGCAGCGGCGGCGCTCGACACCGAGCTACCCATCGGCTCGTTCTTGCCATGCAACGTCGTCGTTCACACGAGCGGTGACGACGACGTGGTCGTCCACGCGGTCTACCCCGAGCAGCCGGTCGGCGTAGCCGACAATCCGGAGCTCGACCCGATCTCGGCCGACGTCCGCCAGGGGTTAGAGCAGGTGCCCGAGTCGGTTGCTGCATGATGTCGGCAGCTGTCGATACCCCGTTTCGGAAGCCTTAACGGCCGCGCTCACGAGCCATCGACCCATGACCCGCGGGCCTCGCGAGGAACTCGCCGAGAAGATCGCGGGCGAAGTCGCCCTCAGTGAGGACCCCGGCGCGACGCTTCGGAAGTGGCGGACCGACTTCGAGATCGCCCAGACCGCCCTGGCCGCCGAACTCGACCTGTCGCCGTCTGTCGTCTCGGATTACGAATCCGGCCGGCGGGACAATCCCGGGATCGGCGTGGTCCGGCGGCTCGTGGACGGCATGCTCGATGTGGACGAGCGCCGCGGCGGCAGACACATCCGACAGCACGCGCGTGTGCTCTCGGCGGGCTTCGACAGCGACGTGGTCCTCGACCTCCGGGAGTACACCGCGAACCTCTCACTGTCGCGGTACTACGACGCGATCGAGGCGACGCGGTTGACCGCGGGCGATCGCGACACCGTCGCGGGCCATACGGTCATCGACAGCATCGCCGCGATCCAGCGGTTCTCCAGCGACGAGTTTTACGATCTCTACGGCCGCTCGACCAACCGGGCGCTCGTTTTCACCAACATCACCCGTGGCGAGTCGCCGGTCGTCGCCCAACGGATCATGCGGCCAACGCCGAATGCCCTGGTGCTGCATGGCCTCGAACCCGACGACGTCTGGGAGCACGCGGTCGACCTCGCCAGAATGGACGGATTCTCGCTCGCGGTGACGAACGTCGAGCGCGAGGAACTCCTCGACCGCCACCGCGACCTGCC
>CAYUFG010000188.1:2021-3895 GCA_964443815.1 uncultured Halobacteriales archaeon | reverse complement strand
AAATCCCCCGACGGCGAGGGGACGGCGACGTGGGAGCACTGGGAGATGCGCGTCCACAAGCGCCTCATCGACATCGACGCGGACGAGCGGGCGTTGCGCCAACTGATGCGCATCCAGGTGCCCAACGACGTCTCGATCGAGATCGTCCTCGAGGACTGAGTCGAGCGCGTCCGCCGCGCAGAGGACTCACGCTCACCCCATCGCGGGCTCGTAGATCAGTGGCAGATCGCTTCCTTCGCAAGGAAGAGGCCCGGGGTTCAAATCCCCGCGAGTCCACTCGTCACACTCCGGTCGCCTTCTTATTTCGCTACCGCTCACTCGCTTTGCTCGTGGGACCTACGCGAGCCCACTAGAGACGGACGTCAAGAGTAGTACGGTTCGATCCCTTCGGTCGCGAGCTTCGACCGCATCGTCTCCACGCGCGCGTCGAGCGTCTCCGACGCCATCCGCTCCCGGGTCCAGATCTGATCCGTCACCTGGTGGACGGACACACCATCCGCGAAGGGTAGCTGTCCGACTCGTTCCTCGATGTCCGACTGGATGTATGGCATGTAGGTACATCCCGGTGAGGTCGGGAGAACGTTCACATGGATCGTCCCGTCGTCGATCTCGATCCCCTCCACGAGACCGAGCTCGACGATACTCACCGGATCATCGGTGAAGCAGCTACAGGGATCGAGGACGTCCTCTAGGGCAGATTCGACGATCCGTTCCCACTCGTCCGTCATGGCGCCTCACCCGTAGGCGCGATCGACGACCACGGCTCGGGCCGCTGCTCCAGTTCGGCCCGTTTTTCGGCCCACCGATCGCTCTCGACGTTGGAGCGGATTTCGTCGGGATCCCGCCCGAGCATCCGAATGGCATTCTCGCCGAGGATCTTCCGCTTGATTTCGTCTGTCAATTCGGGGTAACCGTAGCCGGCGCGAATTTCCTCGGGGAACTGGTAGTCCCAGAACCGCTCGATGATGGGCTGGGGATGAGTGAGCACGCAACCACTCGCGAAGAGGATTCGGTCCGGGCCGGCCCAGAGCAGCATCTCGCCGAGGACCTTCGCGAACTTCCGCGGCTGGGTCATGAGGAGGCTGCCGGTGATCTCGAAGTTCGCGTAGACGTTGGGGTGTTTGGCCATCAGGTAGACCGTCTCCTCGAGGAACGCCAGGCCGGCGTGAACGATCTCGAAGTTGAGCTCGGGGTACTGGTCGGCCACGTCATCGACGTCGTTCAGCTTGTAGTATTCCGTGCTCGTCGGCCCGATCGGCAGCGCTTTGTGGACGGCGACGGTCTCGATGCCGAGGTCGATCGCCTTCTCGAGGATCGGCCGGGTCGTGTCCTCGTTCAGTGCGACCTGGAGGTCCTCTCCGTTGCGGTAGCGAGCGGGGTAGAGCTTGAGGCCGTCGGCGTCGTACTCCTTTGCCGCCCGCTCGACGTCCTCCATCGCGCCGTCCGAGAGAGGGTTGATCGACTCGTAGACGGCCACTCGGTCGGGGTCGTTCTCGCGGAGCCGGAGCCCCTTGTCGCTCGCGGCCATGCCGTCGTAGAAGAAGTCGACGATCGGCAGGGAGTGGTGGATCGTGAAGTCGACGTCGCTCTCGAGGAAGAGGACTCGGGCTACCTCCTCTGGTTCGTGCTCTTTGAAGAACTCCCCCTCGGACATGTAGTAGTCCTCGGTCTGGTAGAGCTCGGAGTGGTGAAACGTCGACTCGACGAAGTTCTCGCCCAGTTCGCCGACGAGGTTGGCTTCGCTGAAGTCGTACACGTGCGAGACGGCGTCGACGACCAGATTCCCTTCGTACGTCATGACGTCCGGGTTTTCCAGCGTCCGTCTTAAGATTTTTCACGCACCTGATATCGTCGTCGCCACGTGTGACCCATCG
>CAYUFG010000188.1:0-1921 GCA_964443815.1 uncultured Halobacteriales archaeon | reverse complement strand
CCATCTTGGCCACGTGGATCGGAACGTCCCGGTCCGCGACGTGAGACGCCAATACGGGCGCGGAATCGGCGCCCCGTTCAGCTGCTCTATCACTCATCCGAACGTTCCCACATCTCGAGTGTGAACTCGTCGTACTCGGTGCGCTCGGGACCTGTCCACTCGTTGGGGTCCCACTCCGGGAAGTACGAATCGCCGTCGTACTCGCCTGGTATCCGGCTCAGAATCATCCGGTCGATGACTGGCTGAAACAGTTCGTAGATGGCCGCACCGCCGATGACGTACGCTATTGGCGCGCCGAGCGACTTGATCACCTCGATGGTTTCCTCAATTCCGGTAGCCCCGTGGGCCGTATCGACGTCGAACTCGGATGTCGATCGGCTGAGGACTATCTGTTCCCGGCCGGGAAGGTCGTCGCGCATCGAGTCGAACGTTCTCCGACCGAGCACGACCGGCGAGTCCGCGATCCGCTCGCGGTACTGGCGCTTGTCGGCCTCGATGCTCGGCCACGGTAACTCGCCGTCCCGGCCGATAACGCCGTTCTCTGCCACCGCGGCCACCGTCACAAGCTCGATCCGTCCAGTCATCCCGGACACCGATTCACCAATCACACTCCCATCCATCCGAGCGACTATAACCCTTTCACCCTCCCTTTCCGATAAGGGCCCCGTCACAGAAGTACAGGGCGGAAGCTCACGGCTTCAGGCGAAGGAAAAGCGCGTCCTCTTCCTGGGACCCGTCTCGGATGATGGGGTGGCTGACCCGCGACCATGGCCTTATATTTTATACCGGAAACCGAAGCCAGTGTCGCGTGGATGGCCCGGGACCGCAGACGCACTGTCCGAGTCCGCTACGCCGCACCCAAGCGCGGCCCGTCTGCTCTCCAGGCCATCTCCACCGGATTCAGGTGCAGCAGGACCAGCACCAACGACTAGGCGTGGCGCTATCGTGGTACCGATTTCTCCCCCACTGGGACCGGAACTCGCCGGTGTCAGTTCTGAGAAAGCGGAGGATTCGACCGTCCTCGATGTGGACTGGACCGCCATCGAGTCCATCGCCGCACCCAGGACAGGAGATTGCGTGGGGGACGGCGACTCCTAATCCCCCAGCGGCAGAAGTCCCTTGCTGGAGGGGCGTCCTATCAGCACGCCCTGAATTCAGGGACGATGATCGTGAACGCTGCTGACGTGGCGTCCGACAGGCCTGTGTCGGCGGAACGGGAGTCCACTGATAAGCCCACCCGCTTCAGCGGCGGGTCGCTGACTGCCCGGGCTACTCGGTCGCGGCACCCACGGACTCAGGGTGTGGACCCGCCATATCTCCAGTTTTCGGACGCCCGCTCCATTGCCCGAGCGGGTGGCTTTTTTTCGTCGGACTCGTCACCTTAAGCTGTGACAACGTTTGTCGTTGTCGGCGGCGACGCCGCCGGCATGTCCGCCGCGAGCAAGGCGAAACGCGAGGATCCCGGCATCGAGGTGGTCGTCTTCGAACAGGGGAAGTGGGTCTCGTACGGCGCCTGTGGCCTCCCGTACTATATCAAGGGCGAGATCCAGTCGCTCGAGGACCTCGTCTCGGTGACCCCGGAAGAGTTCCGACAGGAACGGGATATCGACCTTCGGACCGGCCACGAGGTCGTCGATATCGATCCGTCGAACCGAACCGTGACCGCCGAGAGCGACGACGGAACGGTCGTTCAGCAGTACGACGCACTTCTCATCTCGACCGGTGCAGCTGCTGTGACGCCGCCGATCGAGGGACTCGATCGCTCCGGTGTTTACACACTGAGCTCCATGTCCGAGGGGAAGGAGCTTCGGGAGTATGTCGCCCGAACTCGCTCGGATGGCGACCTCCAACAGCCGGATCGGGGTCCCGCATGCCAGTTTCTCGAAACCTGTAACGGGCCCGTCGGCATCGTCGGCGGTGG
>CAYUFG010000187.1:0-3896 GCA_964443815.1 uncultured Halobacteriales archaeon | reverse complement strand
GCAGCTTCTTCGGGTCGAGTTCCTCGGCCTCCTGGTACTCGTCGAGCAGCGTCTGCAGCCGGTCGAGGTCGCCGTAGGTGTCCGCGGTCGTCATCGGGGGAACCAAGTGGTCGATGATAACCGAGTGGAGCCGTCGCTTGGCCTGTGAGCCCTCGCCCGGGTCGTTGATGATGAACGGGTAGAACACCGGCAGGTCGGGGTTCGCGACCTCGGGATAGCAGCGCTCCGAGAGGCCGACGGCCTTCCCGGGCAACCACTCCAGGGTGCCGTGCTTTCCGGTGTGGACGATCGCGTCGGCGTCGAAATCGTTCCGCAGCCACCGGTAGAACCCCACGTAGTGGTGTGTCGGGACGAGGTCGGGGCTGTGGTAGACGGCGATGGGGTTTTCGCCGAAGCCCCGCGGCGGTTGGATGCCCACGAACACGTTACCGAAGCGGATGCCCGCCAGGTAGACGTGGTCGCCGTCGCGGTAGACGTCACCCGGCGGGTCGTCCCACTCCGCGCGCAGCTCCTCGCGGACGGATGCCGGAAAGCTCTCGAACCACTCCTCGTAGTCGTCGGCGTGGATTCGGCCGGGGGCCTCGCGCATCTGCTCGCGGGTCAGAAAGTCCGTGTCGTAGCCACCCCGGTCGATCAGTTGCTGGATCAAGGCGTCACCGTCCGCCGGGATGTCGCCGGTGTCGTACCCGGCGGCGTCGAGTGCGTGGAGGACGTTCAGGACGGAGTCCGGCGTGTCGAGGCCGACGGCGTTGCCAACTCGCGCGTTGCCCGCGGGAAAGTTCGTCAAGAGGATCGCGACCCGCTTGTCCGCGTTGTCGACGCGGCGCAGTCTGGCGTACTTGTCCGCGCGGCTGACGATGGACTCGGTGCGGTCGGGGACGGGCGTGTAGCGGTAGACCGGCCCGGTCGTCGCGGCGTCGAGGTCGACCGGCTCGCGATAGGAGGCGGCGTTGCTGATGATCTGTCCGTCGAACTCCGGCATCGCCACGTTCATGGCCGTATCGCGGGGATTCAGCCCCTCCTCGCTGTCTGCCCACTCGTCGACGGTCGAGCTGGACGTCATCGCTTGAACCACCGGCACGTCCAGTTCGCGGAGGAAGTCGGTCGACGCCGGGTCGGCGCTCGTCCCGCGTTCCTCCCGCCGCAGCGACCCCATGTGGTAACTCAGGGTGTTGATGATCGCGTCCGGCAGCGTCGCGCCGTCCCCGTCGGTGAGGTATTCCCGGACGACGGGGGGCGCCGCGTCGGCCGACTCCTCGCCCTGTTTTCGCATCGAATAGCAGAACACCGGCAGCGGGTCGTAGCCGGCGTCCTCGACCTCGCGGATCAGCGCGTCGATCGAGTCGAGGTTGCCACTGATCCAGTGTGCGCGGTAGAACAGGATCGCCATGACCGGCCGGTCACCGGCGAAGTGCCGGTCACGATACGCCGACAGCGACTGGATCGACTCGGCGGCGTCGGGGTGGTACAATCCGTTCGACGGCAGCGGCGCGGGGTCATCGTAGTCGTATGACGCTGGCAGGTACCGGTCGGCGAGATAGCGGAACAGGTGTTCGACGTTCGCGACGCCGCCGTGGGAGAGGTACTCGAAGGCCGTGCCGATCTCCGCGGGGGCGACCGTGCTCAGCTCCGAGAGCTCGGTGTCCATCTCCCGCGTCCCGGGCAGCACGATCATCGGCAGCTCCCGCTCGCGGGCGAGGTCCGCGAGTGCGTCGAGCCCGCGCTCGAAGTACTGCTTGCCCCCGAGGACGCGGACGACGATAACCGCGGGGCCGTCGTCGATCGTCTCGAGGAACTCCGAGAGCGCGTCCTCCGACTGGAGATGGTCGGTCTTCGCGAGCGTGACCGGGGGAAACGCAGACGGCAGCGAGTCGAGCGCCCGCTGGGCGGCGAGAAGTTCCGTATCCGCGGAGGTCGCGAATACGATCATGTTCTACCCGCCGAAAGCTATACAAGCTATTTGGTTCTTGTGCATCTGTAGTTGAATGAGCGCCACACCTCCGACCGTCGGCGGCCGCGTCGAACAGGCAACGCTGGAGCTCGACCCCGTCCACATCGCCGCGATCCTCGCCGTCAGTGCCGCCCTCGGGTTCACCCTGTTGTTCATGCAGGATCCACTCCTCCACGACTCGCTGCACAACTTCAGGCACTCCATCGGCATCACCTGCCACTGAGCGGATGTTCAAGCGGGCCGTCCTGCGGGGGGTCACGGCCGGCGCGGGCGCTGGACTCGCGTACGGACTCTACGTCGCGGTGGTCGCCACACCGCTGATCGGCTACGCCGAAACGTACGAATCGGGTGGCGAGCCAGCGGCCGTTTCCGATCTCGTCGCGACGCTCGGCAGCGTCCTCGGCGGCGTGCTCTACGGCATTCTCCTGGGGACGGTGGCCTTCGGCGTCGCGTTCTACCTCCTCGAACCGGCCCTCCCCGGCACCGACCGGACCAAGCGGTATCTCGTCGCAGCCGCCGGCTTTCTGATCGTCTCGGGCGTCCCGTGGCTCGTGCTTCCCCCGGTCCCACCGGGCGTCGACCAGTCGTTGCCGACGACCGTGCGCCTGGTCTGGTACGCGGGCAGTATGGCCATCGGCGCACTCGCCTGCGGTCTCGCGGTCCGGGCCTACACCCGGCTCGAGCCAGCGTACGGCCGAGGGGCAGCCCTCCTCGGTGCCGGCGTGGGGCTCGTGCCGGTTGCGGTACTCCTCCTCATGGCGCCGCCGAACCGGACGACCGGCCCGGTCCCCGACGTGGTTGCGACCGTCTTCGCCGTGAGTACGGCCGTCGGACAGATCGGCCTCTGGGCGCTGCTCGCGATAGCCCACGTGTGGCTCACACGGCGAGCCGTCTTCGCCGACCGGGCGACCGAACCGCCATCGGACGCGTCGGCCGACGTCGGCCCACGCGACTCCAGGTGAGCGGCGCCGGTCGCCCCGCGGTCGGCCGGGATCCAGGGGGTATTTATCACCGGCTGGGGAAGGCCCCCGGCAATGGTCTCCGCCGAGGGGTTGGCGATCGGCGCGGCGCTCTGTCTGGGCGGCGGAACCGTGATCATGAAACACGGCCTGCGGACCGCCTCCCGCGACCTGTTCGTCTTCGTGTCGCTTGCCGTCCAGGCGACGCTGTTCTCGTCGATCGCGATCGCGACCGGGCTGACGTTCGAAGGCAAGTGGCTCGCCGTGGCCGCCTTCGTCGCGAGCGGCCTCATCGGCTCGATCTTCGCGCGGTACCTCTCTACGCTCGCGGTCGACCTCGTCGGCGTCGCACTCGCGTACCCCGTCAGGTCGACGGCGCCGCTGTTCTCGGCGGTCGTCGCCGTGCTCGTGCTCGGCGAGCGCGTCACCGCACTCCTCGCCGTCGGCACCGTCGTCGTCGTGGTCGGCGTCGGCGTCCTGTCGTACGAGGCCTACAGCGACGGCGGCGGTGACGCCAACACGACCGGCAGGACGCTCGGCGCCCGCGGGCAGTTGCTCTCGCTGACGCCCGCGCTATTGTCGGCGATCCTGTTCGGGCTCACACCGACGCTCCGGAAGTTCGGCCTGAACGCAGGCGTCAGTGTCACCGACGGGCTCGCACTGACCTTCACGTCGGCGTTCGTCGTCTTCGGCGCGTACTTCCTGTCGACGAAGGCCGATGAGTTGCAGTCCAGGCAGGCGTTGCGGGAGGCACGGTGGTTCGTCCTCACGGGGCTACTGTGGTCGATCGCCACCGGTGCGTACTTCACCGCGCTCAACCTGGCGGATACCGTCGTCGTCGTCCCGCTGTTTTACACGTCGCCGCTGTTCGCCATCGGCTTCAGCTGGCTCTTCCTCCGGGATCTGGAGGTCGTCGACGCCGGCGTCGTCCTCGGGGCGGCGTGTGTAACCGTCGGGTCGACGATCGTGGTCGTGTTCGGCTAAGC
>CAYUFG010000186.1:0-3900 GCA_964443815.1 uncultured Halobacteriales archaeon | reverse complement strand
TCGCCGCGTTCGCTCTCGCGGACGTCATCCGAGAGGAGAGCTACCACGTCGTCGATGCGCTCCACGAACTCGGCATCGAGGTGGCGATGCTCACCGGCGACTCCGAGGATGTCGCCGCCGCGGTCGCCGAGGAGCTCGGCATCGACACGGTATTTGCCGAGGTACTTCCGGAGGAGAAGGACACGAAGATACAGTCGCTGCAGTCCGAGGGGAAGCTCGTGGCGATGGTCGGCGACGGCGTGAACGACGCCCCGGCGCTCGCCCGGGCCGATATCGGCATCGCGATCGGGTCGGGGACGGATGTCGCGGTGCAATCGGCGGACATCATTCTCGTCCAGAACGATCCCACCGACGTGGTCCGGTTGGTGCAGCTGAGCAAGGCGAGCTATCGGAAGATGCAGGAGAACCTCGTCTGGGCGGCCGGATACAACGTCTTCGCTCTCCCACTCGCCGCCGGCGTGCTCGCACCGATCGGAATCCTGCTCTCGCCGGCAGTGGGTGCACTATTGATGTCGCTATCGACGGTGATCGTCGCGATCAACGCGCAGTTCCTTCGACGGGTTGAGTTGGATCTTCCCTCGCTGGGTGGCGCCTCCGACGGTCGCCCCGTCGAGGGGCACTCGAGCACGCACTGAGACGGGAGTGTCACGCTCCCAGCGGGGCGGCTGGGCCCGTACCTCTGGGACGTTCCGCGTGGGAGCCGATGGCTGGAGCAAACGTACGTAGCTGCACCCCTCTACTTTCGTTCAGAAACGCAGTCTGACTGGCGTCACTCACCCGCCATTGGCGCTAGATCGCTACTGACCATTTCCCCAAGATTGGGTGAGGAACCACTCTCCCCGGTGGAGGATGTCCGATCCGCCGTACCTGGGTGGATGCTCTGGGCGAGGGCCGAAGGCGTCCGGTCTATCACGCGACTCTCAAACCGACGGCCATCGCGAGGACGGCAACGACCGCTGCGACGGAGCCGAAGCCTGGGCCGTTCCCACCGGCTGTCGTCGGCCGCTCCGTTCGCGACGTTACGACGGGTGTCTCCGTCGTCTCCACGGAGGTGGGCGGTACCGTCGTCTTCGTCAGGGACGGGGGCGATCTCCCACGAATGTCACGGTGGCTGACGTCGAGAGTCACGGTTGCCGCCGACCCTGGGTAGCGTGGATAGGGTCGATCACCACGAGCGCGGACCGCTCGGATGTCGAGCGTGTCGGCGTTGCCGTCGTGCAATCTGACCGTGACTCGCGTTGCGTTATCCCGATACGTCGAGCCAATCCAGGTACTTCCCAGTTCGACGTCGCTCTCGTTCACAACCTGGAGTTCCCCGGGGTGGGTGACTGTCACAGTCGCGTTCACGACGGTTCGGTTGTCGACGGTCGCCACGGAGACGTTTCGAACTGTCGCCCGGGGGTCGACGACGGTTCCGCTGGCGCGGTCGACCACCGTCCCATCGTGGACGAGTTCGATCTCGTAAGGGGTGCCAGGAGAGACGCCGCCGAGATCGAGCGAGACACGTCGATCCTCGGCGCCCGGAACGGGCGAGACCGGCGCGGTGAGCGTGCGATTCGTACCGATGGTCGCCCGAACGAACAGCGAAGCTTCGGGCTGGACGTACACCGAGACGGTTCGGTTGATCCGCTCCGGTGCAAGTGGCCCGCGGAGGTGAATCTCGGCGGGCGTCGTGAACAGCTCGACCTTCGGACCGTCCGGGGTGTCGACGCCATATCCGAACGCCACGGCGAACCGATCGCCATCCCAGAGTTCGGTTGTGCGATTGTGATCGATGCTCCCCCACCGATAGTCAAATGCAGCCGTTTCGAGGATGGCATACGTGGTGTTTCCGGCGGTGTAGATCGTCGTGTTCCTGGGTCCGGGACGGACGACTTTGCGTGGTCGGTTCGCGGAGGGATTCGTTTGAGCGAGCAGGAACGTTGCCTCACCGTCGAGGGCATCGAAGAATCTCTCCGTGGACGTCCCGTTGCCGTCGGCAACGTCCGTGGTCAGCCGCTCGGACTCGATAGCGACCACGAGCGTCCCGCCGGCGACCATTCTGTCGGTAGGGGTGAGAGTCTCGTTTGCGATGGCTGTCTCGATCGCGCCCGCATCCGTCAGGGCGACGTCGTCTCCAGCGTAGAGAGTGAGGTTCGCCTGCCCGTCACCCGACGCAGCCGTTGGGCCGACCGAGATGCCAATCCCGACCAACACGACAACTCCAAGGAGGACGAGAAATCCCGTGTGGGGAGTCGTACCGAGACGCGGGGCGTCGGTCGTCACAGAACCAACGAGCCGATGCACCCGATTAAATCCATCAGATGGTGAAATAGAAATTGAAGTTTTTGCTATCCAGTACATCAGGTCAGCATGGGTCGCGTCGTGGTGCGACGGGTCAAACCAAACTCATCCACCCCCGGACGTCCGGCTACGATGGCCGGTCCGTCGAGGCCTACAGTAGTTTGTCGGAGATGATCCGCTTCTGAATCTCGCTGGTCCCCTCGAAGATGCGCGTCAGGCGAGCGTCCCGCCAGTGGCGCTCGGCGTCGAAGTCGGTGGTGTAGCCGTAGCCTCCGTGGACCTGAAGCCCCTCGCTTGCGACCTCCTCGGCGACCTCACTGGCGAACAGCTTGGCCATCGCCGCTTGGGCGTCCGCGCGGTCGCCGGCGTCGACCGTCTCGGCGACCATCAGCGTCAGCGCCCGGGCGGCCTCGACCTTCGTCGCCATGTCGGCGAGTTTGAAGCGGATCGCCTGGAAGTCCCCGATGGGCTGGTCGAACTGTTTGCGTTCCTGTGCGTACTGGATCGCGTCCTCGAGGGCGCCGCGGGCGACGCCCGTCGCGCGGGCTGCCGTGTGAACGCGGCCCTCCTCGAAGAACTCCATGATCTGGTAGAAGCCCTGGCCCGGGTCGCCGCCGACGAGTTTGTCCTCGTGGACGCGGACGTCGTCGAAGGTGACGCTCCAGGTCTTCCAGCCGTGGTAGCCGATCTTGTTGATTGGCTGGCCGTCGAGGCCGTCGCGGTCGAACGTCCCCCGGGGCTTCTCGACGATGAACGCCGAGATGCCGCGGTGCTCGGGCTCGGCATCGGGGTCGGTCTTCGCGTAGACGTGAATGAAGTCGGATCCCTTCGCGAACGTACACCACATCTTCTCGCCGTTGAGAACGTACTCGTCGCCGTCTTTCTGGGCGGTCGTGGACATCGACGCCACGTCCGACCCGGCGTCGGGCTCGGAGATGGCGATGGCCTTCAGCCTCTCGCCGGTCGCCATGTCACGGAGGTACTCCTCCTTCTGGGCGTCGGTAGCGCCGGCGAGGCTCTGGCCTCGGGCGATGATCGAGCCGACCGAGAGCCAGCCACGCGAGAGTTCCTCGGCGATGATGGCGTAGGCCTTCAGGTCCATCCCCAGGCCGCCGTACTCTTCGTCGGTGAGGACGCCAAAGAATCCCATGTCCCCCATCTGCTCGATGAGGTCCCGCGACATGGGCTCCTCGCGGTGATCGCGGTCCCGCGCCTCGGGGATGACTTCGTTCTCGACGAACTTCCGTGTCTCCTCCCGCAGCATCCGGTGTTCATCCGAGAGCACGCTGTCCGAGATCTGCTGGTCGAACAGGCCGCTCATGCCCGCACACCCCGCGGGCTGTCAGTGACTGTCATTGGCGCAGACTGGGTCGCGGGCGGCTAAATACCTGGCCTTAGGCTACTCCTCGATTGGCTTGCCGCACTCGCCACTCGATAAAAAATACCCAATAATTCCATTTGCGTTGCTAACAACCATCATCGATCTCATCGAAACGTCTCTGCCTGCTGTGAGCAGCCGCGACATTCTTTTGTGACGATACGTCGTCGCGACAGAGATGGAGTTGGGGGACGGGGATTTCAGATGTTCGCCACTCTCGAAGGAACGGCCCGTGCCGA
>CAYUFG010000185.1:0-3941 GCA_964443815.1 uncultured Halobacteriales archaeon | reverse complement strand
CGTCCATCTCCTCGATGCCGAGCCGGTGGGCGGCCTTGACGCGGTGGTGGCCGTCAGCCAGCAGGAGTTCATCGCCGGTGTCGATGACGACTAGCGGCTCCGCGAGGCCCCGTTCGAGTTCGTACCGCCGGCCTTCGAGTTCGTCGGCGTAGACCTTCCCTTGTGTGGGCGTCAGTCGGTCGAGCGGGACGGGCCGTTCCTCTTCCCGGGCGGTGACGCCGTGGATGTTCTCGAGCGTCCGCATGAGCTTGTCCACCTTGCCCGGCGTGGCCCGCTCGATCTGGCTACGGATCACGTCGGCGTTCGAGATTATCCCCACCAGGTTGCCGGCGTCGTCGACCACGGGGAGCCGCTGGATGCCCGACCGAAGGATGACACGGGCGGCGTCGTTCAGCTTCATCTCCGGATGGGCAACCAGTAAGTCGGTCGTCATGATCTTGAAGATGGGTTCGGCGTCGTCCGCCAACAGGAGGTCCCGCGCGCTCACGAACCCCTCGACGTGTCGGCCCTCACAGACGGGGAAGCCGCTGTGCTCCTCGCTCTCCGCGATCCGCTTCGCGACCGTACCTACCGTGTCGTCGGGGGAGACCGTGTCGACCTCCCGGGTCATGTAATCCTGGACCCGGGGACTCTCTGCCATTGGTGCCGAGAAGGGAGTCGGCGAGAAAAACCCCTCGCCTGCCGTCTCTCGGATATCGACCGCGAACGCGGTCAGATCATTCGGGTGCGTCGTAGTCGTCCGGCCGCTCGGCGTCGGGGATCAGGTACTCGTCGACGTCACCGGCCGTCGGTGCAATGCGGCCACCGATCGGCCGATCGGCGTTTGCCTCGAGCGCCTCGAGGAACCGGTTCACGACGACCGCCTCGACAACCTCCAGGAGGGACTCCTCCTGTTCCTCCACCACCTCGAGCACGCCGAGTGTGATTTGAGCGCCGGCCATGTCAGCGTGGCCTCCGGCGCTGCCGATCCGGTCGAAGGCGTCCCTGAGCGTCTCCCCGAGGTCCACGTCGGTTCCGCGCGAGCGCGCGGAGAGGTAGATGGTTCCCTCGCTGACGCCGAAAACGACCGCTGTCGAGACGGTTTCGAGGTTCAGTAGTCGGTCCGCGGCCTGGGCGAGCGCGTCCCGGTCCGCAAGCCGACCCACACAACTCAGCAGAACCGACCCCTCGTGTCGACGATTCCGGATGGCATCCGCGATGGTGTCGAGTGTCTCTCCACTGACGCTCGGTTCCTCGACCCGTTCGAGGAGGCCAAGGTCCGCGTTCGGCAGCAGGGTGGCCGCGGCCTCGAAATCCGTCGGCGCCACCTCGCGGGTAAACTCGTCGGTGTCGACGCGAATGCCGAACAGGAGGCCGGTCGCGACGTCCGTCGGAAGGCCGATCCCTGCCGACTCGAGGTAGTCGACGAGAATCGTGCTCGTGGCGCCGACCTCGCTACGGTGATCCACGAACGACGCCTCGACGGGCAGTCGGGAGGGATGGTGGTCGATCACGACGTCAACAGGAGTGTCCGCCGGCAACTGGTCGTTGACACCGGGGCTGGAGTGGTCGACCAGCGCCAGGCCGTCGAACTCATCGAGGGTGGCCTCCTCGTCCAAGTTCCGGAGGTCGTATCCGAGGAGGTTGACGAACGCCCGATTCTCCTGGTGAGTGATCTCTCCGAAGTAACAAGCTTCGGCGTCACAGCCAAGCGCTTCCGCGATTCGGGCGAGTGCGATCGCGCTCGCGATGGCGTCGGGGTCCGGATTGTCGTGGGCGAGGACGGCGAGACGGTCGATGCCACGCAACACACGGTGGAGGTGTCTGACCGTAGTGCCAGCGTCGCCGACCCGGTTGACGAGATAGTTAGTAGTCTCGGCCAACGGGTCGATGACCCGGTCAGCGACGGCAGCGAGTGTCTCCCGCTCGGTCCCCGGGATGTCACCCGTGTAGCCGATCCGGTGGGCGCCCGGGAGGGCGTCACCGGCCGCGGCGAGGGCCTGTCGGTTCCGCTGGCCATCTGCGTCGAGGGCCGCGACCACGGCGACCCCTGCCAGGTCGGCCAGGCTGGTCGACTGTGTCGGATCCGCGTCCCTGACTGCGATACCCGCCTCGGCCAGGGCGTCGGCACGTTCGGCGTCCTCAGTAACGACGAGGAGGTCACCGACGTCGTCGGCGTCACGCGCAATGCTCGTGACGAGCGAACTGCTCCCCAGAACCACCCGCCGAACCATACGTCGTCTCCACGGCCCCGGACAAAAAGTGCCCTCCTTCGTCGCCCTACTTCAGCCGCTCCTGCAGGAACGAGGGATGGGCCGCAGTGACGCCATCGAGCGCCATGATCCGCTCGTTGATGACGTCCCCGAGTTCGTCCCCGTCGGCCGCCCGCACTTCCGCCATGAGCATGTGGTCGCCGCTCGAAGTATAGAGTGCCTCGATCGCGGCGACGTTCTTGAGAGCCCCGATCACCTCAACGTACTGTTCGCTCGCTACCTCGATGCCCACGATCGCGATTGACTGCCCCGAGAGCTTCTTTGGGTCGACGTCCGCGGAGTACCCGACGATAACCCCCTCTTCCTCGAGTTGCTTGATGTACTTGCGGACGGTCGGCTTGGAGACCCCCGCTCGATCGGCGATCTCCGCGTACGAGGCTTGCGCGTCGTCCTCGAGGACGGAGAGGATCTGTTGCTCCGTCGTCTGGGCACTCATTGGGGTGAGTTTCGCGTCCGTGAAAAAATATCTTCCGAACCGTAAAGTCATGCCGGACCGAAAGGTTATCTCCGCCTGCCGGCGATTCCAGCCGCATGAAGGTCGGCGTCGAAGTCATCGGTCACCACGCACTCGAACGAGCCCCGAATGAGAACTTCGACGACGTCGTCGAGCAGGTCCAAGTCGCCGACGCAGTCGGTCTCGATCTAGTCTGGGCCGGCCAGCACTACTTACTCGAAGACAGACAGAAGTTCCAAGTCGTCCCCGCGATGTCGCGCCTGGCGGCCGAATCGGACAGCTTGTACGTCGGCGCAAACGTGCTGTTTCCGCTGCACCACCCCGTTGAGGTCGCTGAGCAGTTCGCTACGCTCGATGCCTTGAGCGACGGTCGGGCGATCCTCGGACCGATCGAGGGTTACCGGACTGAGGAGTTCGAGGCCTTCGGCGTCGACCGCAGTGAGCGCGCGGGCCGGCTCGAGGAGGGCCTCGAGGTCGTCAGACGGCTCTGGACCGAAGACAAAGTGCGCTTCGACGGCGAGTTCTACGAACTCGAAGGCGTCTCGGCGAACCCGAAGCCGGTCCAAGATCCGCACCCGCCACTCTGGGTTGGCGCCAACAAGGACCCAGCCGTGAGGCGCGCCAGCGAGAAGGGCACAGCCTGGCTCGTCAATCCCCATGACGAGGAAGACGTCATCGCGCGCCAACTCGACATGATCGACTCGCCCGACGGCGACGACTGGCATGCCCTCCAGCCGGCCATCAAGGACGGCTTCGTCGCGGAGACGGACCAAGACGCCCTCGAGCGGTTCGAGCCGTACATCAAGGAGTTCTACGACTGGTACGATCGCGCCGGCCAGGGCGAGGCGATGGAGACACCCGAGGCAATCGATCTAGAGGCCGCCGGACTCGGCCGGTTCGCCATCGGCTCGCCCGAAACCGTCGCCGACGACCTCGTCCGCCTTCACGACGACCTCGGCATCGACTGCGTCATCATGTACATGCACAGACCCGGCATACCCCAGACACAGACCCTCGAGGCCATGGAACTGCTCGGCAAGGAAGTCATTCCGCGGGTCGAGGAGCGGATCGACGAGTGAAACGGGCACGCCTGTCCAGGCACATATTGCTTATGGTGGGCTGTCCCCTACCGGTGGTAGATGGGGGTCAGGGAGAATGTTCACTGAGGCCGCCACGCTAGCTCGTGCGGTCGTTCGGTACGCCCGCCAGGACCTCGGTGGCCGGGTCGCGTTCCC
>CAYUFG010000184.1:0-3955 GCA_964443815.1 uncultured Halobacteriales archaeon | reverse complement strand
CCGGCGAAGGTCGAGCTAGTCTGTGAGCGCATGCCGGCGCTCCTGCGCGAACTCGACGAGTGGGGCATGGCGTTCAGCCGGACCGACGACGGCCGGATCGATCAGCGGTACTTCGGTGCCCAGTCGTTCCGCCGGACGGCGTTCGCCGGCGACTACACCGGCGAGGCGTTGCTCGAGACGCTCGTCGGCCGAGCACAGGCTCTCGCGATTCCGTACCGGGAGAACGTCTACGTCTCCTCGCTACTCGTCGACGACGGCCGCGTTCGCGGCGCCGTCGGGATCGACCTCGACTCGGGTGCGTTCGTCGTCTTCGATGCCGACGTCGTGGTCCTCGCGGCCGGCGGGTACACGTCGCTCTATCGCCGCCACTCCTCACGTGACGACGAGAACACCGGCGACGGGCCCGCGCTGGCCTCTCTCGCCGGCGCGACGCTCGTGGACGTCGAGTTCGTCCAGTTCCACCCGACGGGCATGGTGGGCCGCCGGTACGGCGAGGCCTGGGACGGCCGTCTCGTCACCGAGGCCGTCCGCGGCGAGGGCGGCCGGTTGTACAACGCGGACGGCGAGCGGTTCATGGAGCGGTACTCGCCGGGGCAGATGGAATTAGCTGCTCGCGACGTGGTCGCCAGGGCTATCGCCCGCGAGATCTCGGAGGGCCGAGGGACGGCAAACGAGGGCGTCTATCTCGATATCTCCCACAGAGACCGGTCGTTCCTCGAGGAGCGCCTGCCGCGGATGTCCGAGCGGTTCACGGACCTCGGCGTCGATCTGGCCGAGGACCCCGTCGAGGTGGCGCCGACGGCCCACTACGGGATGGGTGGAGTCAAGGTCGACGACGTCGGTGAAACCGGCATCGACGGCCTGTACGCCATCGGGGAGACGATGGCGGGCGTCCACGGGGCGAACCGGCTCGGCGGCAACTCCCTGGCGGAGACGATCGCCTACGGCGCCATCACCGGCGAAGCCATCGCCGACCGGCTCGACGACTCCTCGGGTCCCGAGGGACGAGCCGTCGGGACGCTCGCCGCGGGAGCCCTTCGGGGGCTCGCTGCGCTCGCGAACCGGAGCGGCACCCACGATCCGGCGGCGCTGTGGGCCGATCTCCAGACCCTCATGTGGGACCACGCGGGCATCCTCCGACGTAGCGAGGACATCTCGACCGGTCGGGCAGCCCTCGCGACGCTCCGCGAGCAGTCGGCGGATCTCGCAGTGGGGCCGCCGACGAGTCGCTCGTTCGAGTTCGCGCTGAACCTCGGGTTCGGCCTCGTGGTCGCCGAGGCGGTCCTCCGCGCCGCGGCGAAGCGCACCGAGTCTCGAGGCGCACACGTCCGGACGGACCACCCCGAGACCGATCCGACCTTTCGGCGGAACGTCGTCGTGGAACGGGACAGTGTCGGCGGTCTGTCGCTATCGACCGAATCCGTGGGCAGCCCCAGTCCGGCGGTGCAGGACGCACTCGACGCGGGGTACGAACTCGACTACCACCAACTCGAGTGACCCGGGTGGCCGTCGATCCGGCCAGGCGTGGACGATCTGGCGCACTCGCCAGAGGAGTCAGTGGAATTCGATCCCGGCGACGAGCTTCTGCTCGGCCTTGCGGAGGTGCTCGAGTAGCGTGCTCTTGGTGATCTCCATCTCGTCGGCCAGCCCTTGGGCTGTCACCTGTCTCGGATACTCGTAGTAGCCGCGACTCTGGGCGAGCTGAAACACCTCGCGCTGGCGGGGCGACAGCCCGTCCTCCGGGAGTGCCGTCATTCCGCTGGGCGGCGTCGAACTCGTGAGTTGCCGGATGTCGAAGTCCGCGTCGTACCGGTCTCGGAGTTCGTCGAGCGTGGTGTCGACGGTCGCTCGGTCGGTGAGGGCGAGGAGCGAGCGACGCTCTCTGCCGTCCTCGTGTTGGGACGGCCCGTAGTGCATAAACCCCCGTGAGGCGAACGCATCGCGGATACTCGGCGCGGGCGGGAAGTCCACGAGGATGTCTTGGGTGACCAGCCCGTACGCACTCGAGTCCGCGGACGTGGAGGGGGCCAGTATCAGGAGTTCGTCCGTGTACTCCGAATCCTCGATGGCCGAGAGCAGCGTCTCCAGTTCGTCGGTGTCGCCGCTGTAGGCTCGGTACAGTCGATACTGCCCCTCTCCCAACGTCATCTCGTAGCCCAGCAAGCCCGCATCGGCGGCCTCCGTCACGTGGAGCGTCCAACAATCGGGATGCCACATATCGATCGTGAGGTAGATCAACTCCCGATCTCCGCCGCTCATGGCTGTCTGGACCCGCTCGAGTCGGTTAATTGTTCGCTCGGTGGGCCGATCGCTACGGCAGCCATCGTCCCGAGGACGGCAAACACCATCGCGACGCCGAAGGCGAACACCCAGGAGTACGCGTCGATCGTCCAGCCGATGACGACTGGCGCGATCAGGGCACCACTGAACGCGAACGTGTTCACCAGGGCCAGCGTCGTCCCCGTCGCGTTCGCGGGCGCGAGCTCTCCGGCGTACGTGAAGACTACTCCGATGCCCAACTGTGAGGTGATGCCGCCGACCAGCAGTCCGACGCCGAACAGTCGTGCGGTCCGCAGTTGGGGGACGAGATAGAGCAAGGGGACCGAGAGGACGAAGGCGGCGACGAGGATCGGCCGCCGTTCGGGAAAGACGTCGGACAACCAGCCGCCGAAGGGCCTCGCTACCAAGCCGATGGCGGGAACGACCGCCGTGATCGCGCCCGCAGCCGCCAGGTCGATCAGCAGTTCCTCGGTCGCGTAGGTGGGCATCCACGACACGAAGAAGAGAAACAACGAGTAGGTACAGAACGCGACCGTCGAGACCAGCAGGATGCGACCGTCTCGGAGCACCACGAGAAACTCCCGAACGGAGATATCGGCCGTCTCCTTGACGCTGGTCTCCACGCCCGACCACAGGAACGGCAGCCCGGCGAGCGTGAGCAACAGATACGCCCCGAAGACGGACCGCCAACCGTAGAGATTCGCGAGAAAGGGGCCAGCGAACTGTGCGAGGGTGACGCCCGCCGGCCCGCTCGCGACGAAGATGCTCGTCCCCAAGCCTCGGTGACCCGCCGGTAACGTCCGGGCGACGATCCCGATACACGCCGTCCAGACGAAGACGGCGGAGGCGCCACCGACGAATCGCGAGAGCAAGAAACTCCAGAAGCCCGTCGCGAGCATTCCGCCGATCGAGGCGATCGCGAGGATGGCGACGCCGAGAGTGACGAGCCGCCGGTTGTCTCTTCTGTCGATCAACCACCCACCGGGGAGCTGGAGGCCGGCCCACCCCAAGAAGACTGCACTCACTGCGAGCCCGGCGATCGACTTGCCGATCTCGAACTCGGCGATCAGTACCGGCAGGAGACTCGCCGGAGCCAGCGCGTAGGCGTTGAATCCCGTCGATATCAGGAAACAGCCGAGTACGAGCCGCCAGGAGTCTCGGATCGACGACTCGCCATCGGCCAGGCTCGGTCCCGACGGGCCGCCCGGATCAGTGGCCATCTGGGGTAGAGGTGCACCCAGCGTTCGCCCTAATTTGGGTCCCTGTCATATGGGGGTCGGCCGGACGGCTGGTTGTCGGTGACGGGGTGGCGCCGAGCGATGGTGGCTGCGTAGGCGTCGCTCTCGCCCCAGTCAGGTGAGGGGTGAAACCGGGCCACGGCCGCGTCTCCGAGCGGCAGACGGTTGCGCCGGCACCATATCGGTAGTCCGGTCGCTGCTGGTGCCTCGACGGCGGCTACCCACGACCTAGGCGTCCACGTGACTCCTCGGCCCGGCAGCCCTGTCCGACGCTCATTTCGGTGAGTCGGGCACCGGTGTCCGCCTCACAGCGGCACATCGCGGAAGCCCACGGCTTTGAACCGTGGGAGGAAGCGCGTTCGCTACATTCGGTCCTGGTGAGCCGATGGCCTGGCTGACTCCCCAGTGAGGCATACACGTTAAATGGGAATCCGAGG
>CAYUFG010000183.1:0-3988 GCA_964443815.1 uncultured Halobacteriales archaeon | reverse complement strand
ACGCGGCGCCGTGGTCGGAATCGGATCGGATCGTCTCGACACTGGGGCGAACGCGGTCGTACGATCTCCACAGGTCGGGCACGGTCTCACGCCGGAGGATCGCCGCCGGCGAGACCCACTCGAACTCGGTCGTTTCCTCGTTCGGCTCGACGGTCCGGGTGTCGCTGTCGAACAGGTACGGGTGCACGAGCCACCGCGTGTCCAGGTCGGTATCGACCACCTCGAAGGCCTCCCCGCGACGCTGTAGCGTGGCCTCTCCATCGGGATCGATGCCGGTCTCCTCCCGAATCTCCGCGCGGGCCGCGGCCTCGGGGTCACCCTCCGCGTGGCCCGCTACGGCACCCCAACGGCCGCGATACGAGCCCACTTCGCCGCTCCGGCGGAGCAGTAACACCTGGGCCCCGTTCCGGAGGAAGACAGTCACGACCGGCGTCGCGTCCATGGAATGCGATTCGAGTGGATCCCCCAAGAGCATACGGGGCGGGGTCGGTTTCTTAATGGAACCGGACCGACGGTAGCGTATGAGTATCGCGATCATCGGCGACACGCACATCCCCTCGCGAGCGAGCGAAATCCCGGAACCGTTCCGGGACCACATCGCCACCGCCGATCACGTCCTCCACACCGGCGATTTCGACTCGGAGGACGCACTCGAAACCGTACGGGAGCTCTCGACCGAGCTAACCGCGGTCAGCGGCAACATGGATCCACGACTCGGCCTACGGGACGTCGAGACGGTCGATATCGGCGACGCAACCTTCGTTCTCACGCACGGGACCGGGTCACCGGAGGACTGGCACGACCGCGTCGCCGAGACGGTTCGGTCGCGGGCGGACCGGAACGCCATCGGCGTCGCCGGCCACACCCACCGAATCGTCGATACGATCCACGACGGCGTCCGCCTGCTCAACCCGGGCAGCGTCACGGGTGCCGTTCCAGCGAAACAAGCCTCGATGTACACCGCTGTCGTGGAAGCCGGGTCTATCTCCGTCGAATTGCACGAAACTGGGTGAAGCCCGACCCGTTTTCGGACGGCTTTTGCGGGCCGGCGCCGACCGGCGAGCATGAACGTCTTCGCGGTCGAGGGGCTGCCGGAGATCCGCGAGGGCGATGACCTCGCCGCGCTGATCACGGACCGGGTCGAGCTCCGCCCGGACGACGTGGTCTGCGTGGCGAGTACCATCGTCTCGAAGGCCGAGGGGCGGACGGCCAATCTCGCCGACATCGATGCGTCGGCGCGAGCCGTCTCGATCGCCAATCGGGTGGCCGAAGTCGCCGGCGAGGAGAAGGACCCACGGTTCGCCCAGGCCGTCCTCGACGAAAGCGAGGAACTCCTGCTCGAGGCACCCATCTTGCTGGCGGTGACGGGATTCGGCCACATCACCGTCAACGCGGGCATCGACCAGTCGAACGTCCCCGACGCCGATCTCCTGCTCCTCCCCGAGGATCCGACGGCGAGTGCGGAGGCGCTCGCCTCGTCACTCGGCTGTGCAGTCATCGTGACCGATACCTCGGGCCGACCCTTCCGCACCGGCCAGCGCGGCGTGGCCATCGGCTGGGCCGGCATGCCCGCCGCCCGGGACTGGCGAGGCGAGGTAGACCGCGACGGCCGCGAACTCGACGTCACCGTCCAGGCCGTCGTCGACGAACTCGCGGGGGCAGCGAACCTCGTGACGGGCGAGGGTCGCGGCGGCAATCCGGTCGCCGTCGTCCGGGGCTTCGACTTCGGCGATCACGAGGGCGACGACAACCTGTTCCGCGAGCCAGCGGAGGACCTGATCCGCCAGGCGTTGGGGGCGTGGTCGTTCGGGGACACCCAGGGGTAGCGATGCCACACACCACCCTGCATGATGAGCGACGGCAACTGAAAGGCACGTTGGGAAGCTCGTCTCGACCACCGACAGTCGAGGAGGCGAGTCCGACGTCCGCGAACAGAACGCTGATGGCACGACTCGCCGTATCGGGGCGTAGCCGATGATCGGTTCAGGGATTCGCTCACGGCGTCCGCTAGGGGGGAGGAGGGCGGCTCCGGTTCGGCACACATCGGGGGCCACCGAGCACACGGCGTTCGGCGCCGCGACCGTCGCGGGGGTGGTGTGATGTTCGGCGTCGAGTTGACCCCGGAGCACCCGATCGAGCGATTGGTCGACCTCGGACAGCGTGCCGAGTCAGCCGGCTACGGGACGGTGTTCGTGAGCCACCACTACAACAACCGCGACGCCTTCGTGGCCCTCGCGGCACTCGCCGAGGAGACGGAATCCGTCGCCCTCGGTCCGGGCGTCGTCAATCCCTACGAGTCCCACCCCGTCACGCTTGCATCCAGAGTGGGAACCGTCGACGAGCACAGCGGAGGCCGTGCGGTTTACGGACTTGGTGCCGGCGACCGCTCGACGCTCGAGAATCTCGGCATCGAACGTGACCGCCCCCTCGAGCGCGTTCTCGAGACCATCGGGGTATCTCGCCGCCTGTTCGCGGGCGAGCGCGTCGACCACGACGGCACGTTCGAGGCGCGGGATGCGGGCCTCAATTACGAGGTGGGTGAGGTACCCATCTACGTCGGCGCACAGGGCCCGGACATGCTTCGCATGGCCGCCAAGCACGCAGACGGCGTCCTCTACAACGGCTCACACCGTCGCGACGTCGAGTGGGCCGCCGACCGTGTCGCCGAGGGGCGGGCTGACAGGCCGACGGATCGTGGTGCCCTCGATTTCGCCGTCTACGCCAGCGTCAGCGTGGCGGACTCGTCGGACGAGGCCCGGGCTGCCGCCCGACCGCCGGTCGCCTTCATCGCCGGCGGGGCCGACGAACCGGTTCTCGATCGCCACGGCCTGGACCGAGACCGTGCGGGAGAAATCGGTCAGGCCATCTCAGCAGGCGACTTCGAGCGGGCCTTCGAGACGGTCAGTGAGAGGATGATAGACGCGCTGTGCGTCGCGGGAACGCCGGAGGCTGTCGCCGACCGTCTCGCGGATTTGAGGACTTCCGCGGACAGTATCGTGGTGGGTGCGCCGTTGGGCCCGGACCTCGAGACGGCTATCGAGTCACTCGCTCGGTCGGCAACCGGCTTGGATTGAGCGATTTCGCCAGCCACAGGACGGCGAAAATCCCGAGCAACAGCACCGGAAACCCGATCAGGACCGCGCCCAGGACCACGAGAACCGCTTGAATCGGCCCCTGGGCCGCGACCTGAGCGATCATCGTCGGGAGTTCGGCCGCGCTCTGGACGAGTTGTTGAACGACCATGGCCGGCGTTCGACGCGGCCCCTCATAGTCGTCACGGAGCCGTCGTCGGTACAGCCTTGGGGCTCCGCCGCGATGGCATCCACATGGAGAAGACGTCGCTCGACGACTTCGTGGCGTCGAACCGGGCGACTGAATCCGGGGAGGAGACGGAAGGGGAGGCCGAGCCAAGCGATGAGCAGACCACGGAGAAGGCAGGCGATGCGATCGACGCATCGGCCGTCCCAGCGGCGGATATCGACACTGACTCCGAAACCGGGAAGCCGGAGCTGCCGGTGGTCACCGCTTCGTGGTCGGCCCAGGGCGAACCCTGTAGCGAGTGTGGCGAGCCGTCAGCGTGGCAGTGGGCACAAGACGACGTGATGGTGTGTCCCGAATGCAAACGTTGGTGATGTGGGATACCGATCCAGTTGTGCAGCACACTTACCATGGTCCAATCCTAACGGCCGCTGTCCGAAAGCGCCCGAGTCTCCGGACACACTGGCACCATGACTGATACCGAGACGGACGCGGCCTCCGAAACCGGGCCCCGAGAGCGGATCGAGGAGACGAGCGAGATCGTCGGGCGGATCGTCGAGAACGTCGAGCAGGTGATGATCGGCCAGCACGACGTCATCGAGCACGTCATGACGGCGCTGCTCGCGCGCGGCCACGTCCTCCTCGAGGACGTGCCCGGCGTGGGCAAGACGATGCTGGCCCGGGCCGTCGCCGAGTCGCTCGGCGGCGAGTTCAAGCGCGTCCAGTTCAC
>CAYUFG010000182.1:0-4032 GCA_964443815.1 uncultured Halobacteriales archaeon | reverse complement strand
GGACGGCGAGCACCTCGGCGACGATGCCGGTCGCGATGCCGTAGGGCGTCGCGCCACCGAGGTCCAGGCCGATCGGCGTGAAGACCCGATCCAGCTCCGCTTCGCTGAAGGAACGGCCCTCGGCCTCGAACTCCTCGAGCATCTCCTCGAAGCGCTCGTGGGGCCCCATGAGTCCGATGTACGGGACCTCGGCGTCGACGAGTGCCTCGACGGTGAGCCGGTCGTCGATGAAGTTGTGGGTCATCACGACCGCGTACGTCGACGGGTCGACATCGATGACGTCGCCGACGTTCGCGGGAGACGTGGCCACGATCTCGTCGGCGTGGGGAAAGCGCTCCTCGAGGTCGGCCGCACCGCGATACCCCACGACGGTGACGCGGAAGTCGTTGTTCTTGGCGAGCTCGACGAGCGGGCCGACGTCGTGGCCGCTGCCGAAGACGAGCAGGTCCGGCGTCGGCTCGATGGCGTCGACGAAGACTTCTGCGGTCCCCTCGTCGGTCTCGATAACCAGCGAGTCCGAGCCGCCCTCCTCGACGAGGGTCGCTGCCGCGGCCTCGACGCCGTCGGCGAGCCAGTCGGGGAAGTCCCCGGACTCGATCTCGACCGTGCCGTCCCGGTAGTAGGCCTTCGCGCCCATCGGGGCGTCGCCGGCGAGCACGGTGATGGCGCCCACGCGCTCGCCCGCTTCGAACGCCTCGACGGCGGGGAGGTGGCCCTCGTTCAGCGGCTCGAGCAGGATGTCGATGATGCCGTTGCAGCCGACGCCGAGCCCCCAGACGTCGTCATCGTCCTCCATGAGGTCGTACGTCTCGATGCGGGGCTCGCCGGCCGCGAGGACCTCGGCGGTGAGCTCGAACACCTCGTCCTCCAGGCAGCCGGCCGTGATGTGACCCAGTCCCTCGCCGCCCTCCTCGACGAGCATCTTCGCGCCCGGCCGACGGTAGGCGCTCCCCTCCACGTCAACGACGGTCGCGAGGACGGCGTCGCGCCCCTCCTCGAGGAGGGTCCGCATCGAGGTGAGCACCTCGGTCTCCGGGACGCTCCAGTCCTGGTCGCTCATACGCTCCGATAGGCGGGGTACGTCCCTATGGCTTTCGGGTGCCCCCGCAGCGCTCCTGGACGACCAGCCCTCGTTGGCGAGGGCCCCGGTCACGGCGCAATCGCTCACGACGCCCGCTGATTCACTCCTTTGTTGAACACGATAAAAATCATAGTAATTTATGAAGATTCCTCCCACGGTTGAAATATGGCCATTCGTGGGGGTTCTCCGCTTGGAATGCTGGTCCACTGGCCACTGCGCCGACTTCTACTCGAACTGTTCCACACCACCCCGGTTCCGGATACCCCGTTTACCGATGACGTCGATCTCGAGTGGGATGAACTGGAACTCCTGTTTGAGTTTCGAAACCACCTCCTTCCGGCCTTAGAGAACGCGGGCTTCGTCGACTACGATACGGAGAATGGACTCTTCCGTAGAGGCCCCAATTTTGAGGACGTCAGGCCCGTATTGCAACTCATCGACGACCATCGCGACGAGGTCCCGGATGATTGGTTGCGCGGGTGTGCGGCGGTCCAGCACCGGACGATCGTTTCGTTCGATGCATCAGAGTATGGCCAACCGAGTGGGGTAGTGCTCGAGGCGGTGGCAGAATCGACCGGGAGGGAGCAAACAGCGCTCCCATCCTTGCAAGACAGCATCGACACTGATGCGCTAGATACACTGTTCTCGGAAGATCACCAAATTCCCGATGATATCTGCCTGACCTTCACGTACGCGGGCGCTCGGGTTCGGATCGATATCGATGGCGTCACTGTCCAGCCACGCGATCCAGCGTCGTCCCTCAGGGGCACTATCGAAAACGCAGAGCACTAGGGGTCGAGGATCCCCGCCGAGATGGACTATCACTCAGTGGATCATTCGCCTCTCGATCTCGTCCGATCCATCCGCACTCGGGTTCAGGCTGTTTTCAACTTCGATCTCGAAGTTATGTAGTGATTTGACGGCATGTGATGATCTGGAGAACACTGCCACTTTATTCGTATGGACGTCGTGCGTAAATGAACGGGACCAACAAGCGCGGTCGCTTGACTCGCTCCCCGACGATGAAGGGGACGATGAATAGCAGTAGGGTATACCGGATACCCGTCATTCGCGTGGACGGCACGCGGGGTATACGAGTTCCGCAACAGGAACACACGATCACTATGCCCCACTCACCAACCATGAACCAGGTTGAACTGGACGAGCTTTTCGAGGTACTAAGCCATCCGCACCGTCGCCGGATTCTCACGAGCCTGAACGAGCGGAACCCCCGCGAGGAAGGCGAGTTCAGCTTGGCCGAACTCATCACCGAGGAGGAAATTGACGAGGAAACGACCGGACTCTTTCATAATCACTTGCCGAAACTTGACGAGGCGGGGTTCATCGATTGGGACCGGGAGCGACACTTGGTCCGCCGCGGCCCGCGGTTCGCGGAGGTCGAACCGTTAATCGAGCTCATGGTCAACCACACTGACGAACTCCCGGCCGATTGGCTCTAGTCGGTCCGTGAACTCGACGATATCGAAGTCAATTTATATAACATCGATTAATTTGTCTACCCAGAGGATCATGCCGCGAGATTACCGCTTGACCGAGGCTGTCCTTGCAGCAGTTGCCGATCGGGAGGGTGTTGACCTCACCGAGCTGAAGACGCCATTGAACGACGTCGTCGATGCCGACGCCCTAGACGCGCTTTTTCGAGACGGTACCGGACAGGTCACGTTCGATTACGGAGGGTACACCGTGACCGTCGATCATGCCGGCGATGTCACGCTACACGATTCGATAGCCGAGTAGCCGATTAAGCCGTTGGCTCCTCGGGGACTCGTCGCTGGCAAAGCGCGCTCACACCACTTCGGTGGGGTCGTAACTGACGTCCACATTGGCCCCTGCGGCCACGTCACGTCGTCGTTGATCGATGGCCGGACGAATACGGCGGGTCCGGAGTCGGTCGGCCCGTCGAGCAGTTGGCGGTATATAACTTTGAGACATGACGGCGTTCCGGTCCTTGGTGGCGACTCAACGCCACGAACTGCCGGCTCCACAACCCATGTCACCCGACTCCACCGACCAACGACGCGAGATTGACCTCGTATTCACCTGCTCGGAGTGCAGTTCGACCATTCGGGTAGAAACCGTCCCGCAAATCGGGGCCACCCTCCAGTGCGACTGCGGCGACGTACTGGCGCTGGGGAGTTTCACCGATGCATTTCCCGAGAAGTGGATGAACCCGGGTTCGTTTGTCGAACGCTCCTTCCGCTGTCGGGAAGGTGATGAGGAAATCCGTGTCGACCGTATTTTCACGCATTGGGAAGCCACGCATGACCGAACGCTGGTTGAGGAATACCACTCGTGGGGACCGACACACATGTGTCACTTCTGTCATCACGTTTTCAACCTGCGGGTGAACACCCCCGGCGTGTTGCTCCACCTCGATCGCGTCCATGACATTCGACTGTTCGAGGACGAGTTCTACGATGACCTCGATAGCCGTCAGCTCGAAGCCCGAATTCACTAGGACGGAGCTATCCGTGTCGGCATCGGAGCGCGTTATCTCCCGCGGTACACCTGAATGATCCCACCATGACGAGCGTGCGGAGCCGGCCGTTTGGATGTCCCGATGGCGTATCTCCGAACGGCCGAACGTCTCTGAGTCAGATGCTGGTAATTTTCGATTATTCCATGCACGGTACGCATTACAATACTGCTGTCTGAGTAGTCCCGTACACCCCGTCTTCACGCGGGAGCACCATGACCACAGTCGAAGCCAGCAATCGCAAGAACCGACGATCGAGTCCCCCGGCGAGGCGGTACCGATGAAGGAGTTTTTCGTGCCAGCGACGTTCCAGTTCTCAACTGATTCGGGACGAATCGAGCGTATCCTCGTCGGGTTGTTCGACGAACACGGTGAGATCGCCGTCCGGAGCATTTCGGAGGAACCGATACCGGAGTTCTACGTTCCAGCCATGTTCCAGTTCTCGACTGACCCT
>CAYUFG010000181.1:0-4035 GCA_964443815.1 uncultured Halobacteriales archaeon | reverse complement strand
GGCATGGCGTTCGCCAACAGGTATTCGGGGTGGCTCGAGTGATGAACTGTCAGGGAGCCTCCTTCCCATGAAAGCATCAGATCTCCTGGTTGCGTGTCTCGAGCGCGAGGGCGTCGAATACGTCTTCGGCCTGCCCGGGGAGGAGCTCGAAGATCTGTTGTTCTCGCTTCAGGCCTCCGATATTACGTTCGTCCCGGTGCGCCACGAACAGGGTGCGGCCTTCATGGCCGACGTCCACGGTCGGCTGACTGGCGATGCCGGCGTCTGCCTGGCGACGCTCGGTCCTGGCGCGACGAACCTCGTGACCGGCGTCGCCGACGCGACGCTAGACAAGGCACCACTCGTCGCCATCACCGGCCAGGGTGGCCTCGAGCGCCTCCATCAAGAGAGCCACCAGGCCATCGACATCGTCGACATGCTCGGGCCGATCACCAAATGGACCACGCAGATCACCGATCCCGATATCATCCACGAATCCGTTCGGAAGGCGTTCAAACTGGCCGAGTTCGAGAAGCCCGGCGCGACTCACCTCGAGTTCCCCGAGGACGTCGCCGCCGAGGAGACCGACAAATCGCCCATGCCTCAGCAGGATCGCGTTAGACGCCCCGATCCGGACGTCCCCTCGATCGACGACCTACAGGACCTCCTCGAACGAGCCGAACGACCACTGCTCATCACCGGCAACGGCGCGGTTCGGACGGATGCCGCAGCGTCCCTCCGCGATCTCGTCGAGGAGACGGACTTCCCCGTCGCCTCGACGTACATGGGCAAGGGAGCCGTGTCGGACGACGACCCCCGGTCGTTGATGACGCTCGACTCCGGCGACCGTCGGGATGCCCTCGAAGCGATCGGCCTGGCTGATCTCATCATCACTGTCGGTTACGATATCGCCGAACACGACCCTGCCGGGTGGAATCCCCACGCGGATGCGACGATCGTCCACGTCGACAGCGAACCCGCCGAAGTTTACGAGCACTACAATCCGGACGTCGAAATCGTGGCCGATATCGGCGCGACGCTCCGCAAACTCACTGACCGCTGTGCGGCGAGTACGGTGAGCTGCGATCCCGCGTGGTACGCGGACATCCGTGAACGCATCGTCGAGGACGTGTCTGTGGAACCGGACGGGGCCGATCCCTTCACGGTCACCGGACTGTTACCGGCACTTCGGGGGGCCATGGCCGACGAGGACGTGCTGATCTCGGACGTGGGCAGCCACAAGATGGCGATCGCCCAGAACTTTCCTACGTACGAACCGAACACGTGTATCATCTCGAACGGGCTCGCGACGATGGGTATCGCCGTCCCCGGTGCCATCGCAGCGGATCTCGCCGTCGATGCGAACGTCGTCGCCGCGACCGGCGATGGCGGATTTCTCATGAACGCGGCCGAAATCGACACGGCCACCCGACTCGGGTGTGGCCATACCATCCTCGTCTTTAATGACGACGACTACGGACTGATCTCCGAGAAACAGCAGGCCCACGCCGGCCGTCACTTCGGCACGGAGCTGACCAATCCGGACTTCGTCAGGTTCGCGGAGAGCTTCGGGATCGATGCCCATCGACCTGAAGACTGGCCCGAACTCCGCTCGATTCTCGACCGGACCGTACAGTCACCGGACCTCTCGCTCGTCGAAATCCCGCTCGGCGAGCGATAGTGTAGTCCAGCCGGGGGCTGCGAACGCGTGTCGGCACCGCTCGAAACGGGTGTAGCAGCCGGTGGCCTACGCCTCGGACTCGATCAGAGCCATGACTTCCTCCTCACGCTCTTCGTCGCTGACGTACTTCGAGGTCATCCAGTTCAGCTGGTTCAAAAGCACCTGAAACCCATCGTCCGTCAGGGCGTACTCGTTCGTCCGCTTGTCGAGTTCGCTCTTCTCGACGAGGCCCATCTCGACAAGCTCGTCGAGATTCGGATAGAGGCGACCGTGGTTGACCTCTTCATCGTAGTACGACTGGAGTTCGCGTTTTATCGCGAGTCCGTACCGTGGCTCTTCCGCGAGCACGGTGAGGATGGTTCGTTGAAAGGCTGTCAACTCCGGGGCGACATCCGGCGTGGCGGGAGCGACTTGTGACATCGAATCGAAGGCAACAAGGGTGGTTAATAGGTCTTCTCAAACTGTGCCAAAGTAGATAGTTTACTGACATCATTCGCCGAATCCGGCCGCCGGGAGTCGCTCGTCCGCCGGCGTATGCACCACGGAGTATGCGCCTCCGGCGGCTCCCTCGACCGACTCGGCCACGTACAATCGGATATCACGCTCCTGCTTTGTCACCACGGGCACGTCGAGATTGGTAGCGTCGTACTTGAGGTCACCTCCCGCATCCCGGCGCTGCTCGACGAATTCCCAGTGGTCGTCGAGACGCTGTTGGACCACTTCCCGACTCATCTCCGGAACCTCGTCGATCGCTCGCTCGAAGTGGGCGGTAAACTCGCTGTCGAGTTCGACCCCGACGGAGTGCCGGCCGGCGACCATCGCCGCGAGCGTCGTCGTCCCAGTGCCCCAGAAGGGGTCGAGGACCGTGTCACCGTACACGGAGTACATGTTGATCAACCGATAGGGTATCTCGAACGGATACGCGGCGGACCGATCCCGCAAACCGTCGCCCTCCAGTTCCTGGAATCGCCCCCGGACCTCGGTCCACACGTCCGTGAACCACCGGTTGCGCTCCTCCCAGAAGAAGGCGCTCTCGTAGCGCTTGTCCGAGCCCGGCTCGAACGATCGACGGCTCCCTTTCCGGAATACCAGAATGTGTTCGTGTTCGAGGGTGACGTAGGCGTTCGGGGGAATCATGCCCGATCCCATGAACTTGGCCGAACTGTTCGCGGGCTTTTGCCACACGATATCCGGGAGGGAGTCGAAGCCTCGATCCTCGAACGCCGTCGTAACGCGGACGTGGTTCGGGTAGATCCGGAACCGCTCGTCGACTGTCCGCGTCGCGTCACCCACGTTCACGCAGACGATGCCACCAGGAGCGAGCACACGATCGATCTCGTCCCAGACGTCGTCGAGAATCGCGTGCATGGCCTCGAACGCGGCATCGCCGTCGCCGGCCTCGAGGGCATCCGCGATGGCCGGGTCGAGGCCTCTGAACAGGTCGTCCCAGAGATCGATCATCGGGTACGGCGGCGACGTCACGACGAGTTCGACGCTCTCGTCCGCGAGTGACAGCTCACGGGCGTCGCCGACGGTGACCCGATGGGTCGTCTCCATCTATTCGACCAGTCGCTCGATTTCCGTGACGAGGATGTCGGACGCACCGGCTGCCTTGCACTCCGAGATCACCTCGAAGACTCGGTCCTCGTCGACGACCACGTGGACGGCAACCATGTCTCCGCCGGCGATGTCCATCACCGTCGGCCCGCCCATCCCCGGGATCACGTCTTTGACGGTGTCGAGTTTGCCTTCAGGGACGTTCATCATCAGGTACCGCTGGTCGTCAGCGGCGATGACGGAGCCGAGCGCCGTCGCGACCTGTTGCACCTTGTCGTCATTGGCGACCCCCGCGCGGGCGAACAGACGCACGGACGACTGGAGCACCTCCTCGATGACCTCGAGGCGGTTCATCCGGAGGGTCGTCCCGGTCGACGTGATGTCGACGATCGCGTCGGCGATGTCGACGTGGGGGGTCAGTTCGGTCGCGCCGGACACTTCCGCGATGTCGACGTCGACGTCCCGGTCCGCGAAGAACTCACGCGTGATCGTCGGGAATTCCGTGGCGACGGTCCCGCCCTCGAGGTCTTCAACGCCGCCGATGTCGTCGTCCTCCGGCGCGGCGAGGACGAGCCGACACTGGCCGAATTCGAGGTCGAGCAGTTCCACGAGGTCGTCCAGCCCGGACTCCCGGACCTGGTCCAGGCCGGTGATGCCGATGTCGGCCGCGCCGTCGGCGACGTATTCGGGAATATCCCCGGTCCGCGCGAAGAGGACTGTGACGTCCGGATCGACGGTGTCGGCGTAGAGTTTCCTGTCCGCTCCGTCGATCAGGTGGAGCCCCGCCCGCTCCAGCAGGTCGACGGCCGGCTCGTGGA
>CAYUFG010000180.1:0-4049 GCA_964443815.1 uncultured Halobacteriales archaeon | reverse complement strand
CAGGATGGGTCGGTCTCCGGGCTCGCCGGCCTGACAAAACCACGTCCCACGCAGGTTTGCGTCACGCCGGTCGAGCATGCCGTCGGTGAACGCGCGCTTGATACCCTCCGACGACTGGAGGCGTGGGATTTTCGCCTTTCGTGTGTCAAGACGTAATGTGGGAGTTTTCGACCTCGTATCCGGACTTGCGCAGATAGTCCATAATCTCATCTGCGTCTGACTCCGGAATTCCTTCTCGGGGACGCAGCGACCGTCCCTCTTCATCCGTAACATCAAATTCAACTGACCTAGTGGAAATGTCACCATTTCCTTCGTTGATAACCACCTCGACATGGATTCCATCCGGGAATGGATGGTGATTGACCGTCTTTCGCTTCATGCTTCGGTAAATTCACGGACAGAGTGTATTGAAACAACAGGAGTGGTTTCTAATTCTGAAAAAGCATGTGACGTGAAATAAACTGCAAAATGACCGTTTTGCCATCACTTTTATCCAACTCGCTTCGCAATGAATGAACTGATGACACAGACAGAGGAATCACGAAACGAGCGAGAAGACTCGAGCGACGATGGACTGATCCAGCGGATCAAGAGCTTGTTCCAATAACGCCCTCCCACGACTGAAGTCGTGGGCAATCTCCTCGAATCCCTGTGAGCGCTGTCCCTGGCAGGCAGCGACGACTGGCGCCTCGGGAGCGGTGCCACTGCGTGGGTCCCCACTCCCGAGACGCAACCCTTACCGCGCGGCCTCACCCAGGGAGGCCCAATGAGCGGGGTCTTCGAGGTACGTCGGTACGACGCCGCGGGGCGGCTCGGTGAGCTCGAAGTCCCCCGCGCCGGCGTCACCGTCGAGACGCCGGCGCTATTGCCGGTGGTCAACCCCCACGTCCAGACCATCACCCCATCGACGCTCGCGGAGACCTTCGACGTGGAGCTGCTGATCACGAACAGCTACATCCTCCACGGCAGCGACGAACTCCGCGAGCCGGCGCTCGAACGGGGCCTGCACGACCTGCTCGGGTTCGACGGCGCGATCATGACCGATTCGGGGTCGTTCCAGCTCGCAGAGTATGGCGACATCGACGTCGACACGCCAGAAATCCTCGAGTTCCAGCGCGCCATCGGCGCCGATATCGGCACGCCTGTCGACATTCCGACCGACCCCGACGCCGACCGTGAGCAGGCCGAAAACGAACAAGCCGAGACACAGGACCGCCTCGAGGTCGCGGCCGACTTGGATCTCGGCAATATGCTCGTCTCCGCGCCGATCCAGGGTGCGACGTATCCCGACCTCCGGGAACGCGCAGCACGTGAGGCCGCGGGGACCGGACTCGACCTCTATCCCATCGGCGCCGTCGTGCCACTCATGTCCCAGTACCGCTTCGCCGAACTCGTCGACGTCGTGCTCGCGTCGAAGCGGGGCCTGCCGGCGAGCGCGCCCGTGCACCTGTTCGGCGCTGGCCACCCCATGATGTTCGCGCTCGCGGTCGCGATGGGGTGTGACCTGTTCGACTCCGCCGCCTACGCCCTGTACGCCCGCGATAGCCGCTACCTCACGGTCCGCGGGACGGAACACCTCGCGGATCTGGAGACCTTCCCGTGTTCGTGTCCGGTCTGTACCGAGTGGACGCCCCAAACGCTCCGTGACGCCCCGGACGATGAGACCGACGAACGACTCGCGACCCACAATCTCCACGTCTCTGTCGAGGAATTGCGCCGCATCCGCCAGGCGCTCCGCCGGGGGAATCTGCTGGAACTCGTCGAGGCACGGGCACGCGGCCACCCGGGCATGCTCGACGCCTACCGGCGGCTCCTCGCGGACGTGGAGGTGCTCGAGGCGACCGATCCCGTTCGCAAGGACGCATTCTTCTACCTCTCGGCCGAGAGCGCCCGCCGGCCCGAAGTTCGGCGCCACCACGACCGACTCGGCCGGCTCGAGGCCACCGGCGAGGTCCTCGTCACCGAAGGGGATCGCACCGGCGACTACGATGAGATTTGGCGGCTCGTGCCACCCTTCGGCCCCGTCCCGCCGGAGCTGTCGGACGCCTATCCACTGACCGCACAGGTGCCCGACCGCACCGACGCCGAGGGCCGGTACGCCGCAGCACAGGGCGTCGCCGCCCTCGTGGATGCATCCCCCAACGCACGGATCACCGTCGTCCACCGCGACTGGGACCGCCGGGCGCTCGAAGCCCTGCCGGATGACGTCGAACTGCGCGCGTTCGCGGGGGGCAACCCGTGACCGACTACGTCGAGATCGAGGACCGCGACGGTGCCGCTCGGCTGGGAACACTTCGGCTCGCAAATGCGGTCCGGACGCCGGCACTGGTGGGCCGGACCGACACCGCGAACCCGCTCGACCTGGAGGACGCCGGGATGACAACCCACCCCCACCGAATCCTGGCCGACGCGGGCAGCCAGTGGACCGCCGAGCGCGAAGTCCCGGACGGCGGCGACGACCGCATCACGATTCTGCCCCACCGTGCATTCCCAGGGGGCACCGCCAAGGAAGTCACGGACGCGTTCGCGGTCGACTATCCCGACGTCGACTACCCCAGCGCGGCCGTCGTCACGCCCGACACCGCGAAGAACGTCGGCGCTGACGCGTACGTTCTCTCGAACGCCCAGAAACTCGACCGCCATGCTGCCGCGTTCGTCGCGGCGATCGTTCGAACCCGCGGGGCTATCCCCGCGGACACCGCGTTGTACCTGCCGGGCGTGGCCACGCCGGGCAACGTCGCCGCACTGATCTACGCCGGCGTCGACCTGGTGGACGCCGACCGAGCCGTCGTCGACGGGACGCGTGGCTTCTACCAGACGACCGACGGCCAGCGACGACTCGACGACCTCCACGAACTCCCCTGTACCTGTCCCGCCTGTCGGCAACCCCTCCCGGACTTCGATCGCATAGACTGTGCCGCGCACAACGTCAACGCGCTGGGAGCCGCCCTGGGAACGGTCCGCGAGCGGATCCGGCGAGGCACGCTGCGGGACTACCTCGAGGGCCAGGCCAGACACGAGCCGTGGCACACCGCGGTGTTCCGGCGGCTCGACCAGCAGTACGGCTACCTCGAGCAGCGGACGCCGATCCTGCGGCAGTCGACTATCACGGCCGCCTCCGAAGACAGTCTCAGGCGCGTCGAGATCCAGCGCTTCGCCGAGCGCGTCACCACCCGCTACCGGAACCGCTTCGCGAACCCGCTCGTCCTCGTGCCGTGCTCGGCGACGAAACCCTACAGCGAGTCACAGAGCCACGGTCAGTTCCACGACGCCATCCAGTTCCGCGCCCACACCGTCTCGATGACGTCGCCGATCGGCGTCGTCCCCCAGGAACTGGAACTGACGTATCCCGCCCAGCACTACGACTCGGTCGTGACGGGCCACTGGAGCGAGACGGAGCTCGACTTCGTTGCGGACGTCCTCGCGGCCTACCTCGAGCGTAACGAGTACCCACGGATCATCGCACACGTCCCGCCCGAGGGCTACACGAAGATCGTCGAGCGGGCGGTCGCGGCGGTCGATCGCGACCTCGAGGTAGAGTACACCGTCGACGACCACCCGACGACCGTCGACTCGATCTCCAACCTCGCGAGCACGCTCTCTGACGAACTCAAGTACTCGAAACGGGAGCGGCAGGTGAACACGCTGAAAGCCGTGGCTGACTACCAGTTCGGAGATGGTGCCGGGGATGCAGTGTTCGACTCGGTCCGCATCTCGAGCCGCTACCCCAAACTCCGGGCCCACGACGAAGCCGGCGAGCAACTCGCCGCACTCGTCCCCAACTACGGCGTGCTCTCGTTCACGCTCGCCGGCGCCCGCCGGTGGCTCGACTCCGACGCTCCCACCAAAGTCGTCGAGATCGACGACTTCGTCCCCCACGGCAACGTGCTCGCCCCGGGCGTCGTCGACGCGAGTGACGACATTCGCGTCGGCGACGAGATCGTCGTTCGCGGTCCGTCGGCGTTCGCCGTCGGCCGGGCGGAGATGTCCGGCCCGGAGATGGTCGAGAGTACGCGAGGCATCGCGAGCGGGGTCAGGCACGTCGCGGA
>CAYUFG010000179.1:0-4057 GCA_964443815.1 uncultured Halobacteriales archaeon | reverse complement strand
CCGTCGGGTCGATGGGCGACGACACGCCGCTGTCGGTCCTCTCGCAGTTCAACCGCCCGCTGTTCACCTACTTCAAGCAGCTGTTCGCTCAGGTGTCGAACCCGCCCCTGGATTACATCCGTGAGGAGCTCGTCACGAGCCTCGAGACGCGGCTGGGCGAGCAGCGCAACATCCTCGGCGAGAGCCCCGAACACGCCCGCCAACTGGTATTGGACTCGCCGATCCTCACCGACGAGGAGATGGCCGGCATCAAGGATATCGACCGGAACGGCTTGACGAGCGAGGTCGTCGACATCACCTACGACCCCGACGGGGACGATCTCGAATCCGCTGTCGAACGCCTCCGCGACCGTGCCACCGATGCCGCCCGCGAGCACGATATCGTCGTGCTGTCCGATCGGAACGCGAGCAAGGGTCGCGTTCCCGTCCCAAGCCTGCTCGCCGTCGGGGGTGTCCACCACCACCTCGTCCGTAACGGCATGCGTAACCACGTCGGGCTCGTCCTCGAATCGGGCGACCCGCGGGCCGTTCACCACTTCGCGACGCTGGTGGGCTACGGCGCCGGCGCCATTAATCCCTACCTGGCATACCAGACGATCGAGGATCTCGTCGCTGGCCCCGACGGCGCCGACCCCCACGTCGCTATCGACGCCTACATCAATGCCATCGAGGACGGCCTGCTGAAGACGATGGCGAAGATGGGTATCTCGACGGTCGAGAGCTACCAAGGTGCCCAGATCTTCGAGGCCGTTGGCCTCTCGACCGAGTTGGTCGCGGAGTACTTCGAGGGCACCGAGAACCGTACCGACGGCATCGACATCGAAGAGGTAGAATCTGATCTTCTCGACCGCCACGAAATCGCCTGGGGCGACGATCCCGACATGCCCCGCGTCGGCGAGTACGAGAACCGCTCCGGCGGGATCTTCCACAAGTGGAATCCACAGACTGTTGGGACTATCCAACAGGCGGTCCGTCAGGGCGATTGGGAGACTTATCTGGAGTTCTCCGAGATGCTCAACGACCAGTCGAAGGAACTCCACTCGCTCCGGGGCCTGCTCGAGTTTGCCGACGAGGACCGTGAGTCCATCCCCGTCGAGGACGTCGAACCCGTCGAGGAGATCGTCAAGCGGTTCGAGACCGCTGCGATGAGCCTTGGGTCGCTCTCCCCGGAGATGCACGAAAACAACGCCATCGCGATGAACCGGCTCGGTGCCGCCTCGAACACCGGTGAGGGTGGCGAGCCGCCCGAACGGTTCGGTACCGAGAAAAACAGCCACACCAAGCAGGTGGCCTCGGGACGGTTCGGCGTCACGAGCACGTACCTCTCTGCGGCGGACGAACTCCAGATCAAGATGGCACAAGGGTCGAAGCCCGGGGAGGGCGGACACCTTCCCGGCAAGAAAGTCAACGAGATGATCGCCCACGTCCGCTACTCAACGCCGGGCGTCGGCCTCATCTCACCTCCACCGCTACATGACATCTACTCCATCGAAGACCTCAAGCAACTGATCCACGACCTCAAGGCCTCGAATCCGGAGGCGGACGTCAACGTCAAGCTGGTCGCTGAGGCCGGTGTCGGCATCATCGCTGCGGGAGTCGCCAAGGCCCAGGCCGACAAGGTCCACATCTCGGGCCACTCTGGCGGGACGGGCGCGTCGCCGAAAACGTCGATCAAGAACGCAGGCGTTCCCTGGGAACTCGGCCTCGCAGAGGCCAATCAACTGCTCCGGGCGACCGGCCTGCGCGACCGCATCAAAGTCACCACCGACGGCGGGCTCATGACGGGCCGGGACGTCGCCATCGCGACGCTGCTTGGCGCCGAGGGCTACGCCTTCGGGACCGCCTCGATGGTCACCTCGGGCTGTGTCATGGCCCGACAGTGCCACGAGAACACCTGCCCCGTCGGCGTCGCCACCCAGAACGAGAAGCTCCGTGAGCGATTCCCAGGCCAGCCCCAACACGTCATCAACTACATGACGTTCCTGGCTCAGGAACTCCGGGAGATCATGGCCGAACTCGGCTTCGCGACGGTAGACGAGATGGTGGGTCGGGTCGACCTGCTCCGCCAGCGCGACGACGTGGACCAGGCAAAGGCCAAGAAGCTCGACCTCTCGGACGTCCTCGTCGAGCCTGAGAGCGACTACGATGTCGATACGCACAAGACCCAGCCACAGCGCAGCGAGGTCGACGAACAGCTCGACTGGGATATCATCGAGGCCGCCGAGCCTGCCATCGAGCATGGCGAACCAGTCACTGTCGACCTCGACATCACCAACGCCGACCGCGCGGTCGGCGCTACCCTCTCCAATCGCATCTCGACGGAGTGGGGGCTCGAGGGCCTGCCGGAGGACTCCATCACGTGCCGGCTCTCGGGGACCGCCGGGCAGAGCTTCGCCGCCTTCCTCCAGGACGGCGCAACCTTCGACCTCGTGGGCTCTGCCAACGACTACGTGGGCAAGGGACTCTCGGGCGGCAAGCTCATCGTCCGGACGCCGTCGGACGCCGGCTACGAGGCCCGGGAGAACATCTTGATCGGCAACGTCGCGCTGTACGGGGCGACGCAGGGTCAAGCCTACGTCAACGGGCAGGCGGGCGAACGGTTCGCCGTCCGGAACTCCGGCGTCAAGGGCGTCGTTGAGGGCGTCGGCGACCACGGCTGTGAGTACATGACCGGCGGCTCGATCGTTGTCCTCGGCGACACGGGCAAGAATTTCGCGGCGGGCATGTCAGGCGGCGTGGCGTACGTTTACGACCCGGACGGCGACTTCCACGAGCGAGCGAACACCGGCATGGTAACCCTCTCACCCGACCTCGAGGACTCCGACCGGGCGATGATCACGCGGCTCGTCGAGAACCACTACGCCTACACCGACTCGGACCTCGCGGCCGAGCTGTTGGAGGACTGGGACGCCGAACTCGAAAACTTCACCCGAGTCATGCCCGACGCTTACGCCGAGGTCATCGCCGAGCGGGAGCGAGACGACGTCCGCTCCGAACTGCCGAGTCCCGCCGGCCCTCAGGCGGGCACGGCCGGGGGTATCGAGGTCGGCGCGACAGACGACTAAGTGGCGGGCGCCAGGATTTCGTTCCCCGCAACCCGGTAGCGCCTGGCCGGATGCTCACCCCCGAGTTCGTCGTAGGCTAACTCGTCTGCAAGAATCGCCTCGAAGGCGTCCCTGTACTCACGGACGAGCGAGAACTCCTCCCCGGCGAGCGGTGGGACGTGCGAGAAGTGGATGGTCTCAACAGCCCCGGCGTCGAACAGGTCGACGAGCAACGATAGCGTCCCACGGTATGCAAGGAGGTCGCCACCCGGAAAGTGTGCGTAACAGTCGTAGTCCGTGTGGACGACGTCGGAGACGAATACCGACCCGGTTTCACGGTCGAGGACGGAGAGGTGTTCGGCGGCGTGGCCGGGTGTCGCGAACAGTTCGACTGTTCGGCTGCCGAGGTCGAGTACAGTTCCCGGGTAGACCGATTCGACGCCAGTGACCGGCTGGAGTTCGAGGTCGTCGGGGTCGACGCCGTTCGGCAGCCCGTTGCCGGCCGCCCGCCAACTTTCGGCCCATGCCGCAGGCGTCAGTGAGAGCGGCTCGGGGACGATCTGCCCGCCGTCGTGGCCGAGCGGATGGGCCAGTACGTCTTCGAACTGGTGGCCGTTGCCGACGTGGTCCCAATGGGCGTGGGTGAGCAACAGAGTGATCGGTACGTCGACGAGTTGCTCCGCCATCCCGCGGAGGTCGCCGACACCGGCGCCGGCGTCGATCAGCAGCGCCCGCTCGGCTCCCGCGATGAGCTGATTCCCGAATTTCCCGCCCTCGGTGAGCCGCCAGGTACGGGGTGCGAGTTTCTCGACATCGTACCACTCGTCGGTCGAGTTCACACCGGCTGGTGGAGGCCGTCGCCAAAGACCCCAACGGATCCCAGCAGCCACCTGTCAACTCGCGGGGGACGGGCATTTGCAGTGGCCGGACGGGCCGAACGCGTGCGCCCTGCCGGCGTCGGCGACTGCGGTGTTCGTTCAGTCGGCTGGCTCGGCCCCTGCCTCGCCGAGGCG
>CAYUFG010000178.1:0-4099 GCA_964443815.1 uncultured Halobacteriales archaeon | reverse complement strand
TGGGCGATTACAGTGGAGTCCCGGCGATCAGGACCGTACTGGTACCGCCGAACGTGGCGGATTTGTTGCCTTGCTCTTGGTCCTCGTTGCTGCTGAAGGCCCACGTGTCGACGACGGCCTCGGCCGGCCCGAGGTCGTACGGCCCCGAACTCTGCGGGCCGCCCTCCGGCGTCCGGACGAAGTAGGTGAACGTGACGGTGTTGTCGCCCTCGACGTCGGCCGTCGTGATTGTCCCGTCGCCATCGGGCGCGTACAGCCGGATCCGGGTGCGGCTGTCGCCGGTGTCGCCCTGGTCGTCCGCGACCTCGGCCTGGTCGCTGTACCTCCCGATCAGCTCCCACGACCCGGGAATCTCGTCGTAGACCTTCACGCTCTCGGCGGCCGCCCCGTTGAACGACGAGATAGTGACGTCGACGCGCTGGGTCCGCGAGTCCTGGTTGACGGAGCTATCCGTGCTCCGGCTCCCGGACGCCGAGAGGTCGATGACGTCCGGGGGCGTGACCTTGTCGGGCGCATCGACGAGGGCGTCGAGGCCCGTGTCCAGATCGTCGATGGTCAGGTCACCGTTGGCGAGTCGCTCGGCGGTCCGGACGGCAGCCTCGGCGTCGACGAACCCGGCCCCGGTGTTGACGGGGGTGTAGTTCGGGTTGTGGTCGGCCGCGCTGTGCTCGAGGACCCGGATGAGGTCGATCGGCGAGAGCTCCTCGCCGCTGTTCTCGCGGTGGGCCTGCTGGACCAGCATCGCGATGCCGGCAGCACCGGGACAAGCCATCGACGTGCCGGAGAGCCGACCGTAGAAGGGTTCAGCATCGCCGAACTCGCCCAGCGGACCGAGGACGTCGTACTTGTCCTGGGTGCTGATGACCTGATTCCCGTGCGTACTGATGCCGGGCCGGTACATGGTGAACACTCTGGATCCGGGAAGGTTTCCGTCCGTTTTAGCGAAGGCGGTGTATTCGATTGTATATTCCGCCGTAACCGAATCCTCGGGTTCCAATTCGATCTGATAGTCACGGCCAGCGACTACGTCGAACGTAAGCGTATCGTGCTGCTTGAGCGGTTCCTCGCGGAGTTGGGCGATTTCGACCATTCGGTCTCCCCGGTCCTCAAAGACCCGCATCCGTACCCACTGGCCTTGGGGCTGTAGCGAGAGCTTGAGTTCGACCTGGTCGACGTTACCTGCAGGAACGAAGTCCACGTACGACGAACCGGTGTCCTCGTCAACAGCGTCCGCCCCCGGGCTGGTGTTCACCGCTGCACCAACCCTACCATTGAAGGTCCGTTCTCTCACCGTTAACGTGCTCCCCTGCTGGATCTCGTGGAACATCCGGAGATTCTGGATCAGTTCGTCTCGGTCGTAGTAGACATCCGAGACGTCGCTCCGGCCGCGTGAGGAGAAGCTCGTGATCGGCCGGTTGTTCGCGTTATCCTCCGGATTGATCGATTTCTGGGCAGCCGCAACTCCGAGCACGTGCGGAGCCTTGGCGAACCGATTCCCGGTGTTCTCGCCTGCTTCACCGTCGTTACCGTAAGCGAATACCGGGAGGACTCCCTCTTGGAACACCTTCCAAGTGGCGACGTTGACCGGATCCATCGGGTTGTACCGGTTACCCCGAGCGACGCCGTAGGAGTTCGACACGACGTCCGGCTGGAAGCCCGGTTCGGTCCGGATGCGGCCGAGTAGGTGGTCCCACGCGGCGACGACGTACGGCAGGTAGACCCCGCCAGTCGTGCTGTAACTCGTGATCGTTGCATTCGGGGCCATCCCGGTGTAGTCGCCCTGCGCGGCGCCGCCGTTGTCGCCCGCGGCGATGCCTGTGCAGTGGATGCCGTGGCCGAGTTCGTCAGTGTCGCCCGGTCCGGCGTCGACCCAGAACGGGGCGCGCGGGCCCGTGGGTTCGTCCACCCAGCGGTAATTGGCCTCGACCCGTCCGTCGATACCCGGGTGACTGCCGTTGATGCCGGAGTCGATGATCGCGAAGTGTGCGTCCTCGCCCTCGTAGCCGAGGTCGTTGTGGACGGCGTCGACCGCCATCGACTGTCGCGACGTCTCGTCGTTGTAGTACTCGAGCTCCTCGGCCTTCTTCACGCGGCGGACCGAGTCCCACTCGGCGACCGTCCGGACCTGGTCGGGCTCGAGGAACGTCCACGCGATGTCGAGGTTCTCGAAGACGTGGTACGTCTCCGGGAGGTCGAGCGTCTCCAGGCGCTGTGCGTTCTCGGAGTCGTCGAACACGACCAGGGACTCCTGGACGCCGGTCTCGTCGAACTGGCTGTCGAGCACCGCGGTCGACACGTCGGGCGACGCGCCGGCCGTTCCGGCGAACGCCGCGCCAGCGCCCGCGGCGCCGACGACCTGCATGAACCGTCTTCGGGGCAGTTCTCCGTGCATTGTAGCCGGCTCTCTCTCGTCAACCCACTTGAAGGAATTAGAAAAACCGTCCAAACGACGGTGGCAACACCGTCCAAACGTCCCCTCACTCCCGCTCGCGGTCGGTTCGCTTCGAGACTGACCACGTGAAATCCGTGGCCGCCCGCAGTCGCTCGTACAGCCGTCGCAGCCCCGTCGGCTCGGTTGTGGGCAGGACGTGGAACTGGACGGCACCGTCCCGGACCGCGACCCGGAAGGTGTCGCCCGTTTCGTCGTCGTGGACCAGGTAGAGCGGCATGGGGAGGTCGAACCAGTCGCCGTAGCGGTACTCGTCCGCTGCGAGGGCCGATTGCAGCACGTCGACGAGTGCTGCAGTTTCGACCGCCACGCCCGGCTCGAGCACGAACACCGTCTCACCCTCGTACTCGACACCACCCCGTCGTGGATAGCGCCGACGGGGCCGTTCCGGGATTTCGAACCGGGGCGTCGTCTCGTCGACCACGCGGTCAGTTCGTCGGCTTCCGGCTTAAACGCCCGGTGGGGAGCCGCTGGCCCGGGCGCTCACTCGAGGCGCATACACCCGGCCACCCGGTGCAGCGAGAGCAGTGATGCGATGAGTGCCGGGACCGTGAACTCGATGCCGTCCATCGGAAGGAGAACGGACGGCCGGACGACCCCGAACACGGGCAAGATTGCAACGAGGAGCGTCGACGCGCAGGCTGCACAGGCGACCACGAACCAGCAACGCGCCCACCCGAAACCGGCGTCGTCGCCCTGAGCATCCATCGCTAGCTGTCGCACCGATTCGTGAGTAATCATCGCGGCAGCGACACCGAGGGTGACGGCCGCGGCGACGAGGAGGGCGGCTTCCAGTCTCCCGAAGGCCGTCCCGACGAACGGGTATAGTCGATGCAGGATCCGCAGCCGTAGCTCGAGCGGAAGCTGCAACGTAACAGCGGGCATTACCGTCCACAGGTTCAGCCCCACCACCAGCAAGGACAGGACCAGGACGGTGACGCCACCGGCGAGCGCCATGTACCGTGGAATAGAGAGAACCAGGCGGGCCGCCTGGCCCATGCGCCGCCAGTCGGCCCTCGAACTCGGCAGGGCCGGAGGGTTGGATTGGAGGTCCATGGCTCGAGGCTGACGGGGTTGGGCTGACCTCCACGGCCCGGGGTCCTCAAAGTTCCGTCCGGCCGCTCGCCGGCCACGCCGGACTCGCGTCATACGGTGGTCTGACGGGGGTTTATGGGCCGCCTAGCCCATCTCGCGGTATGGGAACGTTCGAACGGCCCACCCCGAACCTCGGCACCGAGCGGGACATCCTCAGCAAGCGCGTCATCGCGTTCCTCGTCGACGTCGCCGCGCTCGCCATCGTCCTCGGACTCACGACCAACGTCGCCTTCATGGCCTGGGAACCCCTCGGGTTCCTCGCCCTGGGCCTCAGCCTTCCGGCGATCGTCGGCTACTTCGTGTACTTCGAGGCCGTCTACGGCCAGACGCTCGGCAAGATGGCGATGGACATCGTGGTCATCTCGGCGGACGACCACCCGATCTCGTTCAAGGAGTCCGCCATCCGGACGCTGCTGCGGCCCCTCGACACGATCGGCGTCGTCGCGATGTTCGTCACCGACCGCCGTCAGCGCCTCGGCGACCTGGCCGCCGACACGATCGTCGTCGACACCAAGGAAAAGCCCGACCCGCTGTAGCGACCCCGTTCTTGAAATA
>CAYUFG010000177.1:0-4140 GCA_964443815.1 uncultured Halobacteriales archaeon | reverse complement strand
CGCCGGGTGCCCGGACTCGACCCGTCACGCTCGATCGGTAGGTCGACCTCGTCCGGCGCCGGCATCCAGAAGTAGTCGAAGGCGACGCCAATGGCGAGCGGGAGGAGGACCGTCAGGGCGACGACGGCCCCGGCACTCCCCAGGTTCGGCCCGAGCTGCAGGACGCCGCCGAACACCAGTGTCAGGACGAGCAGGACCACCGGGATCAGCAGACCGGTGTAGAGGGCGGCCCCGACGCGGGTGTCGAGCCGCACGCGGAAGAATCGCGTCAGCAGAGCGGCGATAGCGGTATGGACGAGGATGATGATCGCCAGCCCCAAGACCTCGACGACCGTGACCATGGGTCATCTCGGGGGTGGCGGTTCTTGGCCCTGACGGACGGCGCCAAGTGTTCGCGGTAATTTCGGTTCACCCTTCGCAGTTTCCGGGTTCACGCTTCGGTCCGCTTGCTACTCCAAACAGATGTAGGTCCGGGTGTCGACGACACCGTCGAGGTCGCGGATTTGAGTGGAGACGGTGTGGATCACGGTGTAGACCTCCTCCCCCTCGGCCTCGACGATGATGTCATACTTCCCGGCGACGACGTGGGCCTCGCGGACTCCCTCGACTGCCTCGATCGAGGCCTGGAGGTCCGCCGACTTCCCGGCAGACGTCTTCGCCATGATGAACGCCCGGACCATCGATTAGGTGTGGTAGGTGTTGACATGTCAAAAAGCTTCCCCCGCGACCCGTGAATAGCTTTATTCATCGGCGTGACATTGGTTGACACATGCGGTTCATCGTCGTAGGTGCGGGCCGGGTCGGCCTCCGGACCGCCCGGTCCCTTGAGGAAAGCGGCCACGAGGTCGTCGTTGTCGAGGCCGACGAGCTGACTGCAACCCGCGCCCGCGACGAGGGATTTGCTGTCATCCAGGGCGACGGCGCCGTCGAGCCCACGCTCGACGCTGCAGGAGTCGACGAGGCCGACGCGGTCGGTGCGCTCACGGGCGACCTCAACACAAATTTCGCAGTTTGCATGATTGCGAAGCATTCGGGGTGTCGGACCGTGATGCGGATCGATGAAGACTACCGCGAGGACATCTACCGCGAGTACGCCGACCAAGTCGACGAGGTCGTGTATCCAGAACGCCTTGGGGCCATCCTCGCGAAGAACGCCCTTTTGGGAGGCAATATCCGTGCAATCGCCGACATTGCCCAGGAGCTCCAGCTGGTAGAATTCACAATCACGAAGGCCTCGCCGATGCGGGGCTACAGTCTGAGCGAGTTGGAGCTGCCGGCGAACTCGCGGCTGCTCGCCTTCGGCAAGGACGACGAGTCACTCCGGCTTCCGACGCCGGACGACTCGCTCGATCTCGGTGACCGGCTCGTGATCCTTGCGGACTTCGACCGGCTCGGCGATGTCCGCAGCCTGATCGTCGGCGAAACCGGCCGGGCCGCCGCAGGTGATGCCTGATGGTACGTGCATACGTCATGGTCAAAGCACACACGGGCGAGGCGGACAGACTCAGATCCGAGATCCAGGCGATAGAGGGCGTCGATCGCGCCCACATCGTTGCCGGCGACGTCGACCTGATCGCGGTCGTCGACGTCGAGTCGCCGGCCGCGGTCAAGGATGTCGCCGCCACCCAGATTCAAGGCGTTGATGGCGTTGAGGACACGCAGACCTACATCGCGATGGGGTGACCGAGCACTTTCTGTCTGGGTGCTCGACCGCACTAGCCAATATTCGATTCTGGCAGAGAAGTCTGCCCCCAAATCGGCTGCGATTGCGGCGCGACTGGAAGCAGCCTCGCACGCTCGGTCTCTACTTCCTCGCCAAACCAAAGGGAGCTTCAGAGTGGCGTGCCGCCGCGTTCGGCGTCGCCCCCGGTGTCCGCCTGGCTGAGGAGGTCGGTGACAGGCGGTTCATAGGTATACCCCGGGATGGTTCCCTCGACGTAGGTTCCCTCGACGTACTCGACGAGCGTTTTCGCGATGTCAACAGCCCGGCCCGGCCCGTCCCAGGTAAACTCGAAGATGACGACGACGTCGATGCCCCGGCGCTCGACGGTGAGACGCTCGAGATCGAGCGGCGCCCGGGTGGCCTTCGGGGCGTCAGACAGGCGGCGCTCAAAGGTGTCGAACCACCCCTCTGCGACCGCGTCGCCGACGGGGTCGCTGGTGGCCGCTGCGAGGCTCGGAACCGTCACAGTAACCGTCCAGCGATGCCGGTCGCCGGCCTCGCTGGCGCTGACGGTAGCGTCGAAGACGGTCGAGTCGATCCCGTACCGTCCGTCTCGCTCCTCGACGGCCTCGTGGTGCCGGAGCGCAGCCGCGGCCCGGTCCGGGATCTCGTCACTCATCGCCGGACCATACCCGGCGGGCGGGCTAAAACCCGTCGTGTTGGCGCTGACGGACCGTTCGACTTCTCAGCGCCGCTCACCGGATGGCGGTCAATTCCGGGATCGGAGTTAGCGAGTTCCAACCGTTGCAAAACAATCACCGGATAGGTTTGCGTACGAGATTCCATGAGCGAGGCCGGTGAAAGGCGCAGAGATCGGGATCCACTCCACAATCTTGTCGTTGGCAGCTGTCGAATTCCGAGATGAATGGCCCGGGGGCCGCACGGCTCCGGTGACGTACACACTGCTTTCGGAGCCGTAATCCGCGCGCTGTATTTGGCAGTATCTGTGTCACCCGCAGTAGCGATCGGGTGCAGACTGATTCATGCGGAATATCGAGGCCGTCGCCGTCTTCTATACCCCCAATACTCGTCGTTGACCCCACGCCCCGCGTCGCACTCGAAGCGGTCTCGTTCGGCTGCGGATGCTTCATTGGCCGGTGTTAAACGCGTTCTTCCTCGATTACAGCGATTTGAGAAGTCTGCCCATCACCTCAGTAGTAGGATGAATCTCCCGACAACGATGTCGCACCCAGCGGAAGCCGGGCATAAACACAGGCTCGATTTTCGCAACAGTCTATCAGATAGGGGAACAGCGGAGTAGCACGCCATTCCTGTGGACAGAGCAGTGACCGAGGGTCGATGGTGCGGCCCACTGCCCGTCGTGCTAGGCGTCTGCGGGACGGAGACCGGTCACGGACCGCCAGTCGGAGGAGTAGGAGTGGTCGCCAGTCCGCGGGTCGATGCTCGGAACAGTCGGGTCGATCGACCAACGAGGACTAAGCGAAGAACGACGCTACTCCGGGCGACAAGACGTCGCTACAGCACGAGTAAGACATCGGGCTATGGATCGTCTATCGGTAGTAGAGAACCTCTACGGTCACATCGCCTACGAGTACGACGAGGCCAACGTGTTCACAGTGTGGCCTCCAAACCTCGGAGAGTAAGTTTCCCCTTCCGGGTTCGTCATGCTTGGTGTATCGGACCGCGGCGTTCGTACTCCATGCGATCCGCGACCCGCTGGGCGAGGTCAGCGCCGAATTCGCGTTCAAGGATGTATAGTCCGAGGTCGATGCCGGACGTGACGCCGCCGGCAGTGACCACATCGCCAGCGTCGACGACCCGCGCGTCGATCACCTCCGCACCCTCGGCCCGGAGGTCGTCGACCGCGCCGCTGTGGGTGATCGCCGGCCGGCCTTCGAGCAGTCCGGCTCGCGAGAGGAGCATTCCGCCGGTGCACACCGCGCCGACGGCCACGCCCGCGCCGTGGCGGGCGGCGAGCCAGTCCGGCAGGTCGCCGCGTTCGGCCTCCGCCCACGCGCCGGTGTCGGAGCGATCGTTCCACCCGCCGCCGGGGACGACCACCAGCTCTGGGTCGGTCTCGCCGAGTTCCCCGTCAGGGATGATCCGGAGGCCGTGGCTGGCGCGAACCTGCGGGCGTTCCTCGAGCGTGCGGAGCGAGACCGACAGGTCGGCCCCTTCGTCGGCTCCATTGTCGAGCACCTCGTACGGCCCGATGGCGTCGAGTTCGTCGAAGCCGTCGTAGACCGCGATTTCGACGTTCATGGCGATACCTGGGAGCCGAGGGATTAAAGCGAAGTTGGTGTGGGATCAGGAGACCGTTCCGAATGAGGGATGCCCCGCATCCGCACCTTCGACCAGTTCGAGTTGTACGCGTAGCTCCCGGTCCCATTACTCCTCACCTCGCTTTGCTCGGAAGGGTCGCACACTCTCTGCTACTCATGGGCGACATTCCGACA
>CAYUFG010000176.1:2280-4169 GCA_964443815.1 uncultured Halobacteriales archaeon | reverse complement strand
CCCTCGATCGCGAAGAAGCCGAGCCCGTCCAGGCGAGCGAAATACGCGAGCCGCTCGATCGGTGGCCGCCTCGACAGCCCGAAGAGGGCGTGATCGGCGTGGGCACCGAGCATCGCAGCCACGCCCGCTCCCCAGGCCAAGAGCAATCCTGCACCGAGATAGCCCACCCCGAACCCGGCGATCGAGCCGACGACCGCGGCGTGCCATGGCACCCACACGACTCCACCGGCCGTCGAAAATATCCCGACTGCGTACGCGACGAGCGTCAGCAGGAACAGCCCGAGACACGCGCCGAGGGCAACCGCCCAGTAGTGGTCGAATCGCTCGGCTGGAGCGAGCACCGTTCGGATGTGAGTTCCCACGGGGGATCGCTACGTGTGCCCGCTTCCTTTCCCTTTGGGTCGGTACAGTGCCTCTTGTAGCCTCGCTCGCTTTTTTTTGTGGCGACGACCCATAGTTGGAGGGGATCGCCAGCGCTTCGTCCGGCCCGGCCGCAGTCCCGATTTATATGCAGCTCCGGGTCACTCCGTATTGAGCCACGCCTTGAGATCCCAAAAACAATCCGAGCACAGCCCACCTTCGAGCGTCTTCTCGGACTCACCGGGATGATCGATGCGGTACTGTTGATGGCGGTACTGGTCGGGCTCGAGTTCCGTCCCGCACTTGTCGCAGTGGTCGACCATCACCTTGGGTTGGCGCTCGCGAGGGGAAAATCTGGCCGTTTCCGATACTGCCCGCTCCGAGAGCGTTACGATATTCACCTCTCTGGCCAGCCGCAGCGCATCCTCGCGAGCAGCGCGCTTGTTGCAGGGGTGCTAGGGACTGCCGGCCACCAGGTTATCCAGCATCCGATCCATGCAGCAGGGCTTGTTCGCCAAGCGCCTTCGTTGCCCGTCGAAGCCGTTCGATAACGGCCTGCTCGGAAATATCGAACTCTCGGGCTAGCTCGTCCGTCGAGACCGCACGCGGGATGTCGTAGTACCCCAACTCCAGCGCCCGAAGGAACGTCTCGACCTGTCGGTCGGTCAAGTTGGGAATATCCGGTCCCCCCGGTGTGGGCTCTTTGACCCACACGGACACGAGCTCGAATTCGAGCCCACGCTCGTCGTACCACGACCGATGTTTCTGGATGGACGACCTGCTCGGTAGCCGCAATTCTGTCGACCAGGTCCCGTCCTGCAATCTCGACTGGATCAACGATCCGTCGAGCTCGACCCACTGATGATACGTCGTCCATCGCATGCCCTCCTCCGTGAGGACGAGCCGGTACAACCCTCGCCGTTCGTGCTCGACGAGCGATTCCAATTCGGCCGCCGTGGGATCGTCTTCGATGGCCGTTTCGACCGCCGCGTACCTGCCGCCGGTCGCCCACAGCAACAGCCGAATTTGCCCGTCGTGCCTGGCCTGCTCCTCGACGAGCGTGAACTCCATCTCCGGAACGGCTTTGCTCGCCTCCCGAAGGATCGGGTTGTTCGTCTCGTACTCAATGACCAGCATTCCGATCCCTCGTCATCGTCATCGATGACCCGCGGTCACCCGGGCTCGGTCGTCCCTTCACGACTTTTCTACGGGCGATTCTCCCATCTGACTCTCGAGACCGAGTTTCCGGTCCCGGCGTTTATCCTCCCCGAGCCTCCGAGGGTCGACTCTGTCGTCTGTCGGACGCGTCGTCCCGGCATCCCGTTCACCGAACGCGTCTGCCGTGGATTTCGAGCCGTCCGAGTTCGTAACGCGTGACATGCTGTCTCACCATCCCACCAGCGCATCAGGCGGTCACCGCCAACTCTTTCACCCCCAAGTAGTGATCGAACCCTTGGGCCGACTCCATCTGTCTGCCTGACATTAATAGAACGATGATTCCGAGTTAAATGGTTTTGGGCCAATTCCCT
>CAYUFG010000176.1:0-2180 GCA_964443815.1 uncultured Halobacteriales archaeon | reverse complement strand
CGGTCAGGACACCAACCACAGAAGCCCGTACGCAATGGCGGCGACGGCGATCAGGTTCGCACCCACCACGGCCACCGGGACCGATCCCGCACGTCGCATCTCTCGGAGGTGCATCTCAGCGCCGAGGCCGGCGAACGCGAGGAGGAACAGCCCGTCGGACGCCGACGCGAATCCGTCGAGCGTCGGCTGTGAGAGCACGCCGCTGTTCGCGACGACGACGAGTGCCCCGAAGCCGACGAGAAACCACGGAAAATCGGCCAGGAGGGTCGAGGCCGAATCGCGATAGCCCTGGCTCGCCTTGCTGGCGTACCGGAGCGAATACCACACCGCAACGACGCCGATGAACGCGTTTCGGGCGAGCTTCGTCACTGTCGCCCACTGGCCGGCGACCGGCGAAAACGCGAACCCCGCCGCGGCGACCGGGCCGGTCGAGAACATCGCCAAGCCGACCCAGATGCCGAAGAACTGCGGCCCGAGGTCGAGGAAGTGACCGAGGGCGGGGAACGTGACGAGCGTGATGGCGTCGAAGAGGATGATCGTCGCCGCAGCGTGGGCGATTTGGGCGTCGTCCGCGTCACAGAGCGGCGCGACGGCGGCGATTGCCGACACGCCGCAGATGCTCGATCCCGCCGCGAGCAGCGAGCCCAACCGGTCGTTGAGCTCGGTTTCGCGCACGAGTGCGGTGACGATCAGGACGCCCGTGATGACGACCGTGGCGACGAGCACGAGTACCACCGGCCCAGCATCCAGGAGTGGGCCCAGCGGCAGTTGCGCGCCGAGCAAGACGATTCCGACCTCCAGCAGGATCGAACTCGTCGCGACTCCTGGCCCGGCCCACGTCGGCACGCCGACGGTATTGGCGAGCAGCGCCCCGACGACGATCGCGAGGATGAGCGGTGTCAGGAAGGGGAGGTGCCGTCCGAGAACGACCGCGAGTGCGGCGATGAGGACGAGAAGCGCCACGCCGGGGACACGGCGACGGACGAGGGCCATCATCGCTCACCGGGGGGTGTAGGACCACACTCTACGAGATGATCACTCGACCGAGAAATGCGGTGACGCGATGGCGCAGGCACCGACACATCAGGTCACCCGAGCCACGACGTAAATACGTCACAGATAGCAGTAGAAATTTCCGTTTGATCCTGCTCTCTCGGCACTGACTTGGGATTCGGATCGATACAGGCGGTCCAGCGCTATCAGAGCCCGGAATATTTGCCGGTTACGTCGACGACGGTCGCGAGCGGCATAGGAACAGGAGGAGTTTCACTTACCAGAATGTCTTACCCGTTCGCGTGCGAACTCGTCAGCAATGGACCGTCGCGCGTTCCTCGTCCTCGGTCTCGGATCGGCGATGGCTGGCTGTCTCGGGGTAGCTGGACAACCGACTACCCGGATTCAGTGGATACGACTCGTCAACGATCGATCGGAGGCGTACGAGACGGAAGTCGTCGTCGAGGCGTCCGACGAGACGGTATTTCGCGACCAGTACCGGATCGGGACCGGATCGAGCGCCTCGACTGTCGATATCGAAGACCCGGTCGACGGACGGGCTTCGTACATCGTTCGATTCCTCGCGGATGGGCAATGGATCCACGTCTACCCTGAGGAGTACGCGGACGTAGATGGGAATTGTATCGGCGTCCGATTCACATTGGACCCCGACGGAACGAGGGGACTCGATCTCGAATCGATCGACGAGTGCTCGTGACCGCGTCTCGAAAATTGCCCTCGAGGGCTTCTGATGCGGGGCGAATCATCGGGTTGCATCCCGGTTCGACCGAGGCCAGTTGCTAGTCCGCGAGAGCTCCGCCGATCGCCCCGAACACAGCCGGGAAGACGATGCCCGCGACGACGACTGAGATGAGGACGCCCCCGAGGTCGAAGCCGCCGCCGAGGAGCGCCACGAGTAGTGCCGAGACGACTCCCAAGAGCAGGTACCCCGCGATGATGCTCGTACCCTGTTTCCAGCCGGGTGCGGCACTGTCACCGTTTTGGGCTGCGTAGTAGCCACCGGCGACGAGGAGGATGATGGCGACGACGGTGGCGACGATCATGCCACCGCCGAAGTCCCCGAGCTGTCCGAGATACCACGTGTGGGCGGCGAACCACCCGAGGATGGTTCCGGAAATCGGGGCGAGCGCGATCAACAACGCGAGGACCCCGACGATCTCGAGGAT
>CAYUFG010000175.1:0-4197 GCA_964443815.1 uncultured Halobacteriales archaeon | reverse complement strand
AGGGCGAGCCCCGCGCGATGCTCACCCGGATGGGCCGCGGCGAGACGCCCTACGAGCTCGAGGACGGCGACAAGGTCATCTTCAGCGCCCGGGTCATCCCGGAGCCGACCAACGAGGGCCAGCGCTACCAGGCCGAGAAGCTCCTCGGCATGCAGGGCGCCCGCATCTACGACGACATCCACGTCTCCGGGCACCTCAACCAGGAGGGCCACTACGAGATGCTCGACACCCTCCGGCCCCAGCACGTCATCCCCGCCCATCAGGACATGAGCGGCTTTGCGGACTACGTCAACCTCGCCGAGAACCAGGGATACGAACTCGGCCGAGATCTACACGTGACACGAAACGGCAACATGATCACCCTGGTGGAGGAATAACCGGGCGTTGCATGTCGAGTCAAGAGGCGGTCGAATCGGCCATCGCCGCCAGACGCACGCAGGTCAACGACGCCCTCGAGACGGATCTGCCGCTCAAACGCCCCGAGCGGTTGTACGAGGCCGCCAAGCACCTGCTCGAAGCCGGCGGCAAGCGGCTCCGGCCGACGGTGCTGCTGCTCGCCGGCGAGGCCCTTGCGGACGTCCCGCCGCTTTCGACGGACTACCGTGAGTTCCCGGCCGAGAACGGCGCCGTGGACCTGATGGCGGCCGCCGTTAGCATCGAGATCGTCCAATCGTTCACCCTGATCCACGACGACATCATGGACGACGACGCGATGCGGCGGGGTGTCCCCGCCGTCCACGAGGCCTACGATCTGGAGATGGCAATTCTCTCCGGGGACACGCTGTACTCGAAGGCCTTCGAGAACATGCTCGAGACGGGTGCCACCGCCGAGCGCTCCGTCCGGGCGTTATCGGAATTGGCGTCGACATGCACGCAGATTTGCGAGGGACAGGCCTTCGACATCGACTTCGAGAGCCGCGGGGCGGTCTCGCCGGACGAGTACCTCGAGATGGTCGAGCTGAAGACGGCCGTCCTGTACGGGGCCGCGGCGAGCACGCCTGCAATCATCCTCGGCAGCGACGCCGCGGTCGACCCGCTCTACGGGTACGGTCTCGATATCGGCCGGGCCTTCCAGATCCAGGACGACCTGCTCGATTTGACCACCTCGACGGAGACCCTCGGCAAGCAGCGTGGCTCCGACCTCGTCGAGGGCAAGCAGACGCTGATCACCGTTCACGCACGTGCCAACGGCGTCGACGTCGACGGCCTCGTCCCGGCGGACACCATCGCTGGCGTGACTGACGACCAAGTTGACGCCGCGGTAGCGGAACTCGAGGCCGCAGGCAGTATCGAATACGCTCGTGAAACGGCTCGAGAACTCGTCGAGAGCGGCAAGCGCAACCTCGAAGTCCTCCCAGAAAACGAACCGCGGGCGCTGCTCGAGGGAATCGCCGACTACCTCATCGAGCGTGAGTACTGAGATGGACGACGACCTTCGCACGGCCGTCGAGGAAGCGGTCGAGGTGCACGCGCTCATGAACGCCATCAAGCACGAGAGCGAGGCGCAGGTGGGCGCCATCCTGGGCCCCCTCATGAGCGACCACCCGCAGTTCCGCGAGCACGGCGACGAAATCCCGGCGGTGGCCGGGCCGGTCGTCGACCGCGTCAACGGAATGACTCACGAGGAACGCCACGAACGGCTGGCGGATCTCGCCCCGGATCGGCTCGCCGAGCTCGAGGCCGAGGACGAACCAGACGACGACCACCCCCTGCCGGATCTGCCGAATGTCGATGCCGCCGACGAGGTCCGGATGCGCGTGGCGCCGAACCCGAACGGTCCGTGGCACGTTGGCCACGCGCGGATGGCGGCGGTCGTGGGCACCTATAAGGATCGGTACGGCGGCAGCTTCGTCTGCCGCTTCGACGACACCGACCCCGAAACGAAGCGGCCGGACCTCGACGCGTACGACGCCATCCTGGCGGATATAGCGTACTTGGGATTCGAGCCCGATACGATCCTCAAAGCGAGCGATCGATTGGAGACCTATTACGAACACGCTCGGCACTTGATCGACGCCGGCGGCGCGTACACCTGTTCCTGTCCCGGTGAGCACTTTTCCGACCTCAAGAACGACGCGGAACCCTGCGAACACCGCGACAAACCGGCCGGGGAAACCCGCGCGGAGTTCGACGGGATGGTGGGCGGAGAGTACGACGCCGGCGAGATGGTCCTCCGGGTGCGAACCGACATCGAGCACAAAAATCCCGCGCTCCGCGATTGGGTGGCATTCCGGCAGGTGGACACGCCCCACCCACGGGCGGTTGCGGCGGACTACCGGTGCTGGCCGATGCTCGATTTCCAGAGCGCCGTTGACGACCACCTGACCGACGTCTCCCACATCATCCGGGGGATTGACTTGCAGGACTCGGCCAAACGTCAGGGTTTCGTGTACGACTACTTCGGCTGGGACTATCCCGAGGTGATCCACTGGGGCCACGTCACCGTCGACGCGTACGACGTGCCGATGTCGACGTCGTCGCTGCGTGAGCTGATCGAGGCGGGCGACCTGGACGGCTGGGACGACCCGCGCGCGCCGACGGTCCAGAGCCTCCGACGGCGGGGAATCCGCGGCGAGGCGCTCGTCGACGCGCTGGTCGAACTGGGTACGTCTACGTCGAATGTCGCCCTAGCAATGTCGTCCATCTATGCTGCGAACCGGGACCGCGTCGACGACGAAACCGACCGGGCCTTTCTCGTCCGGGACCACCCCCACCACGGCGGCGGCGCCGTCGAGATGGCGCTGCTGGGCGGGCCGGACGTCGCCGAGGTCCCCGTGCACCCGAACCACGAGGACCGCGGTGTGCGCCAGATTCCCGTCGGCCAGGCGGTCCAAGTCGAGTCGGACGATCTGCCCGGACACGGCGAGCGGGTCTGGTTGAAGGGCCTCGGCTGTGTGCGGAACACGCGCGACGCATTCGAACCGACCGGTGCGGACATCGACGTCGTGCGGGACGGCGACGTCGACGTAATCCACTGGGTTCCCGCCGACGACTGTGTATCGACGCGACTGCGTACCATGGACGGCGACGTCGGCGGCTTTGCCGAACCGGGACTTTCCTCCTACGTCGCCGACGACCTCGTTCAGTTCGAGCGCGTCGGCTTCGCGCGAGTCGACCGCCACGACGATGAGGAGACGGTCGCCTACTACGCTCACCCGTAGTTATTGAAATCGGAGGCGAATGCCTACGACGTCGGTCGTGGGATGCATTCGCCCCGGACGACACAATCCATCCTCGATTGGCGACCTGGAGTTGGTGAATGCACGTTACCTAAGATTGGCTGGTGTGCCTGTTCGTCGGAGATGTCACTCGGAGTAGCCTTCCTGGAGGAAGGCGCCCTCGGTCTCGTACATCGAGACCAACTCTGCGATGAATTCGCCACGGGTCTCGCCCTCCTCGCGGTGGCTGTCGAGTCGGTCTACGAGTTCGTCGGGAATTTCGATCTCGGTTGGCATCGGAAGGCACGCAGCCGTACGGGCGGCGCCTACAAATACCTGGCCCGGGCGATTGCCTTCGGTCGAAGCTTTATTGTCCTGCCTCCGAACCGCTAGATACGATGGCCATCGATCCGGAGTTCGAGGACACTTACGAAGAGGTAGAGCGTCACGAGGGACACCGCGTCTGGACGCCAGACGGCGAAGACACCACCGAAGAGACGCAGGGCATCCACGGCACGCACGTCGCGGTGGACTTCGACCTCTGCATTGCGGACGGTGCCTGTCTCGAGGACTGTCCCGTCGACGTCTTCGAGTGGGTCGACACACCCGGACACCCCGAATCGGAGATCAAGGCCGATCCGACCCACGAGGACCAGTGCATCGACTGCATGCTCTGCGTCGACGTCTGTCCGGTCGACGCGATCGACGTCGACCCGAGCCGGGCCGGCCGCATCTGAGGGCTGGCGGGGAAGCCGCTTTCTCGGCCATCCCTAGTCCCGAGAAAACCGCCGAAGGGCACGCGTGTCGGGCGATGACGAAACACTTAGGGCCGGCTGGGTGTGCCTTCCAGACACATAATGCACAGCGTCGTACTGACGAAAGGCGTCCCGGATTTCCGCGAGGGGAAGGTCTCCTTCGACGAGGACGGCCACCTCGAGCGGGGTAAGACGCCGACGGTCATGAACCCGAACGACAAGGACGCGTTGCGGGCGGCGCTCCAGACGAAGGTGCGACACGGCGGGACGGTGTCGCTGGCCAG
>CAYUFG010000174.1:0-4237 GCA_964443815.1 uncultured Halobacteriales archaeon | reverse complement strand
GATCGAACCACTTCCCGCGAAACAAGTGGTCGTGTCAGACGAACCGGAACGTTTCGAGGTTCTTCGGTGCGAAGGTCCGCATGTTGAACTCGTGGTACAGGGCCGACGAGAGGTCCTGCACGGAGGATTCGTCGCCGTGGACGCAGAGTACCTTCTCCGGCCGGGGATTCATAGTCCGGACGAAGTTCTCGAGGCCCTGGCGATCGGCGTGGCCGGAGAAACCGTCGACGGTTTCGACGTCCATCTCCAAACTCAGCGTACTGCCACGGCCGCGGCCGCGGCGACTATCATTGTCCATCGGGATCTCGTCCCAGCCGTTCTGGATGCGTCGGCCCAGCGTGCCCTGAGCCTGGTAGCCGACGAAGGTCATCGTCGAATCGGGATCCGGACCGATGTGCTCGAGCCAGGACATGATCGGGCCCCCCTCGACCATCCCAGAGGTCGAGAGAATGATGGATGGCTCGCCGTCCGCGACGTCGCGACGCTCCTCCTCGCCGGCGTCGATGTGGTTGAACTGCTCGGCCAGGAAGGGGTTCTCGTCCTCGTGGAAGATGCGGTCCCGCACCTCGTCGCGGAGGTACTCGGGATAGGTCGAGTGGATCGCGGTGGCCTCCCAGATCATGCCGTCGAGGTGGACCGGCACCTCGGGAATCTCACCCTGGCGCATGGCCTCCTCCAGCACGAGCATGATCTCCTGGGAGCGCCCGACGGCGAAGGCTGGAATCAGCACCTTGCCGCCGCGCTCGAGCGTCCGATTGATGACGCCCGTTAGCTTGCGTTCGGAGTCCTCCTGGTCTGTCTGGTAGTCGTTACGGCCGCCGTAGGTCGACTCGAGCACGAGCGTCTCCACGCGGGGAAACTCGTTGACGGCGCCGTTGAACAGCCGCGTGTCGGTGTAGTGGATATCCCCCGAGAAGGCCACGTTGTAGAGGCCGTCGCCGACGTGGAAGTGGGCGATCGCCGAGCCGAGTATGTGTCCGGCGTTGTGGAAGGTCAGTTTGATGTCGGGCGCGATATCGGTCACGTCGCCGAAGTCGATAGTGATGGAGTGCTTGATCGCCTCGCGGACCTGCTCGGACTCGTACGGCGGAGCCCGGCCCTCCTTGGCGGCGACGTCGAGGTAGTCGAGCGTGAGCAGGCCCATCAGGTCCCGCGTTGGTTCGGTCGTGTAGATGGGGCCATCATAGCCGTACTTGAACAACAGCGGGATGAGTGCGGAGTGATCGAGGTGGGCGTGGGTCAGGACGACGGCGTCGAGCGAACTGGCCCCCGACCCCAGCGCCTCGGGCACCTGGAGGTACGGCACCTCACCCTCGGCGCCTGGCTTGTCGCCGCAGTCGATCAGGACCCTCGTCTCCGGCGTCGAGAGCACGAACGCTGCCCGGCCGACTTCCCGACAGCACCCTAGCGTCGTGATACGGACCCACTCATCGTCCGACATCTCCTCGCGGTGAATTTGTCGCCCGATTCGCTCGAGGATGTCCCGGCGCTCCTCACGCTCTTGCTTGAGAAAGTTCCGGACGTTGTCGACCGTTGCGGATTCGATGGGTGGGGTCCGGACGACCTCGGGTGTCCACCCGACCTCCTGGGTGATCTCCCGCAGCGTGGAGCCGTGTCTGCCGATGACCATACCGGGTTTTTCTGCTTCGATGACGACCTCGCCGGTGTCAACGTGGAAGTCGAGGTCCGTCACGCCAGCGTCCTCGGGGATGATCCCCATGATCTGCTCCCGAGCGCCCTCCGGCCGGGAGAGCACGTCCGGGTCGGGCCGAACGGTGATCCGCTTGCGGAGCTTGGAAGCGAGCGTCCGAACGAGGTCGTCCTTCTTCGCGAACGTCCGGGGGTCCCTCGTGTAGATGACGAGCTCGGGCCCTTCGTAGGTGACTTCCGTGATCGTGATCGAACTCGGCACTTCGTCCTCGATCTGCTCGCGGATCTCCGCGAGACGCTCGTCGACCCGACTCATGGCCGGGTCACCCGCTGTTCTGCCTGCCGATACCACGCCGCAGCAAGGTGTGTGAAACTCATAGTTCGCTGACTGGTCCCCCAACTCGGTGGGGGTAGCATCCGGACCGTCGTCCGGAAAATCGCTCTGTACCGGCTGTATTCCCTGCGCGTTATAAAAGCCTTCGCAAAACTGTAGGACCGGCCGCCCGAGCGGCACCTATGTACGTCGACCCAGACGCCGTGGCGGCCGAGCGAGAACGTCTGAGAGCGGAGGCTCCCGCGGTCGCTCGCGTGATCAACGACGTTCGCGTAAAGCTCGGCGAAATCTTCGACACCGACGTCGGCCGCGTCGACGCGGAGCAGGTTCGGGCGGCCCTCGACGAGGTGTTTGCCGACGGCGATCTCGCCGTCAACGTCGCGACGCTCACCGCTCTCTTACGAGACCTTGATGTCGAAGACGACTACCCCGGGTTCGTCGTCGACGAACTCCTCGCGCGCGAACTGGCGGGCATGCTTGCCGGCCAGCAGCCCCGCCGGTTGCTCGGGGAAGCCACGTTTCACTACGCGGACATTCACGTCCACGAGGGAGAAACTGCCGGTGACGACGACCTGCTCGCGGCACTTGCAGCCGGACTCCAGACTCGACTTCCAGGGTGGTCCTGGACCACTGGGGCAAGTCCTTACGACTGAAGGACGAACTCGATCCGTTCCGTTTCCGCTCCTTTCCGGGTGGCGTCGACCACGTCGATCCGGCCGATATCGCCGAGGCGGTTGACGTGGGTCCCGCCGCAGGGACAGAGGTCGAAGCCGTCGATCTCGACGACGCGAAGCGGGTCAACGGAGTCGGGGATCAGATCGAGCAGCGCCCGCCCCTCGTCGGTTTCGGCCTCGACAACGTCACGCGGGCGCTCCTCCTTGACGACGGCGTAGTCGGACTCGATGGCTTCGTTCGAGCGGCGCTCGATCAGTGCGATGTCCTCAGCGTCGAAGTCGGCGGGTTCGAAGTCGATGCGCGACCGGTCGGGGTAGATCTGGTTGCCCGCAGTCGTCGCGCCGTACTCGTCGAGGACCACCCGCGAGACGACGTGTTGGGCCGTGTGCATCCGCCGGAGTTTCTGTCGACGTTGGGCGTCGATCTCGCCGCGAACCGTCTCGCCTGGTTCGGGAAGCTCACCCGAAACCTCCGCGAAGCGGTGTCTCACGTCGCCGTGATTCTTCCGGACGTCGTCGATGACGCCGTGACCGTCGTCCCACTCGATCCGGCCGTGGTCTGGCGGCTGCCCGCCGCCTTCCGGGTAGAAGTATGTCCCCTCGAGGACGACATAGTCGTCTGTGACCGCTTCGACGGCCGCTTCGAAGCTGGTGACGCCGTCAGCGTCGGGCAGGTAGCGAAGCTCGGTCATGGGAATCTGTACCCGCGCGTACGGCATAGACGCCACGGATTCGCCGGCTCGGATCCGCTGTTAGGGGTGATTCTCGAAGTCCGCCGGGCTGGCGTCGAACGCTAGCGCGTCCTTCGTCCTGGCGTAGACCTCGGGATCGTATCCCACGAGCGTCTCGAGCAGGTCGCGGGCTGCCGCGTCTACCTCGTCGCTCGGAACGACCTCGGAAACGACCCCCCACTCGAGGGCACGCTCGGGCGGGATCTGCTCGCCGCGCAGCGCGATCTCCCGGGCCACGTTGGACCCCACGGCCTCCCTTAACATCCGCGTGGAGTAGCCCGAAAACACGCCGTAGCCGATCTCGGGTTTTGAGAGCGCGGCATCGGAACCGGCGACGGCGAAGTCACAGGAGACGGCCAGCTGGAAGCCGGCGCCGATGGCCGCGCCTTTCACCGCCATGACGGTCGGCCGGCGATAGTCGCCGAGGAACTCGTAGAGGGCATTCACGCCCTCGAGCAACTCGCGTTTCGCCACGTCATCGTCACCGCCGACGATGTCCGTGTCGGCGCCAGCCGTCGTCACTGGGCCCCGACCGGTGAAGAGGATACCCTCTGTCTCCGCCTCGCCGAGGTCGCCGAGGACGTCAAGCAGTTCGGTGACGAGTCCGACGTCGAGTGCGTTCCGCTTGTGGGGGCGGTCGAATCGGACGGTCACGTAGCCGGCGTGCTCGATCACGTCGAGTCGGTTGTGCTCGGCCATGCGGCCCCGTGCAAGCACTGGGTGTTAAGCGTTCCTCCCGGCGGAAACACAGGCTGTATATCCCTCCGCCGCGCAGCGCCGGGCATGAGCGATCAGGCGGGCGAACAGGAACTCGGCATCACCGAGTCCAAGGCCCACAACACCGGCGA
>CAYUFG010000173.1:0-4290 GCA_964443815.1 uncultured Halobacteriales archaeon | reverse complement strand
TGCTGATCATGGGGCTCGTCGCGGTCTACAAGTTCGTCGGCGGGCCTGGGTCCGGCGGGGGCTCCGCGACAGCGGCCGGGCAGACCGACCCGGCCGACTAATCGAGGTCCGACAGCGTCGTTATCCGTCGGTCGCTCACCGGTGGCGGGGTCCCGCCGCCGTCGCGGTCGACGCGAATCGCGTCGAGACCCGCGGCCCGCGCGGCTCTGACGTCGGCCGGCGCGTCGCCGGCCATCACCCCCTGGGTCGTCTCGACGCCCAGGTCGGCCATCGCGCGTTCGACGGGCCGGGGATCTGGCTTCCACCCGGTGTCGTCACTACAGCACACGACCGTGTCGAACCAGTCCCGGATATCCAGTCGGTCGAGGACGGCGTCGGTGAGCCGGGGTTGGCAGTGGGTGACGATGCCCACCGGGCCCGCGATATCTGGCACGGTCGCCGCCGCGTCGTCGTAGAGGTACGTCGCCGCGGCGCGCGCCTCGGGATCCTCGGTCTCGTGGTAGGCTGCCCAGAAGGCCTCCCGGTCGACGTCGAGGTCGTCGAGAACGGCCGTTCGGCGATCCTCGTCTTCGTACCAAAGCCCCTCGGCGGCTGCGCCCCCGACGTCGACCCCGAGGCGCTCGCCGACCCGTCCCATCACCTCATGGACGTAGGAGGGTTCGACGTCGACGACGGTGCCGTCGAGGTCGAGCAACCAGAAATCGTACGCACGCCGCATTCGAGGACCCGTAGACGGTGGCGCCGCAAGTGCTTTCCGGGCTCAGTAGATGCCGTTCAGCCGCCCGGCCAGTTCGATGTCCTTCTCGGTGATGCCGCCGGCGTCGTGTGTCGTCAGCCGGACCTCGACTTCGCCCCAGGCGATCGTCATCTCCGGATGGTGCCAGGCGTCCTCGGCGAGGCCGCCGGCGGCCGAGGCGAACCCCACGCCGGGCAGGTAGGAGTCGAACTCGAAGGTCCGCACGATCTCGTCGCCCTCGCGGGTCCACCCCTCGGGTAGCTGTGCCTCGATCTCGTCGTCGTCAAGCAGGTCGGTCATACCGATACTATCGGCTGCCAGGCCGTTGATCCTTCCGGTCGGGGCCGATTCAGTCCTCCAGTTGTTCGCGGACCGCTTGGGGCAGGTCCTCGCGGATAGAATCGGGGATGGCGACGTCCTGGGACGGACTCGGGGAGGGAAACGCCTCGGCGTCGATGTCGGAGGGGTCGAACAGTTGGATCGCGGTATGAATTGTCGACCAGTCGTCGGCCTCCGCGGCGTCCCGAAGGCTATCGGTCGGCGGCGCGAGGAGTTGGCCGACGATCGAGTCGGCCATCGCCTCCACGACGGCGGCGTCCCCTTCGTCGAGGTCGAGTTTCCCGAGGGCCCGGTCGACCTCCTCCGCCTTGATCCGCTCCGCGCCCGCGTACATCGCGGAGATAACCTGGTCGGCACGCCGGCGCTTGTACTGGGTCATCAACCGCTCGAACTCGGTTTCGATCATCTCTTCGACCCCCGACGCAGCGGCCTCACGCAGACGGCGAGTCTCGGCGGTGTGTGCCTCGAGTTGGTCGAGCGAGCGGACTTGCACCGGCGTCCCGTCGGCCGCTCCCGGCGCGACGTCACGCGGCTGGGCAATGTCGACGACGAAGGTTTCACCGGCATCACGAAGGGTATCGCCGTCGATGACCGGATCCGGGCTCCCCGTCGCGGTGACGACCACGTCAGCAGTCCCGACGGCGTTCGTCAGGTCCGAGAGCGGGAGGGCATCCGCGACGCCGTCGACCGAATCGGCCACGTGTTCCGCGCGGTCGAGCGTCCGGTTGGCAACAAGCAACCGGTCGACCGCCCGGGAGAGGGAGGTAGCCGCCTGTCGGCCCATCTCGCCTGCGCCGACAACGAGACCCGCCGCGTCCGCGAGGTCGCGGGCCGCCGCGGCTTCGCGGACGGCGGCACTGGCGATCGAAAGAGCCCCTTCGTTGATGGCAGTCTCGGAGCGGGCCCGTTCGCCGAGATGGATCGCCTTCTCGGCGCCGGGGCCGAGGATCGGTCCGATTGCGTCAGCCGCACGGGCGTTCGCGAGCGCCGTCTTCAGCTGGCCCAAAATCTCGTCCTCACCGAGGATCTGGGATTCGAGACCGGCGGCGACCCTCAGCAAGTGCCTGAGACTCTCCTCGTGGTCGAGCCACCGGACGAGGTCCCCAGGCACATCCTCATAAAGGGGTTCGAGGGCGGCACGGCCGGTCTCGTCGTCGCCGACGACCACGTAGGCCTCGACGCGGTTGCAGGTCTGGAGGACGAGCGCCTCTGAGACCCCTGGCTCGGCGGCGAGCGCCGCGACAGCGTCCCGCTGACTCTCGACCGTCGCCGCCTCCAACTCATCGAGGCTCGCCAGGTCGTGAGCGAGGCTGGCGCCCTGTACGTACCCACCGTCGGTCGTCACGTTATCTCACCCATCACGTCGGTTGCGAGTTGCCGGCGGTTGGACCCCCCCATATCTAAAGTTGTCCAATGCTCCCGCCAACTGAGACCGCTCCCGGCCGCGCCATAGGTAGGCAGAGACGGTCGACCCGGATGGACCGGCGAACTCATCGGTGACTGTATGCCGAACTGCAGTCCACAAAAACTTCACCCCGAACGCTCGGGAGCGTCGTCGCCCGGGACAGCGGTCGCGTCAAACCCAGCCTCGCGGACAGCCCCAACCAGCCCGTCGAGGTCACCAATCCGCTCGAAGTAGAAGACGACGTCGAACGCGCCGTCTCGCAACAGTTGCTGGCACTCCCAGACGAAGGACTCGTCCTCGAGCGTGCGGCCCTGGTGCTGGTTAGAGGCGAACTCGGCGTCATCTGTCCCCGAGTAGACGAAGGTGTCCGCGGGGTCGTACCCGGCGTGGGCCGCGATCAGATCACCAACCTCCACGGTGGCCTGGTGCATCTCCGGTTCCTGACTGCCGTCGAAGCCTGTGTGGAGCACGAGGCCGTCAAGCTCAATATCGCCGGGCTGGAGGAGTTCCCAGGTCCGCCGACGAAGTTCGGCGTCGAGTGCCGCTGGCATCGGCCGAGCTATCCACCGCGTGGATAAACGCCTCACGGTCGCCGCCGCCGGTCGCGCCAGCCATGGGCCGGCGGCCACTCGGAGCCGCGTGAGGGTCTCCGCTCTGGACCCTTTGTCCGCTTGGGCGATGTCGAACTCGACTTCCTGGCCCTCCTCGAGGTCGACCCACCCGATGTCCTCCGTGTGGAAGGCCACGTCCTCGTCCGCGTCGGCCGTCTCGATGAAGCCGTAACCGCCGGACTCCTTGAAGAAGTCCACTTCGCCTGTCGCCATGGCGTCCTCTAGATGGAGAGAACGTGACACGATTCCAGGGGGCGCGAGCACAAGACTCTTATCGGGTGGCTGATATCCTTTCCGTGAATGCTCGGTCGCCTCCGCCGCCCCCTGGATCGAGCGTACGAGCGTCTACTGTCGTCCGAACTCGACGAGACGCCCGACCACGTCGCCGTGATCCAGGACGGCAACCGTCGCTACGCCAGCCAGCAGGGCGACGATCCAACGGAGGGCCACCGCGCCGGCGCCGAGACGACGGAATCGCTGATCGAGTGGTGCGATGACCTCGACATCCAAGAGCTCACGCTGTACGCCTTCTCGACGGAGAATTTCGAGCGGCCCCCCGATGAACGGGAAGCGCTGTTCGACCTGATCGAACGGAAACTCCGGGAGTTCGCCGACCACGAGCGCGTCCACGAGAGCAAGGTCAGGATCCGCGCCATCGGCGAGGTGTCAGAACTCCCCGAGCGCGTCCGCGAGGCCGCTGCGTACGCCGACCGTCGGACCCGGGGCTACGAGCGGTTCCACCTCAATGTCGCGCTTGCGTACGGTGGCCGGCGGGAACTCCTGGGGGCCGCCCGGCACGTCGCCGAGGCTGTCGCCGCGGGCGAGTGTGAGCCAGGGGACGTCGATGTCGGGACCGTCGAGAACGCCCTCTATGAAGGGCCGACCCGGGATGTCGACCTGATCGTGCGAACGGGCGGCGACGAGCGCACTTCGAACTTCCTACCCTGGCAGGCCAACGGCAACGAGGCGGCGGTCTATTTCTGTACCCCATACTGGCCGGAGTTCCGCAAGATCGACTTCCTGCGGGGCATCCGCACCTACCAGCACCGCCAGCGGACCTGGCGTCGCAGCCGGGCCCGTCGGGCATTGACGCTCGTCCGCGCGCTCGGTGGCGTGGAATTAAACGAGGCGCCGGCGGTCCTCGATCGGTTCCGAGACGCGCTGCCGAGTGGCGAACGGGAGCACGACGACCCCGAGGC
>CAYUFG010000172.1:0-4381 GCA_964443815.1 uncultured Halobacteriales archaeon | reverse complement strand
GTCGATACCGATCCCCTCGGAGAGTCTGACCACTTCCTCAGCCACTGTCACCGGTGACCCCACGAGGTATCCCTCGTCGACGAGTTGGTCGAAGGATGGCAGGGTCGGACCGTCGGCACCTGCCGCGTCGGCGTGCCAGTCGAACTGATCCCTGATGGCCGGCCCGTAGATCTCACGGGCCTCCTCGTCGCTCTCGGCGACGAACACCCGACGCATCGCCGGCTGGCAGCCATGGTACCCATCGCCTGTCGGCGGATCGATCCGGGCGAGTCGCTCCCGGATGGCCGATTCGGAGAGCGACGGCGGGACGAACCATGCATCGCCGAGCCTGCCGGCCCGCTCGACCGCCGGTGGCTCGTTGGCGCCAATCCAAATCGGCGGCCGCGGCGCCTGGACTGGCTTCGGCGTGATCGTCACACCCGTGAGGTCGTAGAAGTCGCCGTCGAGAGTGACGGCGTCTTCGGTCCAGAGCCGTTCGATGGCAGTGACGCCCTCCGCCAGCCGTCCGGCCCGCTCCGACAGCGAGACGCCCAGCGCGTCGAACTCGGCCTGGCGGTAGCCCGCAATCGGGCTGAGTATCGTTCGGCCGCCGGAGAGCGCGTCGACGGTGGCCACCGCCTCGGCGACGGCCACGGGATGCGCGAGGGGAAGCAAGATGTTCATCCCCAGGTGCATGTCGCCACTCTCGCCGGCGATCCGCGCGAGGGCGGGCACCGGCTGGAACTTCTGGTACCGCTCCATCGCGTAGTGCTGGCCGGCCCAGACGAGGTCGAAACCGTGATCGCGGGCCGTCCGGACCTGCTCGAGGATCGTCTCGAAGGTGTCGTCGGCCGGCGTGTCCGTCGGGTGGAGACCGTGGACGTGGATGCCGAATCGCATTGCAGCGGGCTGGGGTGGGCGCCGGCAAACGGATTGTGGTCCGACCATCGACACCAGACAAAGAACTATGCTCTCCCGTGGGCGGTCTGTACCATGACCGATACCGCGGTTGGCGTGATCGGCCTCGGCAAGATGGGTGGCACTCTGGCCGAGCGATTGGTCGGAGACGGGCTCACGGTGTACGGCTACGATCTCGACGACGCAGCAGTCGACGCTGCGGCGGACGGTGGCGTCGTCCCGGCCGGTTCGATCGAAGAACTGGTGGCACAGTCCGAGATCGTGCTCTCGTCACTGCCCGACCCCGAGGCCGTGCGAGCCGTGTATCTGGGTGACGACGGTGTCATCGAGGCTGCAGGGTCTGGCCTCATCGCCCTCGAGACGAGTACGATCGATCCGGAGACGACACGAGCGGTCGACGAGGCGGCGGCCCAGGCCGGCGTCAGCGTACTCGATGCACCGGTGAGTGGCGGCATCCGTCGGGCGGAAGAGGGCACGCTGACCGTCATGGTCGGTGGCGATCGGTCGGTCTTCGAAGACGATCGCGTCGAGGCGGTCCTGGATGCCGTCGGCCAGGACATCGTCTACGGCGGCGAGATCGGCTCCGGCCACACGCTGAAGCTGCTCAACAACATGATATCGGGGGCGACTGCGGCGGCTGCGCTCGAGGGTGCCGTACTCGCGGCTGAGGTGGGCGTCGACTGGGAGGCGTTTCTCGACGTTGTCGGGACATCCAGCGGGTCCTCGTACGGCTTCCGGAAGCAGGTGCCCCGCGCCCTCAACCGTGACTTCGAGGCGACGTTCACGCTCGACATGGGCCTGAAGGACACCCGTCTGGCCAGCGAGATGGCGGATTCCGTCGACTTCCCGACGCCGATGGCCGACGCGATGGAGCGGATCCGGACGGCTGGAGTCAAGAAGGGATACGGGGACGAGGGGTCCCAAGCGGTCGTCAAAGTGTTCGAGGAGTTCGCGGACCACCGGGTCGAACACCCCGAGGGCATCGACGAGGACTACCTCTCCTGGTCGGACAAGGAGTAGGGGAAGCCTGCCGGTATCAGGGAGTTCAAAGCCGATCCGAGAGGGCATTCGCCCGAGCACACGTTGGTTTCACTGAGGACGCTCTTCGGCGACGATGCCCGGATACTCCGGGACCGCGAGTATCAAATCCTGCTGCTCGTGACGGTGCCGGTCCTGCTTGGCACGACACTGCTCTCGCCGGTACTCGACTCGCTGATCGAGCCACTCGGCGCGACGCCGGCGAACGTCGGTCTGCTGGTCTCGGCCTTCACCGCCCCGGCGATCGTCATCATCCCTCTCGCGGGCGCCCTGGCGGACCGCGTCGGTCGCAAGCCGATCCTCGTCGTCTCCATCCTCCTGTTCGGCTGTTCCGGATCGGCCATCGCCCTCACGACCGACTTCCGCGTCGCACTCGGCCTTCGGCTTCTCCAGGGGGTCAGCTTCGCCGGCGCCAGCCCGATCATCATCACCTGCATTCGCGATATCTACGACGGCTCCGCCGAGGCAACCGGCCAAGGCCTCCGTGTTATGGTCTCGGGGCTGAGCCAGACCGTCTTCTCGCTGCTCGCCGGTCTGCTGGTCGTCCTCGCCTGGCAGGCGCCCTTTCTCATGTACGCCATGGCCATCCCGGTTGCCCTCGTCGTCTACCTCTGGTTCGAGGAGCCAGTCAGTCCCGACCGATTGGATGACGACGAGTCGGATAGCTACGGCCGCGAGTTGCTGGCCCTGTTGGGACGGCGGCGAGTGTTCGCGCTCGTACTCGGCCGTGGGCTGTTCATGGTGGCGTGGTTCGGCTTCCTGACCTACAACTCGATCGTGGTCGTGCGTGTCCTCGGAGGATCGCCCGGTCAGGCGGGCGCGCTCGTCGCGATCAGCAGTCTACTCTTCGCGATCACGGCAAGCCAGGCCGGCCGGATCACGGCCCGCTTCGACAGCCGGTTCTATCCACTCCTCGGCGCCAACCTCTGCCTCGGACTCGGGCTTGGCACCTTTGCCCTCGCGCCAGGCGTGTTGGTCGCCGGTGGAGGAATCGTCCTCGCTGGCCTCGGGTTCGGGCTGACGCTCTCGATGTTTCGATCCATCGTCTCCGGGCTCGCGCCGCCCCACCTCCGCGGCGGCCTCGTCAGTCTCGGCGAGGCGAGCAGTCGAGTCGCGGCCACCGCTACGCCGATTGCGATCGGGGCAGCCGTCGCCACGACGGCGCCGACGCTCGGATTCGAGATGGCCGTCCGAGTTGCCGTCGGCGGCGCCGTCCTCGTCGGGAGCGGCGGGCCGATCCTCTGCATCCTGCTCGCCCGACTATCGCCGAACGTCGATGTCGACACGCCGCATCCGTCGTAAAGCAGTCGTCGAGAAGTACTGAAAAGCGAGGAGAATGCCCCCAATTCAGTCGTCTCAGGACGTCATTTCGACTCGCGGTCGGATTCCTCGCGCTCCTTGAGAATCTCCGCAGCCAGGTCCGAGATCCGTTGGCGATCGGAAGCAGACATCTCAACGCTCTGGGCGGCCTCGAGTTGACCGTTGACGACGGCATTCTGCTGCGGTCCCCACTTCTCCGGTGGGTTCGACTTCACGTACTCAGCCCAGCGCTTGATGCCCTCGATGCGCCGCTCTCGAATGCGTTCGTGCTTTGCCTCGAGATCGTCAAGCTCGCTTGAGTCGCTCATATTCGTCTCCGACGTCTAGCTCGTCCACCCACCTCTCGAGCCGGCGTACACTAAGACTTTCCTCGAGAACAGAATACAGATGTATCGCATCCTCCAGGTCCCTCTGCGTACCGAGGAAGTGTTTGTATGCAATCTGAAGTTCGAACGGACCGATTGGGATCTCTGCTCCACCAATGCTTGCCGCGATAGCATTTTCGAGGGATGCCCGGTCGAACCGGTCGCGAGCATTCTTCACTGCGAGATGTGGCGTAAGCCGGTCGTCCGGGGTGACCCAGATATTATCTCCATTCTCTAGCATCTCGTACATGGAAGTGAGGGGCATCGCCGGTCCCCAGTATCCATGCTCCTCGAGCACATCAACGAGGACGGCTGCGGTCTCACCTTTAATGGGATCGATGAGCACATCGACGCCTTCGGTAGATCGCGACCTACCAGCGAGTATAGCGACATAACCCGCGACGAAGACGTGTTCGATAGAAAATCGATCGAGGATCTCGGAGAATTCGATGGCCAACTCGTCGAGCTGATTCGGCTCACGGTCGACAAGTAGTGTCCCGTTTTCTAGCTCGAGCCCGCCCATACCGGTCCGTGGGCGAGATGTCGCATACACTGCTGGGCGAAGACGAGTACTATCTCTAAGGACACCCACATCAGAAGATTCGAAGAGAGCGTATCTTTGGATAGTACACCTCCCCTCGGAGTACATTCCGGAGGGGATCCAGGAGCATTCCTATTTCAATATAAGATCCGAACGGGGTACGTAGGGCAACGCCTACGGTCGTGCGGGACGCCCACCTGGTATGTCAGATCCGACGATC
>CAYUFG010000171.1:0-4392 GCA_964443815.1 uncultured Halobacteriales archaeon | reverse complement strand
AGCCCCAGCCGCCGAACTCGTCGTCGTAGGCCGCGAGCAACTGCTCGACCATGTGCTCCTCGACGCGGGCGGAGAGCGACCCGCCGGGCGGGGCGGAATCTCGGAGCGCACGTGGGATGCTTCCGGCCTTGCTGCCGCGGGTCTCCCACGTCCGCCGGACGCCGTCGAGGATCTCCCGGAAGCCGTCGACGCCAAGGTAGGTGGCTCCGGTGAGGACCGACCCGTCGGGTGCGAGAAAGACCGTCGAGGGGAACCCGCCCATATGGTACCGCTCGCGGATCCGTGGCCGGCGGTCGGCGTCGACTCGGACGGGGACGAACCCGTCGTTTATGTGGGCGGCAATACGGGGCTCGGCGTAGGTGGTCTCGTCCATCTCCAGACACTCCTCACTCCAGGGAACTACCAGCGCGAGCAGCATCGGTTTGGACGCCTTGGCCGCCGACCCGAAGGCGTCGGGACCCCACTCTCGCCACTCGACTTTCGTGCGCTCGGCCCCGTGATCCATGCGATTGGATGGGGTTTGCCGCCGTGCCGGTAAGCCCTGTCGACTTCTCCCCAACCGTCGGCTCTGACGCTCTCGAAACACGTTTGGGCCACGCCGCACAACCGCTGACAATGCTCCGACTGATCGCCCTGCTGTTGCTTGTCCCCCTGCTGGACATGCTACTCTTGGTGGTTCTGACGGGGTACGTCGGCTGGGTGGTGGTCGTGTTGCTCGTCGTCCTGACGGCGCTCGTTGGCACGCTGCTCGTCCGGGCGGAGGGCCGACACACGCTGCGCAAGATCCAAGAGCGGTTGGCCCGGGGGGAGGTGCCCACGAAGGAACTCCTCGACGGCGCCCTCCTGTTGGTCTCGGGTGTCCTCCTGTTGACGCCCGGGCTGGTCACCGACGCCATCGGTTTCCTGCTGGTGATCCCGGTGACCCGATATCCCATCCGCGCGGCCGTCCAGAAATGGGTCGTGACCCCCTACATCGACGCGAAGACGGGCGGGTTCGCTACCGGTGGCGTCTACATCGGCGGGTTCCCCGGCGGCGATGACGGCCCGGGTGGGGATGTGGGTTCCGCGGGCACCGGCGGGCCCGACCCCAGTAGCGGACCCGGCGAAACGGTCGATCTCGACGAGGAAGGCTACGATGTCTCTATCGACGAGGACAGGGACCGGTAGTGGCGCCGTCGCCGAGTCCGAGAGAGTAACGCTTAACAGCGGCTGACGGGTAGCGACGAGTGCGATTGCCGGGCCAATAGCTCAGTTAGGTTGAGCGCTCGGCTGATAACCGGGAGGTCCGCGGTTCAAATCCGCGTTGGCCCATCCAAGAACATCTTTTCACACCCGACTCGCGTCCCGCAACACGGCTCGCCCAACGCGGGGGTCGAAAACCATCACTCGGAGCGGCCAGTACCTGCCGTGGACTCGCCGCGGGTCGTCACGACAGTCATGCTTCCGTCTGACGAAGCAATTAAGGCGTCGACGGGCGTCAATTTATCTACATAGCGGTCGATCGTCCCGGCGGTTAACCGCGGAGTCATGACCGGCCATGGGCCGACGACCGCGATCACCAGGCATGGACGTGAACCTCCCTCCGGATCTGGACCGCTGGCTCAAGTCCCGAGCGGACCAGATCGGGGTCGAACCGGAACTCCTGCTCCACCAGCTGGTGGATTCCTACCGGACTACCGGGTCCGAGGAGGAGACCCAGGATCCCCCGGGCGACCCGTTCTCGGCCGGGCCGTCACGGGACCGGTTCTCGGCGAATCGCTCCAGCGAGATGGACGTGGCTGTCCTCGAGTCGCTGCTCGACGAGAAACTCGATGAGTGGGTCGCGGAAGATCTCGAAGCCACCATCGACGAGCGAGTGGCCGAAGCGGTCGAATCGGAACTCGAGGCCACCGTCGAGTCCCAGCTGTCCGACGCGGTGGAGTCGGAACTCGACGAGCGACTCGACTCGAGGATCGAGGCGGCGGTCGACGAGGCGCTCGACTCCACGGTCGAGAGTCGGATCGAGGAGGCGTTGTCGGCCGAAACCGACGCCCTCGACGACCGCATCGACGAATTGGAGGCCGAACATACGGATGCCATCGAGGACGTCCGCGACCGGGTCATCCAGGTGAAAAAGGAGGCTGACGCCAAGACTCCCACCGAGGCCCACGAGGAGACCCGCCGGGACGTCGAGGATCTGCAGGCGGAGCTGTCGACGCTCGACGACCGACTCGCGTCGATCTCGGAGGAACTCTCTGCACTGCAGAGCGAGACGACTGACCGGCTCGACGACCACGCCGAGACGTTGGCCGACCTCGAGAGCGGGGTCGAGGACACCGAGGAACGACTCAACACGCTGGCGTGGAACGTCAACAAGATCCGGGACCACGTCGAGACGGCCAAGGATCTTTCGCCCATCCTGCAGAAGGCCGCCCAGCTGGATATCGACCGCGCGAAGTGCGATCAGTGCGAGGCCGCGGTCGAAATCGGCCTCCTGACGGAGCCGGCGTGTCCCCACTGTGGGGCCCAGCTTACAGGCGTGGTCGACTCGCGCTCATTCTTCGGCAAACCGCGGTTGCTGGTCGGCGACGACCAGCAGTGACCGACCGCGGACCGATCGATTTTCTGTGTTTCCCCTACCGCTAAGTATGCCGGCGGGCTGGCCGCGATATGGACGTTGGCATTGTCCTCCCGACGTACCTCGACCTCGGCGTTCGGCGGGAGCTGATCGGCGTCGCCGAGGAACTCGGTATTGATGCGCTCTTCGTCGGCGAGTCGGCGAACTCGAACCTGTTCGTGGACCTCACCCTGGCCGCGACCGAGACGGAGACTGTCCGTCTCGGCGCCGCGATCGCCAACGTGTTTTCCCGGTCGCCGAGCGTGATCGCCCTCGGGGCGGCTCACCTCGACGCCGTCGCCGACGGTCGGCTGATCCTCGGGCTCGGGACGAGTACGCCCGAACTGGTAGAGGGCGTCCACGGCATCCCTTTCGAACGGTCGGTAGCCCGAATCGACGAGTACATCGACATCATACGGAGGGGCTGGTCCGGCGACAGGTTGGACTACGACGGCGACTTCTACTCCCCCGAGGGCGGCCGCCTCAGACAGACGCCCACCCAGGATCGGTTGCCGATCGCCGTCGCCGCGCTCGGCCCGAAGAACCGCACCCTCACCGGCCGGGCCGCCGACGTCTGGCTACCCCACCTCGTCCCCAGGAGCGTCTTGCCGGATCTGACCGCGGACGTCCACGCGGCCGCGACCGATGCGGGTCGGTCGCCGGGCTCGGTCGAGGTCGCCGTTTACGTTCCGACCGCCGTCGGCGACGACCGCGAGACACAACGCGATCGGATCCGCAGCCATGTCGCCGCGTATGCGGGGTCCGCCACGCCATATCGGAACGTCGTCGCGGATGCGGGCTACGAATCGGCGGCTGCAGCCATCTACGAGGCCTGGCAATCTGGCGACAGCGAGGCGGCGCGGGCCCACGTGTCGGACGAGCTGGTCGACGACTTCGGCATCGCGGCTACACCCGACGCCGCCGGTTCCCAGGCGGCACGCTGGGCTGACTGTGGCGTGGACACGCTTCTCATGCACTTCCCACCGGGGACCGAATCCGCCGACGTTCGCCGAGCGGCCCGCGCGATTGCGTAGTCAGACCAGGTCGAGCACGTCGCCGATTGAACCGACGACGTGATCCGGGGCCGGTGCGCCGTTCGCAAGGTCCGCCCGACTCGTCCGCCCAGTGAGCACGAGCACCGTGGTCATCCCCGCCCGAGCACCGAAGACGACGTCGGTGTCGAGGCCGTCGCCGACGACGATTGCCGCAGACGGCTGACAGGCCAGGGCCTCCATAGCGAGTTCGACCATCACGCCCGAGGGCTTGCCGAGGATCAGGTCGGGTTCGCGTTGGGCCACGTGGGCGACCGCTCCTGTGATCGCCCCGGACCCGGGATAGCGCTTGCCGTCGGCGTCGGGGTAGACGCGATCGGGATCGGTCCCGTAGAAGTGGTCGGCGTCGTCCAGCGCCCAGAGCCCATCGGTGAGGTCGTCGTAGTCGAACGCATAGGTGTGGGAGGTGACGACGACGTCGGCTCCTTCGGGATCGTCGATCGGCTGGATCCCCGCGGCCTCGAGTTGGTCGAGTAACCCCGCCGATCCAACGACGAACACGTCGTCGTCCGGGTGGTGGTCGGCGAGGTACTCCGCGGTGACCGTCCCCGCGGGCAGGATCTCTTCGGTGCTCGCCTCGACGCCGATCTCGGCCAGGCGGTCAACGTACTGTTCGGGACTGCGGGTTGGATTGTTCGTGACGAAGAGTAGGTCGATCCCACGATCGCGCAGCGAGCCGATCGCCTCGGCTGCGCCGGGGATCGCCTCGCTTCCCCGGTAAACCGTCCCGTCGAGGTCGATGAC
>CAYUFG010000170.1:0-4444 GCA_964443815.1 uncultured Halobacteriales archaeon | reverse complement strand
CAGCCGATTCGGTCGACACCCCAGAGAGCCGTTTTCGACGGCGGCCGACGCTCGAGTCCCTCTCAGCAGGTCCCAACCGACACGTCTGGACTGGCGGGTCTCACTCCAGCGACATGCCGCGGTTCTGTACCGAGCCGCCGCACTCCTCGCACTCGACCGGGTGAAAGAACGCCTCGATGATGTTCCCACAGCCGAGACACTCGTACGTTGCGGGACCGGACGATTCGTCCGCCACGTCGTGCATAGAATGGAGATACGGTCGCGACCCACATAGGTGTGGCGCCGAGTGCGTCCTGGAACGGGTCAGCGCGGGGAGACATCGAGAACGACTCTCGATGCAGGCGCGGATCGCCCCTGCTGTCGCGTCCTGCGTGGGAATCCGACGCAGCAGCCGAGGTGCCGGCGACGAGACGTTACGGCGAGCGGGACTCCTCAGTCACGCTGTGGTCGGTTCCGCCGCGGTTCACCAAGCCGTCGGTCACGAAGGCCGCCAGCGGGTCGAGCGAGGTGTAGAGTCGATACGCGATCACGCCGAGGGGGACCAGCGCGATCAGGAGGAATCCGAGGTCGTACGCCCAGGGGAGCTCGAGCAGCGGAACGAGGACGGGTTCGAGCCCCCAGTGGGCGATCAGCACCGCAGCGAACGCGACGAGGTTTCTGACGATCGACGCGGCGTCCTCGACGACCCGTGACGGTCCCGAGAGGGCGTCGACGACGGCGGTTCGGATCTGCGGGCCGGCCCAGATCAGCGTCCCCACGATGCCGACCGTGCCGGCAGCGACGACGAGGTGGCCGAGTTCGATCCCGGTGCCGGGGATGTCCTGGCCGGTCCCCGGAAGCAACAACCCGAGGCCAACGAACGCGACCAGGGCGACCACGATCAGTGCCTCCCGGACGAGCGGCGTGAGTGTGTCCGTCGAGAGCGGTCCGGCGCGTGCTAGTCGGTCAGTGTCTGACATATGTATCCGGACGCGGGTGCGTCCGATCCGGGCTTCGACGCCGACGGGCTTCAAGGGGGCAAACCGTCAACGCGGATTTGCTCGGATTAAGCCCGCTGCTCACGGTCGAGTCGCCCCACGGATCGATCACTTCTCGTAGAAACCCGACTCGTCGTCGGGCGATTCGGTGGGCGTCGCCGACTCCGTCGCGCGGCGGCCCTTCGTCACCGTTCGCCGGGATTCCTCCGCCGGCTCGTCACCGTCCCCGCCCGTGGGAACGAGCGACGACATGCTCGGCAGCCCGGCAGTGAGACCCCCCAGCGACAGGATTCCCCACTGAACCACCAACCCCAGGCAGAACACCACGATACTCGTGATCACGAAAATCTCGGCCACCGCCAGCGACGCCTCGAGCACGCCGACGGGGTCGGACAGCAGTCGGCCAGGGCGTCGCACGATCGGCAACGCCCAGAGCCGTGAGCCCGCGACGCCAACACCCACGAGCACGCCGCCAAGCAACGCGGTGTTCACCACCAACAGGAGTTCGTGGAGTTGCCAGGCGAGCCACCCGCCGATCCACGCGGCGATGAGGAGGAACAGGAGATCGAGCCCCTCCAGCGGGGCGAACACGAGCGCCGCGACCGCGAGCCCCGCGACCATGCCGGGGAGTTGAATCGTCAAGCGGTAGACGAACCAGGCGACGTGCATGCCGATGAAGCCGAACAGCATCGCGACAGCGACGGCGAGCCCCAGCCGGACGACCACCGCGGCCAGCCCCTGACTGGCCCAGCCCTCCACCAGCCAGGGCGTCGACACCAGCACGGTCGTCGCGAACCCGGAGAGAAAGCCGAACAGCCGGATCATGGAGTGGTAGATGTCCCGACCGGCGAACGCGAGGATCAGCCCGATACCGATCAGCGGGATCGACACGAGCAGGTCGACGACTGAGACCATCGAGACGGCTCCCTTCTACGCCGATAATGGAAGGAGTTTTATATAAATCCCAGTCACTACCGGCGCGCATGTCGAGCGACGCGGCCGCGGACGAGGTGGCACTCGAAGTCGACGGCGACGACGGCGAGCCGACGACGGTGTACTGCGCAGTAGACAACCTGGTGTCGGTCCGCCGGCTCGCCAAGCACTCGGGCGATTCGCGGATGCTGACGTTCCTCCCCGGCGTCCTCGCCGCCGTGGCGCTGTTGGTGCTGGGCCACTGGCTGCTGGCGGTCGCGATGGTCGTGGTCGGAGCGGGGTTCGTCGGGTGGTACAGCGTCGAGTCGATCCGGAAGACGGTGCAGGCGGACACCTTCGACGCCCACCAGGACGACCCGCTCACATCGGGGACCGTCGGCCAACCGGCCGCGGTCACGACCGTCGGCGACGGCATCCAGGCGCAGTCGATCGACCTCGACACCGTGACCCAGAAGCTCGCGACGGCGGACATCGACTTCCAGGAGTACTCGGGCACCTTCGAGAACGCCTACTACGAGATCGCCTACGAGTACCTCGTCGTTCCCGGACACGTGACGGACGTCTCGGTCTCGCCGGGTTCGCACCGGAACGTGCGCAACTACATGCTCGCGGCGGCGGGCGCGTTCTTCGTGCTGCTGTTCGTCATCACGAACGACCTCGGCGCGGCGGCGATCCCGGCCGGTGTCTTCGCGCTCGCCTCGCTCGTACTCGACCCGCTGGAGCTGCCCGCGACGGTCGCCGTCCAGACCGGCGAGGGCGAGGACGTCGTCGGGGGCATGCCGCTCGAGGACGCGGCGAGCTACAGGCAGTTTCTGCTCCCGACGGCCGACGCCGAACGCTTCGCCGAGAACATCCGGACGGGCGACCGACGCGACCTCGGCAGTGAGGAGGCGATCGTCAGCGAGTCGGGCGAGGACCCGCTCGAGACGGAGTTCGCTCAGCCCTCGGACTTCGAGGCGGCGCTCGACACCATCCGCGAGGAGTTGCAGTCGAGCGAGAAGGTCGTCCGGTCCGGCGCCGCCTCGAAGCTCTCCGATGGGGCGAGGAAGTACCCCGACGTCGCCGTCGCGGCGGTGCCGGCCGCGATCGACGCACTCGACGACTCGTACGACCTCGTGCGCGACAAGGCGATCAGCACGCTACAGTACGTGGCCGGCGTCTCGGCCGAGGTGTCCGCAGACGACGTCGAGCGGATCGTCACCGCACTCGTTGACCTGCTCGATGACCCCGAGGAGAGCGTCCGGATCGCCGCCGTCCACGCGCTCGCGGCGTGGGCGGAGGCCGAGCCCTCGGCCGTCCGGGCCCACCTCGAGGACATCCTCGCGGCGGGCCACGCCCCGATCACCGTCCCGGCCGATCCCGAGGAGGACGGGATGCTCGCGGCCCTCACGACGACGATCGAGTCGAACCAGGAACAGGTCCGCCTCAAGCGTGGCCTGATCAGGCTGCTCTCCGCCCTCGCCGTCGACGACCCGGACCAGGTCGCCGACCGCGTCCGCACACAACTCGATACCGGTGCCTCGCCGGCGGTCACCGAGGTCGGCCTGCAGGTGCTCGCGAACGTCGCCGGCGAGTACCCCGAGGCCGTCCAGCTCCCGGAGCACTTCGAGACCTACCTGACCGACGAGACGACGCGCTTCGACGCGCTCTACCTGGCGAACGAGCTATCGGCCGGCGCGCCGGCGAAGCTCGAGCCCCACGCCGCCGGCGTGAACGCCGTACTCGAGACCCAACCGATCGACCACGACAGCGCGATGGACAACCGCACCGTCAACGCCATCGGGACGCTCCGGTCGCTCGCGGCGCTCGACCCCGCTCACGTCCGCGACCCCGAGGGATGGCTGCCCGACTGCCTGACACACGCGTCCCCGGCGGTGCGCCGGGACGCCTGTCGGTTGCTCGCGACGCTCGGGAGGGAGGCGCTCCCCGCGGATTTCGACGTCGAGCCGATCCTCCGCCGGCGGTTGACCGACGACGAGCGGGACGTCCGGGCGGCGGCCTGCGAGGCGGTTCGAGCCTGCCAAATTCGTGGATTGGACGCCGAGCTCGAGCGGTGTGAGGCGGACGGCGTTCCCGGCGCCGGCGAGGCCCTGGCCGCGGTCAAGTGAGACCCCGCCGAGAATCGAAAACCGGACACGGGACCTGCCACGTACCCGCCATCAGTCCCGAACCACGAGCACCCGCGTCCGGCTTGTGGACGATAGGCCCGGAGGTATATAACGATTGTTCACATTCACTTGCACGTTGGGCAGAACCGTTTTGAAGTCTCGCGTGCCTACTACACGGTGGCGTGGTGCGATGGCACGTCCGTCGGCCTAGGGAACCGCAGTCACGGAACGCCACTCGACCCGCCACGCCAGTCCCGACCCACACTTGACCCGGGGCCGTCCGCCCATCGGGCGGCCCCCATTTTCCAGCAATGAGCGGTGCAGCCACCCGATCTCTGCCCTCACCGGCTCGAGCGAAACCCTCCACGACTGAGAGAACCGACGAAATCTTCGGTACATTCTACATGGTCCGAGACGACTGAGTGC
>CAYUFG010000169.1:0-4466 GCA_964443815.1 uncultured Halobacteriales archaeon | reverse complement strand
CTATCTCCTCGTCCGTCATCCACGCATTGTAGTCGGCACCGTATTCACCCGGATCCCGCTCTGCACCACTCAACTGTACGTTATTCGAGCCGGCTGCGAGATCGATCCACAAGTTCCCGCTCTGGTAGTTGTAGGACACCGAGTCCGCGTTCCCCCCGGGAACGCCACCACCCCCCGCCCCGCCGGAGACCCCATCAGGTGAACCCGGCGCCGGCAGTATAACTCGACCCTCGACAGAGACGTACATCGTGTCGTTCATCGTGGCGCCGTCGTCGTCCGTCACCGTCACGGTCACGTTGTACTGGCCGGGACGCATCGGCACGAAGTGCGTCAGTGAACACGTCTCGCAATCGGGGACGGTCGTCGTCCCGTTCGGCCGTTCGATCTCCCATGCGTACTCGACGAGCTTCCCGTCGGGGTCGAGTGAGCCGCCGGCGTCGAGGTAGACCGTCGAGTTGACGCGGCTCTCCTGGTCCAGGCCGGCCTCGGCCATCGGCAGTTCGTTCGCAGCGGCCACGCCGGCCGCGGCTATGGCGAGCGCCAGCAGCCCCACCACGACCATCCCCCGCATCAGCCCGTTATTGGGTCGCTCCTGGCCAAAAAGCTAGGGGCTAGCGGGCTACGCCTCGGGCAGGTCGAGCCGCGTGGCCATAGTCCAGTCAGTCTCGTCGACGACGGCGATTTCGCCGCGGGCGAACACGTAGAGGTGGTCGCCGACGTAGCGGGCTCGCTCAGCGTCACCGTCAGTCGACACCGTCCGTTCGACCGACAGCGTGCCGTTCGTATAATCGAGGACGGTGCCGGTGCCCCCGGCTGGCATGAACGCCACGCCGTGCCTGCGGTCGATGGTGAACGCGTGGTGTGACTCGCTGACGGCCGACCAACCGGCGTCGAGCAACACGTCGTCGGCGACCGTCGGGTCGGTCGGGTCGCTGACGTCGAACAAGACCGCCTTCGCCTGGCCATCCTCCTCGCCGATGCCGAGCACGTGCTCGTCGTCGACGGGATGGAGGTACGTGGAGAAGCCAGGCAGTTTGAGCGTGCCCACCTCCGTTGGCTCGCCGGGTTCTTCGAGGTCGACGACGTGAAGCGGGTCGACCCGCCGGAAGGTGATGACATAGGCGGTATCCTCGACGTAACGGACGGCGTAGACGCGCTGGCCCTCGCCCATGCCGGTCTCGCTTCCGAGTCGCTCCATCGTGTCGGCGTCGAGGGTGTAGAGGTCGGCGACACTCTCCGCGTCGCCGGCGGCCGGGATGGTCGTGGTGATCCGGAGCGTACCGTTGTGCTCCTCCATCGAGAACTGGTTCAACGGTCGTCCGGGAACGGTCGCGGTCTCCTCGAGGGTTAAATCAGAGTCGGCGACGCGAACGCGGACGATTCCAGTGTGACTCATGTTACGCTGGTTTTCCGCCAGGTACGCCTGGAATTCGGTGGAGAGAGCCTGCTCGATCGCGCGGCGCTCGCTGCCACCCACCGATCGGAGCCAGGACCGCACGGCCCGGCGGATCTCACGTTGTGTCGACTCGGGCGACAACTCGTACGAGCGGATCTGACGGATGCGCGACTCGACGCTTGTGGGCGTGCGCTCGAAGTCCGAAACGAGGAAGTCCGCCATCAGTTCGCCGCGGTCGCTTCGCTCGGTGTAGCTGACGTACAACGCGTCGGGCGCCATGTAGACGACCGAGTTCTGGCCGGTCCCGACGAAGCTCACCGAGTCCTGGACCGCACCGTCACCGGCGTCGACGGCGAATGCCGTGTATGTGGTGTCCGCCGGGAGCGACGATCGCGGGTGGTAGACGTCGGTGCAGGGGATGCCGGCGTCCGCGCCAAGCGGTTCGATCGGACAGGGATCGTCGTGGACCGGTGACCGCGTGACGAGATAGACCGTCCCGTTCCGCTCGCGGGCCGTCACGAGGCGATCTTCGAGGGGTACCGTCCAGACCTGCTCGGGATTCGCCGCATCGGTCACGTCGTACCCGAAGATTCGCTCGTCGCCGAGCACGACCAGCCGGTCGCCGGTCCGGAGTAACCGTCCACTGTGGTTGATCGCTGCTATCGGCCGGGGATCGGCGGGCTCGCTCGCGTCGATAACGTGTGTCCGGGTTGACCGGGTGACCGGCCTGATGCTGTCCGTGCCCGGTCTGGTGTCCCGCTGGACGACCGGACCAGCACTGGGGGCGTAGTAGAAGGCGCTACCGTCGGTCTTGACCCGATCGGGCTCGTCGAGGCCAGACACCTGCACGTTTGTCCGGCCGACGCGGGCCTGCCCACCGTCGATCTGACTTCCCGCGGAGCCCCCGTCTCCGCCGGTGTCGACAGCCGTGGTCGCCCGGGCCAGTTCCGGTTCGGGTGCGCCCGTCGCCGTGACGTGGTAGTTCACCGACCGGCGACCGCGGTCCACGTACGACCGGAAATCGGCAGCGCTATCGAAGGTGGTGAGGTTGGCGAATGCATCCTCGTTGGGTCCAACCTCGGTTGACGCATCCGTCGGCGGCGTGGGGCTGACAGCCGCCAGCGCCAGACCGGCTGCGAGCGCGGCACCGAGGAGAAGACAGACCACGAGGATCGTGCTGGGGACCTCTCGGACCATGTGAGCCCGATGGGTGCTGAAATGCCGATAAGGCAGCGCAGAGTCAAACGCGGCTTTGAGTCTGGCGACGCAAGGGGTAAACGGGGCGACAACGTAGAGTCAGCGTGGCCGGACCGCTTCGCTTTCGCCACTCGACGGAGGCCTGGACACTGGGTCGCGTCGAGTCGGCCCTGCTGCGCCCGCTCGACCAGCGCTTCGGCGCGACGCTCTCGACTCCCTGGTACGCGCCGCCGGAGGGGTACGCCGCGAGACGCCTCGAAATGGACAACGGCGATCTCGCGCTGTTCACCTGGAGCGACCGCGAAGCCTTCTGGCTTGGCAACACGGAGACGCCGGAGACGCTCTGGCGGACGGACAAGTTGGAACTGCGGGATGCCCCGGACGGGCTCGGCGACTGGGCCGAGCGGGAACTTGCCGCCCAGGTGGCCATGGCCGAGCCCTGGCTCGCCGAGTACGAGCACGTCCTCGAGTTCTTCCTGCCCGTCCTCTGCTCGAAGGACGGCGCCGAGACGACGCGAGCGTTCTTCCGGGACGAGGCTTCCGGGTTCCCGAACGCCACACGCGACGAAGGTCTCGGCTTCTACGAGGAGTTCCTCGGGACCGGCGGGCTCGACGACTACCGGTACGAGATGGCATCGAAGTTAGGCACCAGCGAGGGCGGTGACGGCGTCCGGATGCGCGCGACGATGGCCGAGTTCAACGCTGCGAAGCTGCTGACGGACGACGGGTACGAGGTCGTCCCCGAGCCGGGCGTCGCCGACGGACACCACCTCGACTTCCGGGTCCCGTCGGTGGACGCTCTCGTCGAAGTGACGCGGCCCGAGCCGCCACGTCGCCGCCGCGCAGGAACGCCCGCGGCCGCGATCAAGGAGACGGTCGACGGCAAACGCAGCACGCAGCTTCGGGCGGCACCGAACGCCCTGCTACTGGTCGACTGTACCTCCTTCGAGGCCGACGAGTGGCAAACGCTACTCGACGGCAAGCCGGCGGTGGGTCACGAGCCCGTCGTCGTGTACCGCTACCGGCCGGACGGTCGCAAGCAGGCTTACGCCAGGGGCGACCTGCCGCTCGACCTCGGGTTCGTGACCGCCCCGTCGCAGTGACTCAGCCGACATCGTCGGCGAGGTGGTGTACCGTCACGCCGAGGACGAACGCGAAGGGCAGCCAGGCGAGAACGAGCCGGTCGCTGCCGCCGACCGGTGCAAATAGCCAGACCGCGATCGACAGCGTCCCCGCGGCGACGGCGTGGATGGCGACGCTGTGCGTCCAGGTGCGATGGGCGCCCGTCAGGACGTCAAGGACCGGTTCGACAGCGAGCACACCAGCAACCACCAGTACAAAAAGACCGACCCCGCCGGCGATGGTCGGCCCAACGGAAACGTCGACGAGCGCAAGGAGGTTGCGTCCGAGGGTCACGTACGCGTTCCAGACGTAGAAGGCGGCGAATGCGACGGCGCCGACCGCCCCGGCCTGGAGGTACGGTAGGACTCGGCGACGGGGAATCGAGTCGTGCAGATCGACGTCCGGGTAGACGCTACCGAGGTAGACTAGCACGAGGACGGTGGCGGGAACGAGCAACGGTATCGACAGCGTTGACAGCGTCCGCGGCGCGACGGCGGCGACGGCGAGCGCCGCGAGGGTGCCCGCGATCAGCCCCAAGAGGGAGTGACCGGCGAAGTTCATGAGCCGGGCGTCCCACTGCGTCGAATCGGCATCGGCCTCCGGTTGCCGTCCAGTGGTCTTCCGTGTTGTGGCTCGCCGATCAACGCACTTTTCGCCACCACCATCGTACGACGGGTGTGATCCTTTTCGGGCTGGGCGTCGTCGCCACGATGTTCGTCGCCTATAACGTCGGCGGCGCGACGACGGGGCC